>CAYTMK010000121.1:0-1557 GCA_964438885.1 uncultured Erysipelotrichaceae bacterium | reverse complement strand
ATTGATTATTTTGGTTTATATCTGTGTCAAAATACTCACTTTCATAAATAGTAAGCGCCTAATCATTAAGATGCTTCAAAGCCTCTTGTTCGGCTTGTGCTTCTATAGAATTAGTAAGTACTACTGTATTCCATAGGTTCTAAGGCCAAAACAGGGGAAGAAGATACAATCGGGTTTACTAAAAATCCACAGAAGAGTGTGCCATACTTTCTCATATTGATAATCCTCCCCGTTATTTAATATTTTTTCCTAAATGTGTTTTTACCTCTTCCTTTCTTCCACTTAAGTTTTTCTAGGCTGAAACCAGCTCTTAAATCCCTATATTCGGACTCAAAAAAGAAAGTCTAGTTTTTAAGAGAAAAGAAAAACCTCTTTAAGATCAAATTGAAACCAAGATTTAAGAACCTTATTGGAACAATCTAAAAATGGAATACAAAGAATTTTTATATCTTAAAAAGTATTCTTTAAATTGTTCATATAGGATGAAACTTAACTTTATTTATATTTAACTATAACTTAATTTATATTCCAATATGGTAGGTATAAACGGTAGGGGTTTTTGTCTAAACGGTAAAACGGCTAGTCCTTAAGTCGTTTGAGTAGTTAGATCTTTTAAAACAATGTCATTCTATAAATTTTATTTTTGATTTAAGCCTCTTTTTTTTCCGCAAATGGGTATGTCAGCAGTTTCAATAAATGTAGAAAAATTTATTTCTTTTTTATGGTTTAGTTAGCCTTTCAAAGTTATCAAGGTTACATAGATACTGTGAACTAAGTAACACCTTGTCATAAAAAGATGTATCACTATCACTGTAAGACAAGTGTTCCTTTTACGGCATTGTATAAGAAACTTAAACAACACCATGTATGGTTACGAATTGCGTTTAAGCTAGGTTAACCGTATGACCTTTGATTGAAAAATCATAAAACTTAAAATACGATTTCTTTCGTCATTTTAAGTTACAGTTAAAAGAAAAATTTTGAATTCTCAATCACTTTTTTTAATACTTGAAAAATCAATATTTTGAATGGAAGATATGAATATTCAAAAAGGAAAAAACAGGGAAATTGACTCTTCGTTTTGTAAGAATCAAATTCCCTGTTTTTGTTTTGGCTTACGATCGTAACGTACATGCTTATAAATATAGCCATTTTCTTTTACTTGATCTAAAGGAGTAATGATGTATTGGGCTTCATTAAAGAAAGGAAAATAGACATCGGCTAAAAAATTGGCATCAATGTGGGTGAGATATAAGCTTTGCGCATGGGGAAGCAACGCTTGATAAAGCGATTCTCCTCCAATTCCATAAATGGGTTCTGGATAGGACTCATAAGCTTTGCAAAATGCGTCGAGGCTATTAAACACTTCGACTTGACTGGAATCGAGCGGTTTAGGCCAAGTGCGGGCTTTTTCTTGGAGTAAAGTTTCTTTGGAAGCATGACTGATGACAATGTGCTTACGACCTGGCAATAGACCTGGTAGGCTTTCAAATGTTTTGCGGCCCATCACCATAGCATGATTGGCGGTTTGATTTTTGAAAAACCGCAAATCACTTG
>CAYTMK010000120.1:0-1687 GCA_964438885.1 uncultured Erysipelotrichaceae bacterium | reverse complement strand
ATCATCCCCGCGCATGCGGGGAAAAGGCTAACGATCCCCTTTATTTATAGCACGCTTAGACCACGAAATTCCAATTTTCCTTTAAATTCTTCACTATACTTCACTCTATTTAGGCTCATAAAAACTTCAATCCTAAAATAAGGAAAAGCGTATAACAAAGATCTTTGGTATACGCTCTTTTTGTTTTGAGAAAATTTTATTGTTGAATAGGAGTAATCGAATCTAAATTTTGAAGCATCCATTCATAAGTCATCGCTGAAACTTGCCGCATGATATTTTGGGCATTGGAAGTGCTATGCAAATTGGTGGATAACAAGCTAATGACATAGCTTCCTTTTGGAGTCCAAACGATAACGGTATCGTTTTCTGTATCACTCAACCAACCTGGCTTATTCCCCGCCGCTACATTGCTGGGTAATCCTCGACGTAAACGACCTGCGATGGATTGGTGCTGGATGAGTTGCTTCATCGCATCGCTGTTTTTTAGTTTCCCCTTTTCAATGTCTTCGAGAATTTTTCCACAATCTTTTACACTGGTGTAATTCCCATAGGGTACTCCCTCCATGCGGGTTTGGGTATAGCCATGCTTTTCGTTCCAAGCATTGAGTACTTCAATGCCTTTGGCATAATCGCCTTGGCCAAGGACGATGACCAAATACGTCCACGCTTCATTGGAACTCACGGAAATCATGGAGTACAAATTGGAGTCGATGACATCTTTGCCTCCGTATTGGCAAGCTGCATCGTAATTTTCATAAATAGCTCCCATGACAAAGAGCTTCATGACACTAGCGGATTGTTGCGAATGATTGTTCCAAAAAACACTTTGAGAGGAATCGACCAAACGTAACCCCAGAGAATAGTCTTCATTGGAATATTGATGGGCTTTAATGTAGTCTACAGTTTGGTCCAACAGACCTTGTAAATCCAAAGACATCGCTCCCGTTTTTTCATCAAAATGATAAACTTGACCATCCAAGGTCTTGGTTCCACTTAAACGAATCCCGTTTTCGTCGAAATAACATGTTTTGGATCCATAACGAACCCATTGCGAGCGCAAATGTTGACCAGAAGTTTTGTGAAAGAAATGAATCCCATCTTCTAAAGCCGTTTCTCCTTTGGCCATACACCCATCCTCTTGGAAATACAATTCGATCAAGTCTTCTCCATCGGGAATCAAAGCCGTTTGATCTTTTTTAGAATCCATGGCTTCATGGACAAAGGAAGCAGACGGTGAATCTTCTTTTAAAAGGGATTCTAAGTCGTCTTGGCTAGCTTTAGGAGTGATAGAAGAATCGTTGGCTAATTCGATGGATTCTTCTTTTTCCTCTTCTGAGCTTTCACTGACTTCGATGAGTTCCCCTTCTGACCAAGTCCAAAGCGTGGTTTCTTCACTGTTTTCAAAATAATCGACTTCTTCCCAAGCTATTTCTGGCATGGTGGGAACTTCATAATTGGTCTGAACCCATTTCAATTCGGCACTTTGAGGGACAATGTCTAAACTAGAAAGCGGCAATTGAATCCAGCCTGTATACATCGCATTGTGGTTGGCGGGATCAAAATAATACGTTCCTGTACGCAAGCGTAAGATGCCCGAAACAGGTTGATCATAGGTATCATAGGCTTTGATCTGCCCGTTTTCTTCGACAAAGACATACGGTTCTAAAACACTAAACGCTTTGCCTTC
>CAYTMK010000119.1:0-1841 GCA_964438885.1 uncultured Erysipelotrichaceae bacterium | reverse complement strand
CTTGAGCGAAGTTCGTCTGGTGTGTATCGGCGGTTCATGGGTAGGCTCCTTTTTAAATTAATTTTTATCTGTCTTTTCTTTAGTGTTTAGGACAATTGTGTCTACATTGCGATCAAAAAAAATTTGCTTCATTTCGACTCCAGATTCAATATGAAGTAATTTACAAAGGCTTTGAATCTCAAACTGATTAAAGGGTGATCTATTATTAATTTTTTCATAAAGAGAACCTCTAGAAATACCTATTTTCTGAGCAATAAAACTCAACTTATAACCACTCTTTTCGATTTTAGATTTTAATTTAAGTGTATTAGTCATAGTCCCTCCTTTCTTTGTAGACTCTTATGTCCACGCAAAAAGACTACTCTTCGGATCCATTTTTGTCAACAACGATAAACATTTTTGTAGACATTTTTGGACACTTTTCTATGTTATTATAGAAACGTGAGGAGGTAAATAAATGACTTTAGCTGAGAAAGTCAAAAAACGCAGGGAATTTTTAGGATTAACTCAAGACGATCTGGCTAAAAAAATGGGTTATTCCTCAAGGTCCTCAATTAATAAAATTGAAAATGGGAGAAGTGTATCGCAGAAAATTATTGCTAAGTTAGCGGATGCCTTAGGGGTTTCTGAACCATATTTAATGGGTTTTGAGAAATTAGAAGATTCTTTAACTCCTAATGATTTTAAAGAAAAGGAAATAATTGAACTCAAAGAGGATAAAAAGAGCCATTGTGAGATTCCGATTATAGGGAAAGTCCCGTGTAAAAGTTTCGAATTAACCGATAAGCATGAAGATAGTGAATATATTGAATTGGATAAAACAATTAAAGGAGATTTTGCAGTAAGAGTAGCTAACAATTCGATGAGTGGAGCAAGTATTTTTGATCATGATCTAGTAATTTGTGAGAATCAAAAAAGTTTAGCAGGAAATGGAGAAATCGCACTAGTTGCTTTTAATGATGAAGTAACCTTAAGAAAAGTTTTTCAATTTTCAAAGGTTGGGGGTATCATTCTGAAGTCTGAAAATCCTGAATACCCTGACATTCTAATAGGTGAAGATGAGTTATCTAATTTAAAGGTTATGGGAAAAGCTACGTTTGTTATCAGGGAACTTAAATAAAAAAAATCAACCATAAGCGATGTATGAATTATAGAAATATTTTGGAAGAAAAAAGCCGCAGCGAGGAATGCGGCTTTTTATTTTATCTAACTTTGATTTTAACCGTGGAACCGTTGAAGGCAGAGGATTTAAAGTATAGGTTCAATTCCCCGTCTCTAGGAGCTTGAGTAACTAGTTCTCCTGTCATTTTATCTCCTGGCAAGATAGAACCATCAAGCTGGCCGTTTCCACGGATGGCTAAAACATAAGAAGCTTTTCGACCATCTCCATCTTTTACTTCAAAATTTAGGGCCGAACTTATAGTAACTTCTTCATCAGAATCATTTTCAATCGTGATATCAAGAATGTTGTAAGTATTGCCCTCATCTAAATTAGCAGCTGTATTATATTGATCAGCATCATCGGTATCTTGAGAAGAATTTACAGTGATCTTTAGTCCGTCTACCTCTACCGTTTCTCCAACACCATAGACTTGTGTTTTTGGCTTAGATTGAGAAGAAGCTTCTTTTGGAGCTTCAGAGGATACCGAAGACACTTTGGATTCTGAAACGGTAGTGCTTGAAGGAGTAGAAGACTTCTCTCCCGAAGAGCAGCCAACTAAAAGAGTGCTAGCAACGAGTAAGGTTGCTAAAAATTTAGTACGCATTGAAATTTCCTTCCTTTTCTTTTTTACGTTTAAAGCTTACAAGGATTTTAGAAAGGTAGTCAATAAAAAAATATC
>CAYTMK010000118.1:0-1901 GCA_964438885.1 uncultured Erysipelotrichaceae bacterium | reverse complement strand
TTTTTATGTATAAAAATTGAGCTGAAATGTTTAAAGTGCTTTCTTGCTCTTTCCAAAAAAAAGCTGATCTTCTTTTAAAAGATCAACTTTTTTGAATACGATACAAAAGATTTGAGGATTTAGAGATTCTCTGAATTCTCTTGAATGACTTTATCACTCGTCCAACGACCAAAAAGACCGCACGGTAAAACAGCTTGATCTTTGGTAATAGGCAATAAGGTTTCTCCTACTTCTATAGATCCGCCATGATAGCGCACAACCGTTCTTTCTAAGGTTTGAGCAAGGGTGGTAAGAGGAAAGCCGGTGGTATATAAGTTGACTAAGAAAAAAAGGGCATCTTGGCTCAATAATTTTTGGGCTTCAAAAATCAACTCATAAATATTGTCTTCTAACTTCCAAACTTCTCCATTGGGTCCTCGTCCATAAGAAGGCGGATCCATAATAATTCCATCGTAAGTCCGTCCACGCCGTAATTCTCGGGCAATGAACTTTAAGGCATCATCGACTAAAAAGCGGATTTTTACGTTTTCTAAGTGATTGAGTTCCATATTTTCTTTGGCCCAATTGTTAATTCCTTTTGAAGCATCCAAATGGACGACTTCATCCGCTCCTGCCTTGGCCGCAGCCATTGTGGCTCCTCCTGTGTAAGCAAATAGATTTAGGATCCGAATGGGACGATTGGGATGCAGCGCTTTGGCTTGACGGATAGTCTTCATAATAAAATCCCAGTTGGAGGCTTGCTCAGGGAATAAGCCAGTGTGTTTAAATCCAGTGGGGGAGATCTTAAAGAGAAGATCTTTATATTGAACGACCCAGAACTCATTTAAAGGCTTCTTGTATTCCCATTGACCGCCTCCTTTAGAAGAACGATGGTATATGGCATGGGCTTTTTTCCATTCTCTTTCATCTTCAATTGGCCAGATGGCCACGGGATCTGGACGGCGTAAGATGATGTTCTTCCAACGCTCTAATTTTTCTTTTCCTCCCGCATCGAGCACTTCATAGTCTTTCCAATCCATTGCAATTTGATTCATAAATCGTTTCTCTTCTTTCTTTTTCTTCTTTATCTTCTATCTTTTTTCTTCCTTTTCGATACTAGGATGCCTTTTTTCTTTTCTCTTGGTTTTATTTTTACCTATTTTTCTTTGGCGTTTTGATCTCTTGAAATGGGCTATTTTGGTAGGCTTGAATCAAAAGAGCCGATAAGACTCTTGGTATCCTTCTCGACTTTGTATCATTCCTCTCGATTTACAATCACATATCACATATTAAGAAAAAAGTTAGTGAGCATTAAAACAGTATAAAGAATATAAAGATGAAATAATACAAGTGTCCTGAAGGTAAGGAAAGGATGGCTTCATCAATATGTTTGTTCAACTTATCTGCAAAAATAGAGACCAAAAAGAAATGGATGAACTCTATGAAGTTCTCGGTGCTCTTTGTGAACGTGAAGGCGTTCAAATCGAAGATCGTGGAGATAACGTAGAAATTCTCGTGTGTCCCCAGGGGAAAATTCTTGCCCGAGAAGAGGGAAAAGATTTGATTCTTTCGGCGAATACTCGTCATGGTGGACCGGGATTCCATGCTTTTGTGGTCGATTTATTCAAAGATGTCGAAGAGGAAATCCCAGGGGATTACGAAATGGTCGACGACATGGAATATGCCGCGGATAATGATTTTGAGCGTTTGGTTTCTGCTTATGAAACTGAACTCGACTACGTTCGAAAACTGATTTTGGATGAACCAGAGTTTCGCAATCGCAATTATCTCTTTGACGAAACGTATTACTTGCCCAAAAACGAACAGGGAAAAGTGCTCACTTCAACCGGTGATATGGATGAAGATGAATTCCGTAATAAGCCTTTAGAAGACCTAATGGACCATTTCTACATTTGGAATGA
>CAYTMK010000117.1:0-1961 GCA_964438885.1 uncultured Erysipelotrichaceae bacterium | reverse complement strand
GAATCCATTATCTCGAATGACTCAGGAATTCATATTTGTCTAAAGGACGGATTTAGAGCTTTTTATAAAGGACGTTACGAAAAAGACATTCATGTTCGGCTCATTGGAGAAATGAGGAAAGCTTTGGATCAAATCGAACAAAAAGATGAATCTTACTTTTCCTATATGGAAGAGAAAATTGGAGAACTAAGCCAAGAAGTACAAGAAAAGGTTGATAGATACCAATACGGATGGAAGAACTTTTCTCCTCCTTATCGTTTCGAGGAAAAAAAGTTAGCCCTTTGGTTTAAGCCAGGACTTTCAAATGATTATCCACAAAGTATGGAAATAATACCTGGCCCTAGGCCATACCTAGCCTTTAGCTTCAATCAGCTTGACGAAAAAGAACATATCAAAGCGACTCAAAGGGAGTATTTCTTAGGCACTCCAGAACATGCTGCTCGACTAGAAAAAGAAGCCAAAGAGAAAGAAGAAAAGGGAAAGAAAACTCTCAAAAACCATTTTGCTTGTGGCGGCAAACTACTCGATCGTTATGGTCCTAGATTCTTTGATGATATTCAATCCTTGGCTCACAGGCATTGGCCTTCCCAAACTACCAGAAAAGATGAGATCAGTTTTGAGTTAAAGGAACAAGATGACTATGGAAGGCCTAACTATGTAATGCCTAAAGAGTTTTCTATCACTTTTGCCGAGATGAATCGGTGCAAAGAAGCCATAGAGATTCTTGAGAAAAACTATGACCGAAAAGATTTAGAAGATCGCACCCAACAGTTCGAACACTTATGGACTTTGATTGGCCAAAAGTTAGACGAAATTTCGCCACAAGCAAAAGAGAAAATTGAACACTATGAAATCTATTGGGATTGTGATGAACCTGATAATCCCGCAGTTGAGATACAACTTAAAAAAGGAATTCTAAACGATTTTCACCACGGATTACCATTTTCTAGCTTGAATTTCAAACTTGAAGAGTTACTTCTAGGCTTCCATTTAAAAGCCACAAAAGAAGAGCATTTCCAAGAATTACCTTGCCAACAGCCCCAAGAACTCACCTTAGATCCAGTCACCATGCAAGAAAGTCGAACTTTGACAGCTGTCTACGAAGATCCAAAAGAAATCGTAGTTACAGACTCAACTATAACGACTACGCAGACTTTAGAGCGAACTTTTAGAACGATCGAAAAGGAGCCTTATGAAACCAGACTATGAAAAAACTCCTGAATTCGCACTTCAGGAGTTGGAAAAACAGATTAAAAACTTGGAACTAATTATCGTCTTGATCTTGATCGGAAGTATCCTCAATGGTTTGGCTGTCTACAACCAAGGAATCCGAATTGAAGTCTTGGAGAGAGTCAATACTTTGATCAGTAGTTTCCCCATTTAGATTTTGTAATCCAGAAAAGATCCAATTTGAAAAAGATTGAAGATTAGATGCGGCTATAGGTGCCCCATTTATACAACTGAAAATGATACTTATGGCGGTTAATAATCCAAAAAGTTTGCTTTTAGTTACGGGTTTATTTTCATTCGAGGCTTCAACAAAAACAAGGTAAAGATTATTTACAGTTTGTTCTGTTTCTGGAGACAAAGGAACAACGTCATCATCGTCAAGATCATCAAGTTCATCCCAATCTAATGTTTCAAAAAGACTGAGACCTTTATCTAAAGCTTCTTTGACTTCTAAGTAAGTTTCCTGAAGTTCTTGAGCTTCTTTTGCAGATTGAGCAAGTAAATTCATCTGTTTTTGGTCTAAAGAGCGATTTAGAGCGGCTTGAGTCTTATTAAGCTCTTCAAGATACCCTTGGGGAAAAGAGAATTTGAGAGCTTTAAAAATTCCCGAAGATTCCACTTTTTCTGCAATATCTCTCCATTCTGCTGACACAGATAGAAGAGGTGTAGACGGTAAATCAATTTCTATATCTTTACTCATTTATTCACCTCCTTTCCAAATAACTATCGTA
>CAYTMK010000116.1:0-1989 GCA_964438885.1 uncultured Erysipelotrichaceae bacterium | reverse complement strand
GCGGTCAAGAAAGCTTATAACCGAATTCAAGAGGAATGGATTCAACAAAATTCAGATACTAAGGCTTTAGAAGAATTTTTAAAGAATGGTTTGAGTGAGAGCGCTAAAACCAGACCCATTCCAACAGGCTTTCCAAAACTAGACTTTCTTTTAGAAGGTGGACTTAGAGAAGGCTTATATGGTGTAGGCGCAATTAGTTCTTTAGGAAAAACTACATTTGTGTGCCAGATAGCAAACTATGCAGCTCAACATGGGGAATATGTAATGATCTTTTCTCTTGAGATGTCAAAACTCGAACTCATTTCTAAAGCTATCAGTCGTCACACTGTTTTAATCGAAAGGTCAAAACCCAATGGAAATATGCGTAATGCCAAGACAGCTTTAGGAATTACGGATGGCCATAGATATGACAACTACAGTAGAGCAGAATTAGAACTTATCCAAGAAGCAAGTGAAGCTTATAGAGCTTATTCAGATAACATGATGACGTTTGAAGGGATAGGAGATATTGGTGTTAGAGAAATTCGGGAGTTAGTAGCTCAACATGTACGGATTACCAAGAAGCCACCTATTGTGGTCATTGACTATCTTCAAATCTTATCCCCTGCTGATCCTCACTTTACCGATAAACAGAACACAGACAAGGCCGTTTTAGAACTCAAAAGAATAAGTCGTGATTATAAAGCGCCTGTTATAGCCATTTCATCTTTTAACCGTGAGAACTATAACTCTTCGGTTTCTATGGCTGCTTTTAAAGAATCTGGAGCCATTGAGTATAGTACGGATGTCTTACTTGGCTTACAGCTAGAAGGAGCAGGAGTAAAAGATTTCGATGTGGATGCGGCTAAATCTGAAGATCCTAGACGAATTGAGTTAAAGATTTTGAAGAACCGAAGAGGAAAGACCGGAAAATCTGTTTTTTTTGATTACTATCCAGCCTTTAACCTCTTTGAAGAAAGGGAATGATTATGAGTCTTGATTTTAGTTTTTTGGAGTCTAAGAAACAGACACAAACTCAAGATTCCTTAGAAAAATCGCCAGAAAGCCAAGAAGATGACTCTCCTATTTCTTTTGAAAGTTTGAAAGAAGAAAGAGATCAGAAAAAAGCACAAGAAGAGGAAAAGAAGCTCCAGGAAGAGGAAGCCAAGAAACAACGTAAAGAAGAGGCAGCCACTAAAAGAAAAGAGTCTGCTAAAAAACAAGTTCTTTCCTCTTTACAAATTCAAAACGGAGAAGCGCTTTCTCGAATCGTTAAGGGAATCCGTCAAGGTCAACCCCTACCCTTTCTTTTTTTATTGGCCGTGAAGGCTTTGGCCCAGACACTGAATCAAGTGAATGTTGGAGAGCAAATTGAAAAAGAGCTAATTGCTACCTATGGAATCGGTTTGGAAAATTCTGAGGTGTTAGATCTTGAGCTTGGGAAGGTAAGAGAAAGAAAAACTAATCTTGAAAATTCTTTGGAATTGAAGAGTCATCTCATGAAAGACGATGAGAGGAAGCGGCTTAAGAATGCTATTCAGGAGCATGAAAATGAGATTGAGCGACTTAAAAACCTAAAAAAAAAGAGTGGTATTTGCCCACCAAGCGAATGATTGAAATTTTAAATAATTGGATAGATTACGCTAAGTCTCAAGCTAGGTTTTATTGTGAAGCTTATGAAGAAAATCCAGAATTTAAAAATCAATATCATTATTGGAGCTGTTGGGAAGAGTTTCTTTTAGACGCGGCACGAGATTTAGAGAAACTCAAAGCCCATAACTCACCTCAAAAGAAAAGGGCGATTATGCTTAATGGAATGCAAACAAGAAACCATTTTTATCGTGAAAACTTTAAGACACATCCTAATTTACTTAGAGTGATGGCTGGAATAAGTGTAAGTTCAAAATTAAAAACTCTTTTTACCGCATGGGATCCCACTGGTGATCCAATTCGAAAATATAAGATTCTAAAATAGGTAAAATGATTTAGTTTCCTCAAGCCTTGCCATAG
>CAYTMK010000115.1:0-2149 GCA_964438885.1 uncultured Erysipelotrichaceae bacterium | reverse complement strand
GAAATCTTTATGGGGTAGATATAATGGTAGAGGCTACTGAAATAGCCAAGCTTCGTCTTTTCCTGAAGATGGTGGCAGTTGTCGACGTTGACCGTCGCGCTGACAATCTTGGTCTCGACCCTCTCCCGGACATTGATTTCAATATCCGTTGTGGCAACACCCTCGTAGGATACGCCAACAAGGAAGAACTTGAACGCGATCTTTCCACGGCAAGAGACATTCTCGAAGATCTTGCAAATCAAGAATTCAAGGAGAAAATAGAAGAAGAAATGCGTAAAGTTTCGGCAACGTATAATATCTTCAAGTCCCTTCAACTCAATCAAGAAGAAGATTTGGCGGCATTTAAGCAAGCCAAGCATGACCTCCGTCTCCGTCTTGAAAAACTCAATGAGCAGTTGAACCTACGCCTTCATTCTGCCACTTCTTCAAAGCCTTATGATGAATGGCTAAAAACCCATCAACCTTTCCACTGGCTTGCAGAATTCTACCAAATCATAGTGGGCAATGGCGGTTTCGACGTAATCATCGGCAATCCTCCGTACGTAGAGTATAACAAGCGTGATTCAGTGACAGGAAAAACGGTTTCTCAAGTTTATAAAGTAAATTGTACCCAAACCATATCTTGTAGCAATCTTTACGCATTTGTTGTGGAAAGAAGTTTTAATATTATAAATACGAATGGGAACATTTCTTTTATTATTCCTATGTCGATTTTGACCACAGAGAGAATGCAACCTTTAAGAGACATTGTTTTACATGGTCCGTCAGTGACTAATTTTATTAATTTAGCTGGTGATTGGCATCCTGGAAAATTATTTGAAGGTGTTAGAAGTCAGTTTACAATACTGTCGTGTAAAAATGCAAAAATGGGTAATCCAGCCGTATTTTCAACTGATTATTTACGATGGTCTAATTTAGAGCGTCCACACCTTTTTACCTCCAAAATTCATTTTCAATCGAATCCATTCTCTTCCACTGAACCAATATACCCCAAAGTGGGTTCCAAGCAAGAATTATCAATTATTAGTAAAGCAAAAAGGTTCAGTGGTATATACGACATAATTCGTAAAAACGGATATTCGATGTTTTATCGTAATGCAGGAATTGCATATTATAATATCGCTATAACGTTTGAACAAACTTTTTCCACTAATGGAATAAACGGTCGTTCTTCTACACTTCGTGAATTATATTTTGAAGATGAGTATGAGGCTGAAGGAGTATGTGGTCTTATAAACAGTAGCTTATTTGCTTTATTGTATTTCATATATTCTGATTGTTATCATCTGACTGTAAAGGATATGGCAAGATTTAGATTCCCTTCCTCTTGTCTTAAAGAAGTTTCGGTGATTAATGAAAAATTAATGGTAAATATTAATCAAAACAGTGCTATTAAAACTACTGAATATAAGTCCAAAGGGACAGTAATATATCAGGAGTTCTATCCTCGTTATTCTAAGCCCATAATAGACGAAATAGATACTATTTTGGCTACACACTATGGTTTTACTGACGAAGAACTTGACTTTATCATCAACTACGATATCAAATATCGCATGGGTGATGAATTAAACGATTCTGGGGAATAAAATGGAATCACTTGGGAACATTGCTCTGCTTGACAATCATCTAATTGGCTTTCTTGCTGGACGCAAGATTGCTTCTCTATCGGTGATCCCGACCCTTGATTGGGCGTTGGAATCAGCGAAAAATGAGGATGTTTCCATCGTTAGTGGTTTTCATTCCCAAATGGAGCGAGAAGTTCTTGACTTCCTGCTAAAAGGGAAATGCGGAATAATTTGTGTACTCGCTCGCTCAATTTATAAGAAGGTTCCTCCAACATTTAAGGAAGCATATCAAGCAAATCGAGTTCTATTCATCTCGCCATTCCAAACGAATGCCATTAGAGCCGACCGCCAAGTGTGCCAACACCGCAACGAATACATTGCCTCCATCTCCGACCAACTCGTCTTCTCCTCCCTAACCACCGAAAGCTCCCTATATCCATTATTCACCATCCACCCATACTCAATGAGCCTATAAGTTCCCAAAGGCTAATCATAGACTATCAGTATTTTCGGAGAAGAAGATTTAAAAAAAACTTAATCGTGAAAAACCAATATATTAGAAATTTTTACTACCTTTGTGC
>CAYTMK010000114.1:0-2267 GCA_964438885.1 uncultured Erysipelotrichaceae bacterium | reverse complement strand
TGATTGTAAACAACGTGTGAAAAAATAAATCCAAAGCGTTGCAGTAATGCCCTTGCGGGTCTTTGCGCAACAGCACGGGATACATGGTTTCTTTTACTTCCTCATTTTTCTCTTTGCGAATTGGCTTAGGCAAAGAGGCATAATAGCTCGTGGCCAAAAGCGAGGAGCCATCTACAATCAAGAGAAATTCTTTTTTCATGATACGTTCTCCTGAAGAGCTTTTTCAGTCTCTTTTTCCAAGCCATACTCCCGCCTTTATCGCTTGGTGTACAAGAATTAATAAGAGACTCAAAGATTATATAATACAGGAAAAAACGAAAAATAAAGAAGTAGAGGTTATATTTTACAAAAATAAGTAAAAACTACCATGTTTTGCCACAAAAAAAGCCTCTAAGCGCCTTCCTTGCTTAATGCTTTGTCCAAAAAGCTTTCAATGTTGACGATAGCCCGCTTATGGACACCTTTTCCAATACATTGTTGATTGCTGTAGGCTTGCACTTCAAAGGTATAAACCCGTCCTTCGATTGATTTTAAATGGCTATAGATTTGAACCATTTGGCCCAAAGGAGTAGGCCGATCGTGGCTGATCTTTAAAGAAATCCCTACACTGGTCTGACCAGGCTTGGTATCAATGAGTTCAAAAGAAGCCTCTTCCATCCAAGCAATCATCCGTGGAGTGGCTAAGACTGGCAAGGCACCACTTTTCATCGAGATCGCTAAATCCTCCGCTGCCACTTGACGATACAATACACAATAGTTTTCCATTTCTATTCTCCTCTTTTTTGACGTGCTTACCATAGTCAGAAAAAGAGCACAAATCAAGAGGAAAAAAGCCAAAATGGCTACCAAAAGAAAAGGATGGAAAATTGAGAAATTGAGTTTTCTTCTTTTTAAAAACTCGCTAGACTTTGAACTATGAACCAACAAACTCAAGACGATCTCAAGTTATTCAAAAAGGCTAAACGCCGCATCAATGCGATGTTGGTGTTTTCCTATCTTTTATTGGGGTTATGGAATGGAGCCACCTATTTCTTGTTAACCCAACCCCTCTTTGAAAGACCCCACTCCTTTTTGATCTTTTATTTGACGAGCATGCTTGCTCAAATGATTGTATGGATGATGATCTTTTTTGCGCTTTCGGAAGGAAAGCCAAAACTGCGCATCTTATTGATTCTTGGCATTTTAGCCCAAATTGGCTGGTGCGTCTTTTTAGGGTATGATCTGGTCCAAAATTCAAGCTTTATTGTGTTCTATGTGCTTTGGATTGCGATGGAACTCATCCAAGTATTTTATTTGTTGTGGCTAAGAGGATGGCTGAAAAATTCTTGGTGGGCGCGAATCTTCTTTGATCATGTCGTGGAACTAGAAGGTCAGGAAGAAGAACCTCTCTTTCAAACCCAACCTGTCTATTATGAACCAAACAATCACCAAACCTATCCCCAAGAATATGTCCAGCAAACTATTCAACAAATCCCGCAAGAGGATCTCAATGAACCGGAGTATCAAGAGTATTATGATGAGCAACCAGCTCCTGTTACGCCTGCTTCTAGCTTTGCGGGAACTCCAGATATTGTCCTAGAAGAGTCTCAAAGGATGGAACCAGAAGAAAGTGCGCCTTCCAAAAAATTTCCGTTCTTTTCTAAAAGAGACCCTATTCAAGAAACACAGTTTTCTGGCCAAGGACCCATTGACTTTCAAAGCAATGCTCAAATCGAAGCGCTACGCCAATTAGAAGCCGCTCGCCGACAAGCCCATGAAGTATCCCAAGCCTATGCCCATATGGCTTTGCGTATGGCACTTGTGGTGTATGGAGAGTTGATTCTCTTTCCCATTTTGATCAACATCTTCCAAAATAACTTCGTGTCCATTGACAACAGCAGCGTCTTTGCGATTAACCTCATGTTTACCCTTTGCATCTTAAGTGCGGTGGTGTGGACCCTTCCCATTTTCTTCTTGTATCTCAAACAACCTGGGGTCAAGAAGATTCTTTGGGGCGCAGCCGTGTTACAAATCGCCGTGGCCGCCTTTGGGCTTTGGATGTTGCATGGCTATTACACTTCCCAAACCATTCATTATGCGGATAAAGTCTTCACCTACTTCTTGATGGCAGAAGTTGTCCGCTATGGACTTTTAATTGCGGGAATATTACCCGCTTTCCAATTGCCTTCGATTCAAGAAAGCTATTTAGAAGAAGCAGAAGAGGATGATCCCAACATTGTCCTAGAACTCGTAGCCGAAGACGATCCCGAAGAAGATGAAAATGATGA
>CAYTMK010000113.1:0-2267 GCA_964438885.1 uncultured Erysipelotrichaceae bacterium | reverse complement strand
CCGAAGACATAGGATGGTATGTTTATTCAATTGATGAATAAAATTATTACTTAAATAAGAAAATTAAAAGAGCTGTAATTATTCCCAATTTTGAACCATAATTCCAGCTCTTTTTTCGTCTAAATTTAAAATAGTTTTTATAAAGTGAGCCTTATGAAACTTAAATTTTCGTAAATCTCTAGAGTGGATAAAGAAACTTCTTCATCTCGGGCCAATGAGACTTCTCTGCTTTTTTCTTCAAAAAGTTCATTTTTAATCATAAGCTCTACTCGAGTTTATTGAATCCATTTTTATTTTACTGGCATGTATCGATTCAAATATTCTTCTAATTTTTCGTAATACTCATGGAATTCATTATTGTCGTTTTGTAAACCATGTCCAGAATGCTTCAAAACCAGATAATCATGTGGAACATGGTGATCGGTTAAAGCTTGATCAAGACGAATGGAAGCCTTAAAGGGTTGCACTTTATCGTATTGACCGTAGGCCATCAAAGTAGGAACTGTATCGTCTTTGACCCACAAAAGAGGCGAAATATCTTTCATCGCTTCATCATAAGCAGGAGTGCCAAATAAATCAGAGGTGATCGTCTTTCCCGCCATAATTCCAAATAATCCGGCTGCCGCTTCCTTAACCTCTGGAGTATCTTTGTCCAATCCGTAATTCGTCCAATCTTCAGGATAAAAAGAGGAAGGACCAACGGCTCCAAAAACCATTTTAACGGGAACAGGAGATTGATGGGCATCACGATAGGCATACAACAACGCCAAAGTGTGTCCAGCTGATCCCCCACCAATCGCCATTTCGTCAATGGGATATCCTAATTTTTTCGCTTCGGCAATGACTACTGGAATACTCTCTTTAATTTCAAGAGATTGCGCATAAACGCTGGCTTGAGGATTGGCTTCATTGCGCAAAGTGTAATTGATTCCAGCGGTCACATAGCCTTTCGAACACAACCACTCTAACATAGATCGGTCATCGCTTTTATCTCCTGTAGTAAAGCCACCTGCATGCAGATAAACGACCAAGCCATAACTTTTTTTATGCTCGGCTGGTACATACAGATCAAAAGTATTGGATTTTTCTGGACCATAGGGAATATTAGCGTACTCTTTTCCAATGGAATCATTCCAATCTACCGTATAATTTTTCGTCCAGGAAGGCTTTAAGGATTTACTTAAAGCGCCTGACCCAAAACCTACCACAAAAGTAAGAACATACATAAAGACCCAGAAGCCTCGTCCTTTTTTCTTTGAACTGGAATCTTCTGGACTCATAAAATATTTCCTCCAAAAAGCGTTCCACCCACAAGAAAATTCAAAAGGCCACGTATAGCTAAGCGACCCAGAACAAAGGCAATAATGAAAATAAACACTACTCTGAGCCTTCGTTTAGTTGTCATAAAACTTCCTTTCTTTTAGACTTTGCTGATACAGTTGACTCTATAAGACAACCTTATCAGCTCAATTTTTGAAGGTAAAGAAAGGGATAAAAATGAGACAAAACCAGAAGAATGTTACAACTCTCCCCAATAAAGAACGCAATACCTATGTGATGGAACATCTTACTAAGGCTTTTTTAGAACTTCTGGGTGAAAAAGACCTACTGGAAATTTCCATTTGCGAATTAGTGGATCGAGCTGGAGTAAGTCGAGCCTCCTTTTATCGAAATTACAAGAATAAAGAGGAAATTTTAAAGGCTTATCTTCATAATTTGTTTGAAGAGTGGACGAAAAAATGGGAAAAGGAACCAGAAATTCCCTTGAGTGAAAAAATTCGAGTACTAATCGCCCATTTTGAAGCCCATCGTGATTTTTATGCGCTTTTACAAAAACGAGATTTGATTTATTTTCTTAAAGAAGAAATTGTAACTCTTTGTGGATTAAGGAGAGAAGATGAAAAAATAAAAGTGTATGCTTCTGCTTTTGTAGCGTATGCGCTTTACGGCTGGATTGATATCTGGTTTCAAAGGGGAATGATCGAATCTTCGCAAGAAATGGCCGACTTATTTAAATCTCAAGGCCTTTAAGACCTAATAAAATGGATCAAAAAAATCCAGCCAAAGGCTGGAAAGGAATTTGATTTTTATATGGAGCAAAAAGACTTATCCACTTTTGGAAAGCTTTTCCTTTTTTAGGCTTTTGTGGGTGATTTAGCCTTGGGGAGAAATAAGCATAATATAAGGTGCTGTTAAAATAGCTAAGCCTAGACAAAGAATTTGGATTTGTTTTGGACTGAGCAAATCTTGACATTTTGAAAAAGAAA
>CAYTMK010000112.1:0-2289 GCA_964438885.1 uncultured Erysipelotrichaceae bacterium | reverse complement strand
GCTATTGGCGCTGCGGTTGCCTTTTTTCTAACCAAACGAAAATTTGAAAAGGAGATCAAGGAAAATCCGCCGATCAATGAAAAAATGATTCGTGCCATGTATTTACAGATGGGCCGTAAACCCACTGAGGCGCAGATTCGGCAGGTCATGAAGGCTTTTAATGGAGCAGGAAACACTTCTACAAGTTCTACCAAAACCAAATCGAAAAAATAAAAAAAGATCCCATCTTAAGGGATTTTTTTTTGATCTTTTCTTTCTTTCTTTTTCAAAAAGAAAGAAAGAAAAGATGTCTTTGACGTAAGAAAGATGCAAGGGAACAAGAAGGCTTATTTTGAGAAAGGAATGGTAAGCTAAAGCCATGAAATCACCAAAGGAGGATAGGTGATGAAATTTTTAAAGCGTTTATTTCTGCTTATTTTTGCGTTAATCGTAGCTGGCTCCATTTGGTTTTTTATCGATGGAATTCAACGCGCTGATGAATATGAGGCCAAACAATCTTTAGATGCTTTAGTGAACCAAGCCCTCACTTCCCCAAACTATGTTCCCTATGATCAAGTCAATCCAATCCTATATCAAGCAACCATTGCGATTGAAGATGCGCGCTATTATGAACATGGAGCCGTAGATTTAATGTCTTTAACAAGAGCCGCGGCCAGCCAAGTGTTGCCCTTTATTCCCTCATCGGGTGGTTCGACTATTGCGATGCAAGTGGTCAAAAATCTCTATAAGCAATACGATGGGACTCCTGTTTGGAAGGCGGCTGAAATTGTTTTAGCCACTCGCCTTTGTGAACGCTATTCTAAAGAAACCATCTTGTCTTTATACGTAAACATCATCAATTATGGTGATAATTTTCAAGGAATTGAACAAGCAAGCCAAGGTTATTATGGCGTTACGCCTCTTAATCTTAGTGCTGGTCAAGCGACGATGCTTGCTGGAATTCCTCAATCGCCGGCTTACTTTCAATTATCAAATCACTATGAGCAAGCCAAAGCCAAGCAACAACTCGTGCTTAAGGCTATGGTCAAAAATAAAATGATCACTCAAGCCCAATCGGATCAAATCAATGCTCAATCCTGTGAACCGGTGGCTTTATTGGAGTTTAACCATCCAGTCTCCTATTTTCTCTCCGCTTCTTGTCTAGAAGCGGCTTTTTAGTATAGGGCTTTTGGAAAAGAGGCTCTACAATAAAAAGCTAGAGGAATTTATGAGCAAACAAAAAGCAAATTTTTTATGTATTTTGACCGCCCTCATTTGGGGAGGTGGATTCGTCGCCACAGATCTTGCTTTGGAAATATTTTCTCCCTTTGCTTTGCTGTGTGTCCGCTTTGTAGGAGCAAGTGTACTGGCTTGGCTTCCCGTTTTATGGCACCAAGAGAAAATCCAAAAAGAAGAGCTTCAAATTGGTTTTTGGTCGGGTCTCTTTCTCTATACGGCTTTTGCCTTTCAAACTTTTGGCATGGATCTTACCGATCCTGGGATGAATGCCTTTTTAACCGCCGTGTATGTGGTCTTGGTGCCTTATGGAATGTGGATTGTGTTTCATAAAAAGCCAAATCGTATCGTCTTAATCGCTTCAATTTGTTGCTTAGTGGGAATCGGTTGTTTATCTTTAAGCCAAGGAAGCTTTGTTTTGCGTTTGGGCGATTTATTATCATTGAGCTGTGCTCTTTTCTTTGCGGCACAAATTATGAGCTTAGACCAAGCCAAGCAGGCTTCTGCCTATGGATTAAACGCCATTCAATTGAGCGTAGCTGCTTTGTGTTCTCTTCCCTTTGGACTTTTTTCTCCTTGGCCCAATCATATTGGGACACAAGGCTGGCTTTCTATGAGTTATTTGGTTATCTTTTCTACCTTCCTTTGTTACTTGATGCAAACCATCGCCCAACGTTATACTTCTCCTTCTAGCGTTTCGATTTTATTGGCTACCGAGTGTCTTTGGGCTAACTTATTTAGTGCGATTTTATTGCATGAAAATATGAGTTTTATTCACTGGATTGGTGGAATTTTAATTTTTCTTTCTATTGTTTTGGTGGAATCAAAACAAAGCGAGAAAAGTTGAGGACAAAAATTTAACTCTAGGATTTCCTGATCCTTCACATGAAAAGAAGTAGGAAAAGGGAATTGTGATAAAAGAAAAACAATGGAGCCCACAGCTTAAAGCAATCAATCTCTTCTTAAGAGAAAAAATCTCTATAAAATTTAAATGAAATTGAAAGTTTTCGCTTTAGAGTATGCTATAAATAAAGGGGTTCGTTAGCCTTTTCCCCGCATGTGCGGGGATGATCC
>CAYTMK010000111.1:0-2348 GCA_964438885.1 uncultured Erysipelotrichaceae bacterium | reverse complement strand
TGCTTTTTTAGAGTTTAAAATTTTGGTTGCTGTTTTCTTGAGATAAAAACTCTAAGAATACAGCAATTTCAATTAAAATGAAAAGCAGAAAATCCTAATCATCAATCGTGGAAAGGAGGTTGATTATCTTGGGTTATCGAGCTTTTTTGAAAGAAGAGAAAGCCTGCTTCATGGCACAGGATCCCTCCTTGAAATCCAGTTTAGAAATCATCATGATGCCAGGGTATAAAGCCATTAAAACGTGGTATTTTACGCATAAGTTGTATCAGAAAAAACATTTTATTTTAGCTCGTTGGCTTTCCTTACGAGCTCAACGGAAAACCGGTATTGATATTCATCCTGGAGCGACCATTGGAAAGCGCTTTTTTATTGATCATGGGACTGGAGTGGTGATCGGAGAAACTTGCATTATTGGTAACGATGTCAAAATTTATCAAGGTGTAACGCTTGGAGGAACAGGAAAGATTGGAGGCAAACGTCATCCTACTGTAGAAGACAATGTATTGGTTGGAGCAGGAGCAAAGATCATTGGTAACATTGTTTTAGGGAAAGATTCCAAAGTAGGAGCGGGAGCAATTGTCATTCGTAACGTAGAACCAGGCGCAACCGTGGTGAGCCCTCCAGCCTATCCTGTACGTCTTAAACAAAACCGGATGTCCAATCTTTGTGTCCAAGGGAAAGAACGTTGGAGTCGTGATGATATCCGCTGTCTTCAAAATGGTCAGATTGCTCTTGGATGTAAGCATCCAGACGAAGAGAGTGAGAAGAAAAAAGAAACTCAATCTTGAAGTGTTAAGAGATAACATTACAATAAAATCGAAAGAAAAATTGTTTACCAAGAAATGGAAGGGTTTTGGCTATGAAAGTTCGTTTTTCTGACCAATATGGCAATGAAGTCATTTATAAACTATTTGACACCGAGTTAGGCCACGCCTTTGAACGTTTGCTTCCCATGACAGTAGAGCTTCAAAAAACAGGTTCAAATGAGCGTTCCTTTCTGACTCCTAAACGTTTAAATATCTTTGGAGCGAATTTAGCTCCAGGTGGGGAAGAAGTGCTCTGCTATCACGTTCCTTGGCAACAAATCGTTCTCTATTTTGATGGCTACAGCCAATATGAAGACATGTATGAAATTGGAATGCCCATCTTTACTGAAGGAAGCATCCGCAACATGCGTGGCCCTGTTTTAATCGAGGAAATTTATTAAAAAGAAAAAAAGACACCAAAGCCGTAGGTGTCTTTTTTATTTTTCATTCTATTTTTCTCAAACCTTAAGACAAAAAAACTAATAAAAGCAGATAACTTCTAATAAAAAATAGAAAATGATCTTCTCAATTGACTTCAGACCATTGTGAATTAAATCTTTTAAGCCAATTAAAGATTACATCTTAGTTTATTATCAGGAATTTTATAGTTTCTTCATCATTCAACCTAATTCCCAATTTATTGAGATATAGAAAAAATTCATTAAGGAAAATTTGTTCTTTTATTTTTGGATGGAAGCTATGCTCGAAAAAGTTAGGAATAGATGTTTACTTCAGGAATTGCTACGAATAAAGAAGAACAAAAATATTCGCTTTCTTGGATTCGCCAACAAAGGCTGGATTCCAATTGCATTGAGTCGTGAGCTAATAATGATCCAATCGCTCAAAAGATTTTCAGAATACCTAAAAAGCCTCCAAATTAGATTAGCAATAGCTTACTCTTTGGAGGCTTAAATCTAGTAATAGGTAATTAAGCAATTTTAAAACGGATCGATGGTATTGGTGTGATATTCTTTCAGTGAAGTGAATATTCTTTTATGGTAAATTCCATCTTTTCTCTATTCATTTGTAAGGTTATTGAACCTTGCTTACTAATCGTTTTAAGGTTATTATCAATGACTTCGATGTAGAAATTCACTTTAAAAGATTGATCTCTTTCATCATAATCAGCTTCTATGTATTGGATAATTTTTTTGTCTCCATCCATATTTTCAGGTATTTGGTTAACACCAATTATATTATTATTTTCTCTTAATATAATAAGAGGTTTTGAATTTATACATTCGATATTACCTGTTTCCTGATTAAGGAAAAAAAGTAGATTGATTTCAACTGTATAAATAGCAGATAATCTCCAATTTACATAAATATCGTACTCATCTCCTAGATCTTGAGTAGAAAGATTTCTCATGATTTTGGATATAATAGGATAACTTTTCTGATCATTTATATCCTCTAATTGATTTACATCAGATGAACAGCCATACATCAAAAACAATGCCCCTACCCATAACAGCATTATATATTTAATCGAATTCATACCATTGTTCCTCTAAAGATTTTATAAATTCCTATTCAGTAAGT
>CAYTMK010000110.1:0-2361 GCA_964438885.1 uncultured Erysipelotrichaceae bacterium | reverse complement strand
GGCATTCGAAGAAAAAAGGAAAAGGCAATCCTCGCCGAAAACAAAAAGTAGGCATACTTCTTGTTTGGACTGCAGGGAAATACGTTGCAGGCTCCTTCGGTCGAAGAGGCATTATCTTGGCATCACCTTATCGGCTGTGGGGAGTCCACAGCTTTTTTGTTTTCCAAGTGAGGACGAATATGAAAAAAACAGTATGGATAGCCGCTTGTGCTTTAATGCTTCTTGCAGGCTGTTCTTCAAGTGAAAGCAGTACGTCGAGTTCAAGTTCTAATCAAGACACGTTTACCGTTGGGATGGAATGCAACTATGCGCCCTTTAACTGGCAAACCACCAATAGCACCGAGACATCCGTCGCACTTCCAAGTGGAGCGGGATATTGCGATGGGTACGATGTGATGATTGCCCAAGAGATCGCCGATAAATTGGATAAACAGCTCGTGGTCAAGAAAATCGTCTGGGATGGCTTGCAGCCCGCTTTGGAATCAGGCGAGATTGATGCGGTGATTGCGGGTATGACTGCCAATGAAGAGCGAGAAGAAGGTATGGATTTTACCACACCTTACTACAATTCTGACATGGTTTTGATCGTTCCGGCCAACAGTGATGTTTCCTCGTTTACCGATATTCAACAATTCAGTGGTCACAAAGTCATCGGTCAAAAGAATACCAACTATGATACGATCATTGATCAAATTGAAGGGGTAGAACATGTCACTCCAAAAGCCGCCTATCCGGAATTGATCTTGGCTTTACAAACCGGAGAAGCTGAAGCGATTACGGCCGAACTGCCTGTAGCGCAAGGCATTGTAGGGGCCAATCCCGATTTGACTTTCATCATGTTTGAAGAAGGAAAAGGCTTTGATGTCGATACCTCTGTATCGATTGGACTCAAAAATAACACTAGAGATACGGAAGAGTTTAAAAATATTCAAAGCGCTTTGGATGAAATCTCTCAAGATGCACGCTCTGAGATGATGGTCAATGCGGTAAACAACGCTCCAACAAGTGATGAATAAAAAAAAGTGCGGGTAGCGTACTCGCACTTTCTTTATGGTAGAAGGGAGGATTCGACATGAGAGTCGAAGACGATTATGACCATTGATTGGAGTTATGCCTGGAGTGCCCTCCTTCGAAATTGGCCGATGTTTTGGTATGGCGTAAAAGTCACCATTTCTTTTGCGGTGGTCGGTACTTTTTTTGGCTTTTTAATTGGATTGATCATCGGAGCCATTCGCTCCATTCCCATCGATCCTTTGGATTCCGCCTTTACAAAAGCCTTAAAAAAATTTGGACGGGTTTTTACGGGATTTTACATCTGGGTCTTTCGCGGAACCCCGATGATGATTCAAGCTGCTTTTATTTACTATCTCTTGCGTCCGGTGATTGGCTGGAGTCCAATTACGGCCGGATATGTCATCATTTCTATCAATACAGGAGCCTATATGGCTGAAATTTTGCGTTCTGGCATTCAATCCGTGGATCCTGGTCAGCTTGAAGCGTGTAAAGCGATTGGAATGAGCAACTTTCAAGCGATGATTTATGTCATCTTTCCGCAAGCCATCAAAAACACCTTTCCCGCCATTGGCAATCAGCTCGTTGTCAATTTAAAGGATTCTTGTATGATGAATGTCATCTCGGTAACGGAATTGTTCTTCCAGTCTTCTTCGATTGCCGGAAGCAACATGCGCTTTGTGGAAATCTATTTGGATACTGCGGTTCTCTATTTGATTCTTACCACTTTAGCCACTTGGCTTTTGAATCTCATCGAAAGACAATTCACCAAAGATGAAACAGAAAGCAAAAAGAAACCTTTCTTTATGGAGATGTCCTCATGAGCGAGCCTATCATTCAAGTTACCCACTTAAAAAAGAGCTTTGGGGCACAAGAAGTGCTCCATGATATCGACTTCTCCATTCAAAAAGGGGAAGTGGTTTCCATCATCGGCTCTTCTGGTTCGGGGAAAAGTACGCTTTTGCGCTGCATCAATCTCCTTGAAATTCCTGATTCCGGAACCATTCGCTTTCATGGAAAGGATGTTTTACATTCTTCTCTTACTCCTAAAGAATATCGCTCAAAAGTTGGCATGGTGTTTCAAAACTTCAATTTGTTCCAAAACAAAAACGTCTTGGACAATTGCTTATTAGGCCAGCGAAAAGTCTTAAAGCGCTCCAAAGAAGAAGCCGATAACATTGCACGTGGACATTTGGAACGGGTAGGAATGAGTCAGTTTTTAAAGAAACCCGCCACCAAACTCTCAGGTGGCCAAAAACAACGCGTCGCTATTGCCAGAGCCTTGTCCATGGATCCAGAAGTCTTGTTGTTTGATGAACCCACTTCCGCTTTGGACCCAGAAATGGTAGG
>CAYTMK010000109.1:0-2589 GCA_964438885.1 uncultured Erysipelotrichaceae bacterium | reverse complement strand
TCCTGCCAGTCTATGAAAAGTTGTTGTAAAGTGATGAATAGAAAAGAAAGAAAAATGAGGGAATGAAATGAAACCTATCTTAAAACGCAGTGGATTGCTGTTGGTGTGCGCCGCGCTCTTGGCGGGTTGCTCGACTTCTACCACCTCTTCAAGTACAAGCAGTAAGGAATCAAGTGTCACAAGCAAAGCTTCTTCTACAAGCAAGTCATCATCAACTAGTGAAAAAGAGTCCAGCAAGGATTCTAGCCAAGAATCAAGTGAAGCCTCTAGCCAAAGCAATGTAGCCATCCAGGCTCAAACCAATAATGCTTTGCTCAACGCTTTATTGTCCAATGTCGAGGATGATGCTAAGGCGGAAGAGGCTTGGATGAACATTTTCCAAAATACTGTTGAAGCCCACAATGGTGTTTTGGAAAGTGAAGGTGATGGAGAAATTTACGAATACCAAACCGCCAGTGAATCCAGTTTTGTTACGGCGCATTTGTTATACCAAACGGCCCGTTTGAATGGGATGTCGGCCAATGAAAGCGATGTGTTGATCGCCGATTTTAGCGATTTGGCCAATTCCGTTGATGAATTCATCTCGGGTACTGGTGTTTTAATTTCGATGGGTGAGAGTGAGGAAGACAACAAAGGTCTTGTGGTTTCCACTACAGATACGCATGAGCAATTCAAAGGGAGTGTGACTGAAGTCTTTACGCCTACCTATAATAAAGAAACCTTGATGGCCACCAATTTACGCGACAGCGTTATCAACTGTGGTCTAGCCCGAAGCGTAGATCCCATTCACAATTCCTCTCTTTATACCTATAGCGTCAAGAAAAAACGGAAAGGGTATCGATTGAATTTAGAAGTCAAGGACTTAGCGACCTATAAAGCGGCTGCGGCTGGTTTGGTTCCTGTAGTGGATAATTTGGATGGAAAAGTCGTTCTTGGCCTAGATGATATCGAAGGGGAAACCTTCTACTTTGATTTCGATCAAAATGGTGTGTTAACTGAAGTAGGCAACAATATCTTCCATGCTGTCTATACCACCGATCAAAAAGTGTATGTAAACGTACGCAACGTCACAGAAGTAGAAGGCTTAGATGCAGATGAAGCCGAAGACTTTGAAGCAAGTGTTGGTGGCTTACTCAAAGAAGATTTAAGTGATGGTACGGATTTCTCCATCAAAACGTGGCAATAACGTTTTTTTCTCTTTACCCCGTATTGATTTTTCAAAGAGTTTCCAAAAAGGAAACTCTTTTTTATGTAGGTTAAAAAATAAAGATGGGCACTAAAAAGTTTTCTTCTCTTGAAAAGATCAAACTAAAGATAGGAGGTTCGCTTTGACTTCAAAAGGTCTTTCTAAATGGTCTGTTTTGAGATACTATCAATCGTAAAACACCTTGAGAAAGGACCTTTATGCAGGAAGAACAACGTTTTAATAGCTATGTGGAAACTTATGATCTTACTGATCCACAAATTGCCCTTAAATACAACCATACGTGGCGGGTAGTAAAAAAGGCTGATCGAATCGCGCAAAGTTTACCTTTAAGCGACCATGAAAGATGGCTCGTTCATTTAGCTGCTTTGTTTCATGATCTTGGCCGCTTTGAACAAGTAAAGCAATACCACACTTTTTATGATGTCAAAAGCGTCAACCATGCCGCATTGGGGGCTAAAATTTTACGCGAACATCCGAGCTTTCTTTCTGATCTCTCTAAAGAAGATCAAGAGTTGATCATTCAAGCTGTCTATGCCCATGGTTTATGGGAAATTCCCTTCGATCATCAAGGCTTTCAACGTACGCTTGATCAAATCGTTCGAGATGCGGATAAATTGGATATCTTTTTCGTTGCGGCTACCGAAGATCCCGCCATTACGTCTGGCCAAACTTTAGAAAAAACGCGCCAAGCTGTGATCTCTCCTAAGGTTTATGAAGCCATCCAAAAAGGACAATGCGTTCGACGAGAAGATCGTCAATCTGGACTGGATATTTGGATTTCGTTTTTGGGATTCGTATTTGATTTAAATTATCCGATTTCTTTTCAAATCGCTTTAAACGAAAGCTATTGGAAAAAGCCATTGACAAATCTTTTAAATCAAGGTCTTATTGAAAATCAAAAATCTCAAGAACAAGTACAAGATATTTTGAAATCTGTTCAATTGGCCCTTGAAAAAGGAGCCGCCAAAGAGACCATCCTCTAGACTTCAACTGAAGATAGAAAGTAAAAAAAAGGAGGAATTTTTTATGATCCAAGAAAAACCACAAACTGTCACCCTTGTTGCTACTGATCTTGATGGCACGCTTTTAAACAGTGAAAAGAAAGTCACTGAGGCCACGAAAGAAGCCATTCGCCAATTGAAAAATCATGGGATTTTATTTGGAGTGGTTTCCGGTCGACCCGTAGAAAGTGGTCTCATTTTAGCCAAAGATTGGGGTTTAGAAGATTCTATTAGCTTCTTAGTGGGCATGAATGGAGGCGTTCTTTACGACGTTCGTCGTGACCAAAAGGATGTTTATTCTATTATGAATGGCGATTTGATTTGGAAAATCATTGAACACTACAAAGACATGCCCGATTTACACTTTGAAGCGATGCTTGG
>CAYTMK010000108.1:0-2620 GCA_964438885.1 uncultured Erysipelotrichaceae bacterium | reverse complement strand
CAGCCGCTGGAGTAATGACTGATAAATCGGGAATGCTGTTGGTTCGATGAAGAATATTGGAAATCGTTTCTTGTTCAGGAGCACTAAATCCTGGGGTATATCCAAAACGAGAAACATTTTTCCCATCCCAAGAAATATTGAAGTCAATCAAAACCGCCTGATTGTTGGGTTGGATCATGATGTTGGCTGGCTTTACATCAAGATGATAAATAGGAGGAGTTTGAGAATGCAAAGTAGACAAAGCTCCCGCCACTTCCATTCCCCATTTTCGAATATCTGCTAAAGAAAAAGCTGGAGAAGAAGAAAAACTTCCATTGCTTTCAAAAGCTTTTTCTTCTTTATCCGCAAGGGATTCTCCTTCAATGTACGTCATCACGGTGTATAAATCCGAATCCACTTCTATATAGTCATACACGATCGGTAAAGCAGGGTCATGCAAACCTTTTAAAACGTTCGCTTCTAGACGATTGACTTCCTCATCTCTAGAGGGATCCTTGATTTTTTTTAGAACGACTTTCAGGTGAAGATTTTTGTGCTCCGCTAAGTAAATAACTCCACCACCACCTGAGCCAATTTTACCAATAAGTCGATAGGTATTTTGAAGTTCATCAAGAGTCATTTAACCACCTCCCCTCGATTTGAGTTTTAAGATGAAAGCAATTAATCTTTTTTTATGCTTCCTATTCTTCACTATCTTAGGAGCAAAAATGAAAAAATGTTAAGAGAAACCAGAATAAAATCCCGAAAATTAAACATTTTATAGGGATTATAAAGCTATTAATTTTTTGAAGGGAGAACAAATAAAAAGTAATTTTTACTTTTTTTATCCTTTTGGGTCTGGCTTTAAAGAGGATGTGATATTCTTTCTTATTTTAGGATCAATTGGAAACGAAACTGTAAATGTATATTGCTTTCTATAAAACAAAAGTGGTACAAAAAATTAAATCGTATCTATTCAATTTTTTAGATTTTCCTAAAATAGGCTAAAAATTGAGTAAAGTCGAAAGGAAAATTTTTATGGCTCAAATTGAAAACAATCTTCAATGGACGACTCAATCCAGTCAAATCGTGCCCGAGCTAGCTCTTTATGATTCCATGATTTTAGATGGTGGTTGGATTGAACCCATTTTATGGTCTCCACCTCAATCCAAAAAACATTCTATTTTATTAGTCCGATATGTTCCTGCCAATTTATTGGTTCAAATTCCAGCTACAGGTCTTACCATCGGATCTTCAGTCGATGCAGATCTCATTTTAGATGATCCAACCATTTCAAGAGTGCATGTAAAATTAGAAATCGATTCAAAGGAAGAAGGAGTCTGGTTAAAAGATCTTGGATCGCTCAATCGAACTTTTTTTGAGGGTTTAGCCATTAAGGAACCCGTTTTACTCAAGGGAGAGGATGAATTCATCTTAGCTAGAAAGCGTCGCTTCAAAATTGAAAAATTGGAGGATCAGGATGACTAATTTTACTGGCTGTTTAAAGCATCAAAATCTCTACTTAGATTTACCTGAAAAAACTGCGGTATTTTTCGACCAGAATTGGGAACCCAATTTGCTTCCAAGTGAAGAGGCGGTTTTAGAACTCTTTTTTGATCCCAATACAGAAGCTTATTGTGTGATGCCGCTTAAACATCTTTCTGTTTTTTTAACTTCAGGACAACCTTTAGGGACTCAACGTCAATATCATTTGCGTCGTAAAACAATTCTTTCCTTAGATCCTTCAGGAACTAATGGAGTGGAATTATTATAAGGAGTTACCAAATAAATAGAAAAACACTGACTGTTTAAATGGTACATATCCATAAGGAAGTGAGGAGTAAAACCTAAAGAATTTAGAGAACGGATAGACTTTTCAGTCAAAACGTGACAGAGGGGGACGAATGCTCAAAAGTTATAAGACAGAAAGACAGAGATTTTTCCGACTTCACAACAGAAACAGACATAGAACAATTGGCGTATGCTTGTCTATAACTTTCATCTGGCAAACTAAAGAAATCTATGAAAAAGAAGAAAGATTTGTTTCAGTATTTCTCCAAGTGGCTAAGAGTATCTTCCGCAAAATCCTGAAATTTCATGGATTAAGGAAGTCAACAGCAAAGCAGTTAAGCAAAGCATTATGAATGCAGACAGAGAGAAATTTTTTTAATCATAAAACAAACGAACTGGAAGAAAAAGTCAAAGATGTAAAAATGTATTTTGTGAGAAATGGAGTAAAACAACCTGTTTTGTGTGAACCCCACAGAATCAGAATACCAACATTAAATTGGGTACGTCTTAAAGAAAAAGGTTCCGACCAATCCGAAAACACATATCCTAAAAAGTGGTTCTGTTTCCATGAAGGCTGGAAGGTGTTTCTGTTCTAGTAGAAGAAGCAGAAGAGAACAAGCCTGTTCTAATTTGGAATCTGACTTAGGCTTAAAAGATTTTGCAGTCTGTTCGGATGGCAGGATTTTTAAACAATAAAACGAATCGTATCAGGAAACTCGAAAAAAGACTGAAACGAGAGCAGAGAAGACTTTCGAGGAAGAAAGTCTGAAAAAGTTACCAAAAAATAAGAAAGGAGAAGCTACTCGACAAACGGAAACAAAAGCTGAAAGTACAAAAACTTTATCACAAA
>CAYTMK010000107.1:0-2659 GCA_964438885.1 uncultured Erysipelotrichaceae bacterium | reverse complement strand
TCCCTGATTCTGTCAGGGATTAAAGGAGTGTCTGGCGGAGTTTGGGACGTTTACGCATCAATTATTAGAACAGTGTTCTTCTTTAATATATTTGGACATTACAAGTTCAGTATATTCTATAATATTGAACCTGTTTTTCATAGCAATTGTATATCGCACGCTCATACTTCAATGTTCTTAATCAGAATGCAATTCTGACACTGCAAAAGTTAATAAAAATCCTCCAATAACCAATGCCTCAGAGTGTTAAAAACTTGTGCTCTTGAAGTGTGGTCATTGGGTTCAAAACCTCTTTAACATATTATGATAATTCTATATACTCTATTGCTATTTTACACTGGGTCCTCATCTCCGGGATTACGTGCAATAGGATAAAAGTGGTTGTCAGGATCAAAACATTCAATAGCGGTACCTGGGAAATCAGAAATCAAGCGCTTCTTTACCTCATCGTGTTCAGAAAAAACAGTATACCAAATTGACCAACATCCTGAGGCTTTTATGTAATCAATAAGACAGTCTAAATCACAATTGCCGTTTTCATAACGATTCTTATACCTTTCAGCAAAATCCCATTCTTTAATTCGATATTGCCATCTTTTATCTTGTTGGCTAGAATCAGCTGGAGATTTATCAAGTCCAACTAACTTTAACAGTCTTAAAGCCTTTTGATAGGATTTCCCTTGTAACTCTGGATTAACAATAACGACGCCTCCTTTATCGTACTTCAAACTTAGATATGTATTGTTCAAATGAGGGAAGTGGCAATTATCAGGTAATTCTATTTTATTCTCTTTATTCCCTTTTCCATTACATGTAGGACAACCAATAAGGAAGTTATTCCAATCGTATTTTAGATGAGAATATCCTAAAGCGGAATCCTTTGGCAAAATGTGTTCTACGTCTAGTCCTCTTGTATAAGCAAAAGGAGCCTCACAATATACACAATACTGTCCAAGATTTATACATAGCGGATCTTTTGCGTCTTGATAAGGATTATATTTTCCCTTAATAACATGTTTTGTTCCGTCATCAAGGGTTATTTCTGTTCCAATTGGAAGTTTAGTTATTGGTCTCATGTATAGCGCTTCTTTCCAATTTTAACATAGCAACATATGCTGGATCATCAGAAAATTCGACTTCTATTTCATCCAGTCTTTGTTTTACGTCAGCAGCGGTTTCGGAGTTGCCTTCTCCACTTTTTACCAATTGGTAATACTCTTCGGCTGAAGTAACCATTTCTTCAAATTTGACACTACGTCTTGTTTCCAAATCCATCTCAGTCATGGTTATCTCTTCGATGCTACGCATATTGGCATCGGTGGTGCCTTTATTACCATCAAGCGTAATGATGTTTTTATTCTCAACGCTTTGAATGATAAATGGGGAATGACTTGAAACAATGAACTGAATTAAAGGAAAGGCGGCTTGAAGGTCTGCCAATATGTGGCGTTGCCATCGGGGATGTAAATATAAGTCCACTTCATCGATTATTACGACGCCGGGGGTTTTCACTATTGCATCTTTTCCAAGAAAACCATTCAGTTCTATACAGCGATATGCAATTTCGGCAACTATGCTGATAATGGCTTTGAAGCCATCACTCATATTATCAAAGGTCTGATATTCCGCAACTTCACCTGTTACAGCCACTTTTGCTATGAATTCGTTGTTCTTTGAATCTACTTCAATTGCCGACATTGCAGGTATTGCTTTGGATAAAGCATTTAGAAAAGCTTCTTTTGTTCCAGCAAATTCCTTTTCTTTCGATAAATTTGAATCGAACCTATACAACCAATCAAAAGCACTTTTAAAATCAATAGTTTCTAAAAGAGCTGACTTATATGCCTTTTCAATTCGACTTTCCCTAAGTTTTGTTTTCTGAGCTGAGCGATAATCATTATCGATTCTTTTAACTCCAAACGAAAGAACTAATGGATAGATTGCATCCACATTTGAATCATGCGAGGCACGAGCCGTTTCCATCTGTTCTACATAATCCATAATCTCTCCAACGCATTCCCTTGAATGAGTGGTTTTTGTGCCTCTTAATTCTCTCCACCATGATATAGGGCACGGTTTTGTTGAGAATTCTTCACCATTATGGTAAGTTAAAAAGAATTCTCCTGAAGCGGCAATTCGAGTATTTTCTGGATTAGGGAAAAAATCCTTTTTTTCTGGAATATATCTTTTGTAAACATCCCTTAAGGTAAAGTTCCTGCTATAGGCTTTATCGGAAGTATTAATTGAATGTAGAGATTTCAAATAAGCGCCCAATGCAATTTGTACAGCATTCAATAACGTCGTCTTGCCTGTCGTGTTATTTCCGACAACGACAGTCATTCTTGGGTCAAAATCAAAGGTTTTATGCTCAAACCCTCGAAAATTCCGTATTTTGAGAGATGTAATTTTCATATCTTACATTGTTTAATAATTTGAAGAGAAAATTGCTTATGTTTTGCAAAGTTAATAAAAATATTTTAATCTCCAATGCGTGAGGGTATTCTCTTCTTTGAATACCGAAGACAATTAATTGTTTACGATACATTTTGTCATTTGATTTTTCATATAAAAGACCTATCTATAATTTGCAGCTTTGCTTGCGAAGGTTCTTCGTAGGCATTGCAGGCTGCGAGGTAGTTTTTCAATTCAGTGAAGTCGG
>CAYTMK010000106.1:0-2741 GCA_964438885.1 uncultured Erysipelotrichaceae bacterium | reverse complement strand
ATATTGTACTTACTTTTGGTCACTTTTCAATTTTTCCATATAGATTTTGGGTTGTTAATTACTCTCTAAGAGATGAGCAATCGTGAGGTTGATAACTTAAATAAAATAGCGATAGGCAATCCTTTGAGGTTATCTCCAGATTTTCCCCCGCTCCAAACCGTACGTGAAAAGTTTCCTCTTTATATGGTGGTCCATCTTAATGTGATTACTTCTTGAACTTTCGGAGCTTATCTACTCTGATTTTAAAAGTATTAGCCAATTAGGAGGAAAGCCATAATTAGCCATATCCATATTAAAGGTTTGAGAAAGAGCAGCTAGTTCTTCGATAAAAGTATTCCATTCTAAAGAATCAGGATAAATTTTATGAGCTATAAATAAATATCCAAATAAATTATTTTCGAAATTGCTCATTCCCTCTCCATTACTTTTTAAAAATTTTTGATCTTCTGAAGATAGTTGGAGACTAAAAGAAAGAGGACGTCTAAAAAGTCTTCCTCTATGAGAACAAATGTTTCGAAGAATGGTTAAAGCTTGAAGCCAATTGATTAAATATGAAGCCTTAAATTTCGCCTTTTTTCCAAAATAGCTCTTAATAATTTGATTAACAAGATTCCTTTCCACGATTTGATAGAACTTAGAAATGGTTCCAAAAGAAAGGACTTCAACAAGAACCCAAAGAGGAAATTGACCCTCATAATTAAGAGTATGATGTTGAACAAAATCTAAGTTTTTATTTTGAGAAATGGCTTTTTCATAGGCCTCTTTAAACTTTTGAAGCTGATCTTTTTGTTTTTGCGCCTTTTCTTTTGAATAAGGATGAGTGTCTAGATAGGAAAAGAAAGAAGAGTCTTTTAAATAACCTAATGGTCCATATTTTTGGGCATGATAGTAGGCTATAGCCGTTCGGGCCCAAATCTCTATGCGAGAAAGAATGAAATCTAGTTTATTACGCAGCAAAGCATCAAAATTATAAATTCTTTCAATATCTTCCAGCGTATAAGAATGAGAACTATTGAGGTTTAAAGGATAAAAATAGCCCCTAATTCGATAGTAATTATTATTCCTTAAAAATAACTCTGCTTTTGACTTATCTAAAGTTGTAATTCCATAACAATTCTCTAAATGAAGAATTTGATCTTCGATTGACAAAAATGGTTTAATTTTTTTCATAAAAAAAGGCCCATTCTTTTTATGCATATTTTTTATTTAAAAATAGAGGCCGAATGGGAACTGTTGTAGTTATAATAAAGTCTAGGACGATATAAGTCAATAAAGTTTTTAATCTTTTTTGCCTAACACTAGACTAGAGTTACTGCTTAAATGGTATATTCCTTTTGTAAACGGCTTAGGAAACATGACGGTATGGCTTATAATTCTCAATACTCAAATCAAATTTTTGAAAAGAAAAAAATCTTGAAGGAAATTTTGCTTCAAGTGGAATTCGATTAAAACAAGAGCTTATGAAACATCCAAAATGGAATCGATATCAATGAAGATTTCTTTTCCCTTGAGAGTCGATTTTTAAAATCCACTTAATTTTATAGAACTAGCTATAGATTCAAAAATTCGGAGTATTAGAGGGATAGTTTCAGGATGTTACTACTTCAATCTTGGAAGGAGTAGTTGTTGAATGAATATTCTCCATTAATAATTCGCCATAGATAACTTTTAACTATCTAACGGATAGTATGATAACCAGTCTTAAGTGTTTAATCCAATCAGACTCTTCTTGTCTATCATAGGTTTTATGTAGAGTTGGCTTCTAAATTCACTACAATGTTTATTGAGAAAAGACTCTTAGCTTTGGTCCAACATATAAGACCTCAGCTAAGAGTCTTTTCGGTTATACGTTGGAAAAAACGAGAGCGATTGAGAAGAAAGGAAAACATAGGGAAAGTAAGGGTTTTTACTATTTCTTGTTTGAGTAGCCTAAAAGATAGCAAAAAATACATTATTTTAAGAGGCTAAAATTTTTATTTTCTTCTTTATAGTAGAACTAAGAGTCATCAAAAATTTTTATAAGCTTCAAGAACAGGTAAAGCCTCGAGTAAAAAAGCTAGCCCCAGAGATTCAATCACCTCTTGAAAAAGAAGCATTGGGGAAGTAGTTGAGCCATACTTGAGTGGATTAATGTCATTTATATTCCCTTTTAATTTTTGTGGTGAATATAAGGGAAAAACAACACCCATTAGGTGAAAAGAGAAAAGGCTAGAACTTCTTTATTTTCAGAAGTTTTGGCCTTTTTTTAATTTGGTATAAATAATTCAGGGAGAATAAGATTAAGAATAACACTTAGGTCTAAATTTCCCTCACTCCATCTAATCCATATCACTCAAACCAAAACAGCTAAATTTTAAGCTATTATAAATTTAAACTTCAAGGCGGATCAATATGACATGATTTAAAAAAAGTCCTAATGGAATTTTTCAAATGTGATCTAGCCTTAGTGAGTTCGACTTTAGATTTGAAAGGTCTTTAGATTCTCTTATCAAGTCTTAAAATTTTAGAAAGAGAGTTTCACGCCATGCAAGGCACTCAAATGCTGATTACTGATGTTTTTAACCAGAATTCTGGAACGTTTGTGATTCCTGTTTTTCAACGAAATTATGACTGGAAAATAGAACAATGTACTCGACTGTTGCAAGATTTAGAAAAATTAATTGAAGTTCGAAAAAGTGATGAAACGGCTGAACATTTTTTTGGATCTACTGTACGCAAAATCCACAATACTCCTACAGGGT
>CAYTMK010000105.1:0-2759 GCA_964438885.1 uncultured Erysipelotrichaceae bacterium | reverse complement strand
ACTTCATCGTTTGTACAATCCCAATGAAAAAGAAGCGGGCAGTCATCATTACACAGCCGATGTCACAGAACGCGATACACTTGTGGCTTTAGGTTGGACCTATGAAGGCTTAGCTTGGACTGGTCTTCCAGATGAATAATGCTTTTTAAACCCAAGAAAGATTAAAAAAAGAGTGTGAATCCAAATGATTCACACTCTTTTTTAGTTGACGTAGGCGACACCTTGTTTATCGCTTACGGGGAAAGTCATGATTTGATCACTATCCAAATCAAGTGCTTTGGTATGAAGCCCACAGATTTGTTGATTTTGGTAAGTAGTCCAATAGAAATCCATGGTATTCAAGTTGGTTCCACAGGTATATTGGGTAATTTCGTAAAGCTTATCTTCCACTTGATCACAACCATTCGCTTGCGCTACTGATTGCATGATGTGGAAATATTGTGTTAAACAAGCTTCATCTGTCGCTTCGGATTTGGAGTTGGCTACGGTAAAGCCCGCCCGCACAAAACGTTCTACAGAGCTTAAACCACCAGGCAAGCCATTGCTTCCCATACCCGTTCCAAAGATTTCAAGGTCTTCGCTGGGGGCCATGCGATTGGTGGGATAATCGGAAGTGAGTCCCATGTAGTTGCAGAAATTGTAATATTGAGAAATGAAGTCGGGTTGATTGGTCAACACTTTGGTGGGGTTTTCGTAAATCTGCAATCCATTGGCCGTGGGTTCCAAAACGATCGTGTGCGTTTTATCCGCACAAAGCCAATGCAAGGGGGAAGCTTGGTATTTGGCGCTGTGGCTGATGTTGCGCACGTTGATGTTTTTGGCCATTTCTTTGATGTCTTCTACGGATTTAGCGGTGCAAAGCAGATATTGCATCAATTCAAAAGAGCCTAGGTTAATTTTGCCTTCCACTTTTTCATCGTTATACTTAGCAAAGCCAGAAAAGTTTAATCCGGCAATTCCAACGCCGTATTCGTTCATCGCTTCAAAATATAAAGGATAGCCATCGTCTGCGACAATGGACATTCCCACTAAGGCTGCATGAGAGGAAATACCTTTTGTTTCTTGGAATTTAAAAGGATAGTTGCGAGGGGTGACGGTTACGCTTGTTCCCATCGCAAATTGAAGGTCTAAGTTCCGACCAAAATAGGAAATGCCTTCATTGCTATACAAAACAGAAGTGCACATAAAAACTCTCCTTCTTTTCCTACCAGTTTAGAGAAGGAAATAGGAAATGACTTGTCAAATGATCATAAAAAAGCCATATCCCTTTTGGACATGGTTTTTTTATTTATTTGTTCTGGTATTTGCCAAAGAGGCTATTGAGGCTTTCTTGTAGATTGCTGATCCCATCGCCATCGTCATCGGCCATTGGATTAAAAGAAGAAAGAATGGATTTAAAAGCGGGACTGTTGAAATCTAAGCTTCCCTTGGAAAGGGCTTGGTTGAAAAAGCCCAACATCTGGGGAGCGGATAGGCCGTTTTGTTCGGCTAATTGAGAAACCTCTTCTTTTTTGGAGTCGTGAACAAAGGAAGAAAACAAATCCATTACCGTATTGGGGTCGATGTTATCGCCCACCACGGAAAAGAAGCTTTCCACGAGAGTGCTTTTGTCTTGACCAGCATCGGATTTTTGAGCAGCAGATGCTACGGTTTCTTTTACTGTTTTGGTATTGGCTGTGCCACTGGTTAATTTCTTGGCAATCGATCCAACCAAAGCGGAAGTCATTGGGTTGTTGAGATCGTCGAGTTTAAACATAAAGTCTCCTAATTTTTCGCTTTAAAGAGTTCTAGCCATAAGGCCTAAAAGATTTTTTATTTTTTCTTCTTTCACTGTATCAAACGCTTTCAAGATTTCCTCTTCAGATGACGAAAAAGAAAAGAGCTTTTGACAAAAACAAAAGAAGACCAAGAAAAAGGTCTTCTCAAAATCAAAAGAGATAAGCAAAGAGTCCTTAGATCAGTTCCAGATGTTTGAATGCCTTGTATAAGCCATCTTGATCTACATCGTCAGTAATATAATCGGCAGCGGCTTTGATTTCTGGACCGCCATTACCCATAGCCACATTAAAATCACACAACTCAAACATCGACAAGTCAATCTTGGCATCGCCAAAGGAAATCGTATCTTTTTTATCCGCTTGCAAATGATCAAGCAACACTTCAATGGCATGCTTTTTGGTGATGCCTTTGGGACCTAAATCGCCATATAAGGCCAATTCCCCTTTACCTCCCCATGTGTTGGCAATCAAGTTAGGGAAGTCTTCTTTGGAATCCAAATGGTCTTGGTAACTCGATAAAATGAAGCTGATCTTGTTGACATCGTCGCGCACCAATTGATCATAGGGCAGAAGAATCATTTGTTCCAAAAACTTAGAGGCCGATTGTTTGGCACTTTGCTCATCAGCCCCTTTTCCGGTGGCATACTTCACCATGACCTCCGGCCCTTGTTCCATCATGTAGTCGTTGCAAAACATGCCCGCATTGCTTTCCAAATAAAAACCAAGTTTGCGCTCTTTACACCAGTTGACAATCTTTTCGACATCCTCTTTGGACAAGCCTTGATGAAAGATGACTTGGCCATCGTCTTCGACATAGGCTCCATTGCCCCCAATCATTCCATCTAGGGCTGGCAAATCACGTTGTTCAATTTCAGCCTTGGAACAGCCTGTACAAATGTAGACTTTGTTTCCGTTTTTTCGCGCTTCTTCTACGGCCATCTTGGCACTCTCTGGACAGTTGGCATGGTAGTCGATTAAGGT
>CAYTMK010000104.1:0-3034 GCA_964438885.1 uncultured Erysipelotrichaceae bacterium | reverse complement strand
CCTCTTTTTTATCCTTGGCTCTTACGGTCATTGCTTTCAAAAAAAATTTTTCCGACTTTTATAATGAAGACACAATGGCCCCTAGAAAGCTTGATGAGGAAATATGATGAATGAAAAAGGTCAGTTGCTCAAGAAAAGGCAGTTTCTCTTAGCGCTTTGGAGAATCAAAATCAATCTATGAAATACATGACGGTAATGGAGGCAGCCCAAAAATGGGGAATTTCGGATCGTCGCGTTCGATTCCTTTGTTCGCAAGGGCGTATTAGAGGCATTATTCAACAAGGCAGACGCTACTTAATTCCGGATACAACGGAAAAGCCGCAAGATGAACGAGTACGAAAAACGAAGGGAGCAGAAGGAAAAAAGTATAATGATTTTACTCGTCTTGACTTTCTAAAAAATATGATGGCTGATTTACCGGAAGATCCCAATCCGATAGGATGGAATTCTACATTTTTACATCAATTTACTTGGTCAAGCACTTCTGTAGCAGGCGCAACGTTTAATCAAGACGAAATCACTAAAATTTTGGGGGGAAATGTCATTTCAGACCATTCTCTTCATGAACATATGATGGTGATTGGGTGCCGCGATGCGATATATTACGCCCAAGCTTGTGTTTGTAAGCGCAAACCTTTATCACAAAATATTATCCGTACCATTCATTCACTCATATTAATGGATAATCCTCGGGATAAAGGACGATATCGCAAAGTAAAAGTGCGTTTAAATGAAAAACAAATTGATCCCATTTCCTTGGATTTGATCGAACCGAAAGTCAATGATTTGTTGAATATCAATACCCAACGTAAAAAAACAATGCATCCTCTTGAACGCATTGTGCGCTTATATTTAGAGTTTCAAGGGATCCATCCTTTTTATGATGGCAATAGCCGAACTGCTCAGGTGCTTTTAAATCTAGAGTTAATGGAAAATGGCTATCCACCTATTATCCTGTATGATGGAGCAGAATCAGAATCGTATTCCAAAGCTCTTTTAGCCTTTTTAGAAACCAATGAAGCTTCTTTAATGATTCGCTTTATTAGTCAAAAAGTAGAATTGGCTATGGAGCGATATGTCTCGAGTTTCCGTAAACGAAAATCGGTAAAAAAGCCGATGATTTCTCCTTTACTCATCGAGACAAGCCCTGCGGCAAGCGCATAAGAGATGTAGACTTTTTCTTCTATTTATTCTTTTTCAGCCTTTTGAAAGGACCAAAAGGTATAAGATAAATGCTTTTCTCACTCCTTTTACAAGAACTTTTTAGCTTGTTCTCTGTTTTTCTTTTTAACCGATAAAATAATATTAAGAAAGAAAGGATGAGGAAAAAGTTATGGTTCGTAAAGAGGTATGCAAAGAAACCCAAGGATTGATGGGAGGAAAAGGAACTGTTTGCGTCTATCATGTTTTAGATAAAGAAGAATTAGGGAATGCCGGTCGTTTATATGGTCGGGTAGTTCTTGCGCCTGGAACTTCTATTGGTTGGCATCGTCATAAAGGAGAAACCGAACCTTACTATATTTTAAAAGGAGAAGGAACCTTTATTGATAACGATGGATCTAAAACGATTGTGACCCCTGGAGATGTCTGTGTCATCGAAGATGGTCACTATCACTCCATTGAAAACAATAGCAACGAACCAGTCGAATTCATGGCTCTTGTCTATAATTTGATCTAAGTAAAAAACCTCGATGAAATCGAGGCTTTTTTGTTTTAAAAGGCTTAAAAAGAAATAACTATTTATCCTTAAAATTTTTTATTAAATAGGAGAATCATCCGTAAATAAATAAGCTAAAAAATTTTCATAGGTGGTTCGTTGCCGACAGGTGATGGTTACACTCATCTTAGATTGAGGATGAGAATTAAACCATCCAGCTGCTGCAATCACCGCAAAGGGTAAATCAGGATCTACACATCCTTCTTCCGTTCCAATCGCTGGAATAGAAATAGAACGGGCTCCCATTTTATCAGCAAGCGTTAAAATAGTTCGAATAAAGCGAGTATAGCTTTTTTCGTCTTCTTGAGAAGGCAAAGCGGCATGGAAGATACGCTGAGCCAAAAGATTTGGAGCTTCACTGATCACCAATTTTCCTGGTTCTGGATTGGGCAATTCAAAACAAATATCATAAAGTGAAGTCCCACAGGCCTTTAAAAAGGCTGCACAACAAGGCTCATGAAAATTAAAGGGATTTTTTCCTACATTGACTACAATATCGGTGGACTGTTGGCAACATTCGCCATGATCAATGTATAAAGAACTTTGAAAAGAACTTTCCTCTTCTTCCTCTTCCTCGTCTTCACAGATTAAAGAGAGAAGTTCTTTGTTTAATAAAATGGATAATCCCCATGGATTTAAGATAAGGCCAAGAATGCTTTCCTCTTCTAGAGCTTTCCATAATAAATCGCTCGCTTTTAAAATTTCATAATCAGTTGGCTGCCCTCTTTCCATTTCTTCTTTAGAAGTAAAGGCACAAAAAGCCATTCCTCCTTTTTCCATTTCGACTGTTCGAAACGATGGAATATTTTGTTCCAAAATATGATTGAGATCGAGCTTAGGAATTTCTAGCAATTCTTTGGGTTTACTTGTATTAAGAGGCACATAAAATAAAGCTTCTTTAGCTATGCATTGCTTTAAGGAAAAAATGAGATCATAAATATGACTTTGGGAGCGTTCTTCATCTAGAGCTTGTATGGCTTGTTCCACTAAAATAAGTGAATTTTGACTCTCTTCAGGTAATTGTTTCATAAGGCTAGAATAACCAGATTTTGAAATTGAACCTAGTCTACTTGCTCAATTCTTCCTATACTTGTTTGGAATGGGCTTAAAAGGAGTTCACTGTTCAATGAGAATTTTAAAAGAATTCTACAAATTGAAAGTAATTACTCTAAGAACTCTTTAAAATAAAAAAGATTGCGACTCTTAAATACCTTAGGAGTTACCAAATAGATAGAAACACACTGACAAAACTGTTTAAATGTTACATATCTATAAGGAAGTGAGTTTATAAGTAAAACCTAAAGACTGAAAAGATAG
>CAYTMK010000103.1:0-3037 GCA_964438885.1 uncultured Erysipelotrichaceae bacterium | reverse complement strand
CGTGGTATGGGTGCTTGCTGCGTATCTGGTGCTGGTGATATCACAATGGATGAGGAAAATGGTCAATTCTTCGTTAATGGCAAAACCATCAAACGCGGTGATTGGATTTCCTTAGATGGTTCTACTGGTAAAGTGTACGCTGAAAAGATTAAAACCGTTCCTGCTGAAATTTCTGGTGACTTTGGTCGCTTCATGAGCTGGGCTGATGCACGGCGTCGTTTAAACGTTCGCACCAATGCGGATACTCCACGCGATGCAGCTCAAGCAGTTGAATTTGGAGCAGAAGGAATCGGTCTTGTTCGTACTGAGCATATGTTCTTCGATGGCGATAAGATTAAAGCCATTCGTGAGATGATTTTGGCGAAGACTCCAGAACAAATGGACGCTGCCCTTGCTAAATTAGAACCACTGCAACAAACCGACTTTGAAGGTATTTATGAAGCCATGGAAGGTCGTCCTGTGACCATTCGTTACTTGGATCCACCTCTACATGAATTCTTGCCTCATACTCCAGAAGAAATTGCTGAACTCGCTGCTGAAATGGGTCTTGATGCGGCCGAACTTCAAGCGACAGCGGATTCTTTACACGAAGTAAACCCAATGATGGGTCATCGTGGAAGCCGTTTGGCCGTTTCCAATCCTGGTATTGCAAAAATGCAAACCGAAGCGGTTATCCGTGCAGCTTTGAATGTCAACAAAAAACATCCTGATTGGAATATTGAACCTGAAATCATGCTTCCATTAATTGGGGATCTCAAAGAACTCAAATACGTCAAGAAGATCGTTGACGAAACTGCTCAAAAGATCCTTGAAGAAGAAGGATCCGATATGCACTACAAAGTGGGTACCATGATCGAAGTACCAAGAGCAGCGTTAAAAGCTGGTGAAATTGCTGAAGAAGCTGAATTCTTCTCCTTTGGTACTAACGACTTAACACAGCTCACCTTCGGTTTCTCTCGTGACGATGCCGGCAACTTCTTGCCACAATACTATTCTGCTAAGATCTACGAAAACGATCCATTCGCTAAACTTGATCAAGAAGGCGTGGGCGAACTGATCGAAATCGCAGCAACTCGTGGTCGCGCTACTCGTCCAGATTTGAAACTTGGTATTTGTGGTGAACATGGTGGAGATCCTGCATCCATCGAATTCGTGGATGGTCTTGGTTTGAACTATGTTTCCTGCTCTCCATACCGTGTGCCAATCGCAAGACTTGCAGCAGCTCAAGCAGCTATTAAACATTCAAAATAATGTCTTTTTAGAGGTCTTTCTTAAAGGAAGACCTCTTTTTTTAACGCTTAAAAGAGCTAATTTTTATTACTTCTTCTAAAAAAGAAAAATGGCTAGAATATCAATAATTCTAACCAAGATATTTTAAGTTTTGCTTGTTTCATTTTTCAAAAAGCCCACTAGGCGATCAAATGCATCTTTAGAAATCGGATCATTGCGTTCGTTGGCCACAAAGCAGTGGGGCTTTTTTTCTCCATACTCTACATAAGGATCCACCAATACATTTTTAACGCCTACTTTATCCAATTCATCATGCATTTCAATCATATCATTGCGATATTCACTCCCTAACAAAAAGGTCGTAGGATAGTGAGAGGTCACATAGGGAATGCAATCGTATTGATTGATTTCCTCTTGGCTTAAATAGATAGATCCTTTTATATAGTTACCAACTAAAATCTTACAAGCTAAAGGCATGATGGTGTAATCAATTGGACCATCGTCAATGACAATCGCCGCCACTTGCTTGGCTAGCACAGTAGGCGTGATGTTCAAAAGCTTAGCATACTCTGGATTAGAAAGAATGGTTCCATATTGAGCAACCATAATGGCCCCTGCAGAGGATCCCATCAGAACAATATTTTCCATATCGAGATGATACGTTTCTTGGTTTTCTTCAATAAATTGAATCGCTTGATTCATTTGAATCAAAGGTATTGGAAAATGATACTCTGGGACTAATGCATAATCCACATTCACAATATTGAATCCTTGAGCACATAAATCGATTAAGAGTCCATCGTGATCACTCACAGCCATTGGATCTCCCATTTCTTTACTTCCTCCAAAAAAACCTCCTCCATGAAAGTAAAATAAGGTGGGTCTTTTTAGCTCTCTATCTTCATTAGGATAGGTAATGTCTAAAAAACTATTGGGATACTCTTTTCCATAGGCAATATTGCTTATTCGGTATTGGCCATCTTTTCTTAAAAACTCTCCTGTGGCATTCAGAGGTTGAAAAGAGTTAGGCTGTTTACCATCGGTATTCATCGCCTTTTGAATCATTCCTACAATTACTTGGGTATGACTCGTTAAATACCAATATCCGATTCCTCCCATTCCAAGGAGGAACAGTACGATTAAAGTAAAGATCTTAAAGACTTTTTTCTTGTTTTTCATTTTAGGTTCCTTTTAAGTGCGTTTTGAAAACGATGATTTTATGAGTTTTAGTATGATACTATAGTATCATTTTTCTCTCCTCCTGAACTAAAAATAAAAAAATCCGGTTAGCCGGATTTTTAGAAAGAGAAACACATGTCTACTTATATTACCGAATCTTTAGGCCAAGCCCTTTTACAACTTATGCACTCCAAACCGATTGAAAAAATAAATGTAGATGAGCTGACGCAACTTGCTCAAGTAGGTCGCGCTTCTTATTTTCGAAATTTTAATTCGAAAGAAGAAATTCTTACGGCTTATCTTGTTTTAAAATGGCGTGAATTTGAAAATAAAAACCATTTAAAATCCTATGATCTCCAAGACAAATATCGGATTTTAAAATACTTTCAATTTTGTGCTTCTTTAAAAGAAACAAATTCTGTCATTTTATCTTCCCATTGTGAAGGTTCTATTCTTCAAGCTTATAAAATTATTCTTCATGACGAAGATCTTTTTCCCAATCAACTGTATTCCTATGAAAAGACTTATCTTGCTTATGGCTTATATGGAATTTTAATTCAATGGATCCAATCAGGTTATCAAGAAACACCAGAAGAAATGACACAGTTTATTCAAAACCATATTTTTT
>CAYTMK010000102.1:0-3071 GCA_964438885.1 uncultured Erysipelotrichaceae bacterium | reverse complement strand
GGAGCCGATGCGAATGACAATTTGGGAAACATCGCTCATAGGCAATCCTTTCCTTTAGAGGGGTAACCCCTTGTCCTGACTTAAAGAAAGGTCCAAAGAGGAGAAATTAACTCGCCTCTTCCTCCTTGTTTGAATCTAAACCGTTTTTTATAGTCTTGGTTTCTTTTCCTTCAAGCAAAGACAAGGCCGAAGCAGTGGATAACTCGTCTTTAGAACCTTCTTTTTCCACTGCATTTTCCTTGAGGGCGTAAACAAACACACTGAGTTTTTGAAGCAAGATGCCCCCAAGCATACAAAGCACCGATAAATGCCACCACGCTCCCAAAAACAACATGAGGGCATAAAAGAAATAGCGCCCTGTATATCCTAAAACACCTTTGGTCTTTTCTTGTTTGGCTTGTAGGCCAAGCTGATTGGCCCATTGACAAATCATCACAAAACCAACCAAGGCGATGGCCATTCCCCAAACAAGTCCCCCTAGAGCCATGAGCTTAGTCTTCGAATTCCAAAAAAGCCCAATCAAAAGACCAGCGATTAGCCCAAAGCCAAGGGTATAGACAAAGGAATTTTTGATCATTTTTTGAAAATGAACTGGCATCTTATTTTGAATTGTCTTTTTCCTTTTGTTTTTTCTTATTCGACCATATGAGCACAATGAAGCTCCCAATCACCGCATATAACGTGAAAACGATGATCCAAACGGGAGACATATGGGTCCAAGAATCCAACAAATAGCCAATCCAAATAAAAACTAAGAGATTGACGAGTAAAAACCCGCCAAATTTTGCTGGTTGCATTATTTTGTGCCAAAGATACGGTTACCCGCATCCCCAAGACCTGGAACAATGTAACCATTCTTACTAAGTTTTCCATCGAGGGCCGCTAAGTAGATGTCGACATCGGGATGATGCTTTTCGACGTTTTTGACACCTTCTTCTACTCCAACAAGACAAACCAACTTAATGTTTTTCGCCCCTTGTTTTTTCAACATGTCAATGGCCGCCACACTGCTACCACCCGTTGCAAGCATTGGGTCCACCACAATAGAAATCGCCTCTTTGATGTTTTTGGGATACTTTTCAAAGTACGTATGGGGTTGTAAAGTTTCTTCATCACGGAATAGTCCAATGTGAGCAACCTTAGCCGTAGGAATTAAATCAAGAATTCCTTCGGTCATTCCAAGCCCTGCACGCAAAATAGGCGCTACCACCACATCTTTCGCCAGTTGATGCCCTGTCATCGGACAAATGGGCGTTTCGATTTCATAGTCTACAAGAGGCAAATCGCGTGTCACCTCATAGACCATTAGCGAGCCGATTTCGTTTAGGTTGTCACGAAAGTCCTTAGTGCTCGTGTTTTTATCACGCATTAAGGTCAGTTTGTGCTTGATCAATGGATGATCAATTACCTTCAACAATATGGATCACCTTCCTTTTCTGCTCAAATTATATCAAAGAAGCCATAACCCAAAACCAATCCGTTTCGAGCTTAGAAAAGAAAAGGAGTCTTTGCGATAAGATGTGCAGTTTTCTTTATTCTTTATTGTCATCCTCTTTTTTCTATTTCCCTCTTGGAGTACTCAAATTTTTACCAACGGTTTCAAAAAGATTCTCATTTCCTCTATAAAAAGCTGTTTAAATCGTTCCAAAAGAAAAAGGATTTGTAACGATCCACTCGTTCAAATCCTTCTAATTCATTTTAACCCTTTAAACCACGAGATTGGCGATCCATATCTTCAATGACAATATCGTAAACTTCGCCTAAAGAGCGGCAATACTCCAAAACTTCCCAAGGTTTATTGGTATGGAAATGGATTTTGATCAAATCTTCATCGCCTACTGCAAGCAAGCAATCTCCTTCAAAGTTTTCAGTAAAATAGTCGTTGATAGCATCTTCATCCAAATTTTCGCCTTCGATTAAAAGCTGGAAATCATAACGGGGATCAATCATTTTTTCTTCCTCCAAGTTCTTCTCTTTTTCAATACCATCTTTTGACTTTCTTCTTAGGTCAAAAGCCCAAATCTTTTCCCAAGAAAAAAAGAGCCAAGTTTGGCTCTTATTTTTTCTTTTTCCGATTAAAGCAATTGGATTCCCGCTTCTTCGCAAGCTTCTCGCATTTCCTCAGGCCATAAGGAAGATTGCACTTCTCCAATATGCGCTTTTTTGAGCAACAACATGCATAGGCGAGATTGCCCAATCCCTCCACCAATCGTATAGGGCAATTTTTGATTCAAGATTTGTTGGTGGAAAGGAAGGGATTCGCGATCCAAGGCATGTTCCTTTTTGAGCTGCTCATGCAGGCTATTTTCATCGACACGAATGCCCATAGAAGATACTTCAAAGGCTTGTTGTAAGGGTTCATACCAGAAAAGGATATCGCCATTGAGTTGCCAATCATCATAGTCAGGAGCTCGACCATCATGCTTTTCGCCATTGCTTAAACGATCCCCAATTTGCATTAAGAAAATGGCTCCATATTTTTTAGTGGCTTCATTTTCTCGTTCTCTTGGTGAAAGATCTGGATACATATCCAAAAGATCTTGAGAAGTTAAAAAAGTAATCGAATCGGGCAATTTATTTACCGCTTGAGGATATTTGTACCAGACTTCATGTTCCATATGTTTGAGTACTTTAAAGATGGTACGAACTGTCGCTTTGAGTGTTTGTTCATTACGTTCCTCTCTCGAGATGATTTTTTCCCAGTCCCATTGATCGACATAGGAGGAGTGTAAATTATCGAGTTCTTCATCTTTTCGGATCGCATTCATATTGGCATATAAGCCCTCATGCATGCCAAAGCCGTACGTACCAAGCGCATGACGTTTCCACTTGGCTAAAGAATGGACGACTTCCACATCTTCTCCTGGAAGTTCTTCCATCGTAAATCCTACAGGCATTTCACTTCCATTGAGGTTATCGTTTAAGCCAGAGCTTTTCGTAACATATAAGGGAGCAGAAACGCGAGAGAGATTCATCTCACGTCCAAATTCCTCTTGGAACGTATCACGAATGTATTTAATGGCTTCTTGTGTTTGTCGAACATCCAATACAGGATCGTAATTTTCTGGAAT
>CAYTMK010000101.1:0-3079 GCA_964438885.1 uncultured Erysipelotrichaceae bacterium | reverse complement strand
TCAAGGGATGGGGCAATCGTCTCCATAAGGAATTTCTCAAGTTCGTCGCGTGTCACTTTTGGTAATGATAAATGATGACTTGCTTTAGCTTGGGTGAAGCCATTGATTAGTTGTCATCGTTTTCCGTTGTCGCTGTTGTCATCGAAATATGACTCCTGGTTCTTGGCTCTTTGAAACTTGAATTATGTAAAGAGGTTAGCTCCTGCAAAATTACCGTGTCTCGGGTAGTAGATCCAAAAGGTAATGGGCCTTACGTGATTACCAGCCGTTGAGTTCGTTTAGGCGCGAGGGAGGGATGTTGATGCCGTGGTATTGTGTGAGGAAGAGGAGTTGGTTGCCATACTTCTCGATTTTGTCGGAGTAAATTTCGTCACCATCGGTGGAAAGGTCATCCAGAAGCTTGTCCGCGACCTTCTGATTCATGTCTCCTCCTACTCCACATGCATTGGCAAGAAGATAGGCCATTGTGCGGATGGTCTGCTTTTCCTTAGGATACTTTTTCTCTGCTCCTATCGCTCCCAATATATAACCCTCTGCCACTATCATTACCTTTCGAAACAATGACTCGAATGCTTTTTCATCTTCATCAATCCATGCCGTTATTAGTTGCGGCACCTGAATATGCAAAATGCTCAATGATTTTGCTTTGTCAAGTTTAGAAGCAAGATTCCGGGAGGATATTACGAAGATGGCTAGTCCGAGTAGGATACGGTCGAGACTCTTATGATAGTAGAAAAGACTATCATCTGGAGTCTTTAGGCTTTTGCGCCAAGTGGCGTATGTTTGATTGATTGTCATGATAGTTTATGGTGAAAAAGCGATGGCTTGCCGGAGTATTAAAATGGAATGTGGATATGAAGAACCTCCGGCTTGCCAGTCGCAGTGTTTTAGTGATGAATGATCAATGATGAATGATGAATTTTGGGTGAGAGGGAAATATCAATGATAAATAATAAATGATGAATTATCAAAGACTAAAAATAAAATCTAAACTTTGACCTTCTAATTCTGAGCGAATTGCTTGGATTTCATTTTCAATGTCTTCTTTATCCATATACACTTTATCCATTCTATCAAAATGTGTTACTAACTCACAAACCTCTCCTAACCTGTCGGAAACTTCCCCAGCTTGTGAGATAACATCATCAAGATCCATCCATTTATCTTTTTCAAGAGACTCTATCCACAAAAATCGAGATCGAGCAGTTTGGAAAGTTTTTATTTTATGAATTTTCTTTTCCCCTATCTTTAATAGAAGCATTCTTTTACCATTATTATTTTTTGAGGCTATCTCACCAAGAAATATAATTACATCAGAAGCTCCTTGTTGTATTGACATGTACCTTGAAAAAGGTTCTCCATCCAACTTAATCTTCATGGATCCATTCTTTGATGATTTTACCCAAGAGACTTTTATTCTAATATCCCTAAGAAAACAAAGATTTCTAAGAAAATAGCTCATGGACTCCTCCTTTAATCCACTAAGATATTCTTTATATAACTCTAACAGAGGAAGAAGAATATTTTTTTTAAATCCAATTATATCGAGATCATAGTACAGATCTAAGAGATTGATATATCTTGGTAGATTCTCACTTGCATAGAGCAGGGATAACATTTTTGATTGATTTTCTTTTGCGTCTTGAAAGATAAACTTAGCCGCAAAATACTCACTTAAAGATTTGTGTGCCCATTTATATTCAAGTCCATCTTTTACAAAAAGAGGAACAGCTATGACAAGATCTTTCAATACATCAGAGGGCTTAACATCTAAAGATTTCCAATATGCATTTGACTTAGAAATTAAATCAATTAGTTGATCACTGGTATATTGAATTGTATTTGTTTGAAAAGACTGGAATCCTATAAACCTTAGTATCTTTTCAAAATCGTCTTTGTCTAATCCACATCTTTTGATATGAATATTTTGTGCTCCCTTTGATAGATCATGATCTTCGAATAGCGCATCATATATTTGTGAATAAAACAGATGCTTTTTCAGTGGAATGGTCGCCCTGTAATCATAAACCACAAATAATAAGGATACTAATAGAGGATTTTTAAGAAATTCTTTAATTGTCTCGTTCCTATCTGATTTGAGCTCATTTATAAGTTTTGTTGAAGTATCTCCATTCTCATCATATTTCGATAATAATGAATACGCCTCAATCTCTTTCAATGGAAGGATTTGAAATGATTTAAAGTCTCCGAATGTTGAAAGCATCGATTCCGGACGGGAAGTGAGGATAAAATAGTTCTTTTCAGAAAGATTATTGATGAAGTTTTTAATATCCTCTACTACTATATCTCTATTGCTAATGGCAATTTCATCAAAACCATCCAAGATAAAATAAAAATTTCCTTTTTTTAGCAGTGCGATTAATAGGTCTCTATCTATTTTATCTTCAATTCCATTAAGTAGTGAAATAATCTCGTCGATCAGTGTATTCTTTTTTGATAGTTTTCTTAACTCAATAAATAATGGAATACAAAGATGCTCCTCCACCATTTTCAAGAACATATATTTTGACATTGTGGATTTTCCCATTCCTGCATTATCAGTAATAAGAATTTTCCGATATTTCTCTATCAACATATATGGAATCTTTTCAATTTTTGCACTTTCTCTTTTCGTTGAGTCGACAGAAATGGTCAAAGGTTGATATACGCTAAGGAGAGGCAACTGCTGATTGCGTCGGGCAATAGTATTCATTATACTAAGCTGCTCATATTGTCGCTCAAAATAACCTTCGAAATGCTTTTCGGTAGGGATGACTTTTGAATCATATTTATATTTCATTTCTTCCCTAAAAGCCTTAAATTTGGGTATAATAAGACTATCCATTATGGATTTAACAACTTGAGCAGTGATCGGAACTTCCATAAGCATATCGTTGTAGGAAAAGTTTTGTTAGACGTAGATTAGTGAAAGTAGCTATACCTTAACTTCAGGAACGTAGCGATAAATTGTAGTGTTTCTTTAGCCGAAGGCTTCTGATTTGTATTGGCGGGGGAGCTTGACGTCTGGCACCAGAAGGTCTTCCCGAAGGTTTTTAAGTAAGTGAAAGTCTTCTATCAA
>CAYTMK010000100.1:0-3328 GCA_964438885.1 uncultured Erysipelotrichaceae bacterium | reverse complement strand
CGAGTTCATCGATGGGTTCTCCAAGTACGTTAAACATACGACCGAGGACTTCATCACCTACCGGAGCTTGAATAGGTGCTCCAGTATCGATAGCTTTCATGCCTCTGACGAGACCATCTGTACTGCCCATGGCAATGCAACGCACTAAGTCATTGCCAATGCCTTGAGCCACTTCGACGGTTAAACTTTGTCCATCTTTGAGTGGAATTTTAATGGCGGTCAACAAATCGGGCAATTTGCCATCCGCAAAGCGAATATCCACAACGGGACCTACGATTTGGGTGACAATGCCGATGTTTTGTTCCTGTTTGGAACTCGTAGTTGACGCCGTAGTGGGTGTGGTTTGCTTTTCCATCCAATATCAGTGTCCTTTCTACTTTAAGGCGTTGGCGCCGCCAACAATTTCCGTGATTTCTTGGGTAATAGCACTTTGACGAATGCGGTTGTATTCGAGGTTGAGTTTTTCCTCCAGCTCTTCTGCATTGTCGGTGGCCGTTTCCATGGCCATGCGCCGGCTTGCTTGCTCGCTCGTCTTGCTTTCCATGTATTTGGAATACAAAGCAGATTTCACAATTAAAGGAATCAAAGAGAAAAGCATCACGGATTTTTCTGGTTCAAAAATGGTTTCGGCCCGCACCTTCTTTTCTTCGACCGGTTTTGGCTCTTCTGGGGGAAGAAGGGTTTCTAGTTCTGGTTCGAAGGTCAATGTATTGACATAGCGTGTATAGAGCACTTTAATAGAGCCAATTTTATGCTCATTAAACAAGCGCAAAGCTTCCCCAACATATTTGGATAGCTCTTGATAGGCATCTTCTTCATGAACATCTAAAAGCATGGCATGCATCTCAATGTTTCGCGCTTTGGCCCAGGCGGCTCCATGACTGCCGACCATCACTAAGTAGCTGCCTTTAGGAAGAGTCTTTTCCACTTGTTCGAGTGCTTTAAACACATTGGCATTGTAGCTGCCACAAAGGCCCATGTCCGAAGTGATCACAAATAGGTAAGTAGGCTTGTCGGTATCGTCCTTTAAAAAACGGCTTCCCTGATCAGCGCGGGCTAAAACCATGCCAAGCACTTCTTGCATACCGTTGGCATATTCACGATTTCTCTCCATCGCTCCACGCGCTTTGTTGAGTTTCGCACTAGCCACCATTTGCATCGCATTGGTGATCTTTTTAGTGGATGCGACCGAAGCAATACGGCCTTTGATGGCCTGCATGCTGGCCGCCATCTTACAATCCCGCCTTTACTTTGTAATCGTCTAAGAAAGCCTGCATCGTTGTTTTGATGGTTTCAATGAGTTCTGGACTTAAGACTTTCTCATCAGCAATTTGTTTTAAGATATCAGCATGCTCCGTTTTAAAGTGCAAAAGCAATTTGGCTTCAAAATCTTGCACTTTATCCACGGGAATGGTGCGCAAGAATTTGTACTTTCCAGCAAACAAGGCCAAAACCTCTTCTGGCATCGAAAGAGGAGAATATTGAGGTTGCACCAACAATTGGGTTAACCGATAGCCGTGGTTCAACACTTCAGCCGTAGCGGCATCCAAATCCGATCCGAATTTGGAAAAAGCCTCCATTTCAGCAAATTGGGCCAATTCCAATTTCAAAGAGGCCGAGACTTGCTTCATGGCTTTGACTTGCGCGGCTGAACCCACACGGGAAACGGAAAGGCCTGAATCCACGGCAGGACGAAGCCCCGCGTTAAACATATCCGTCTTTAAGAAGATTTGGCCATCGGTAATCGAGATGACATTGGTTGGAATATAAGCGGCAATGTCGCCCGCTTGTGTTTCAATAATGGGCAAAGCGGTTAAAGAACCACTACCATGTTTTTCATTGAGTCTTGCCGCGCGTTCTAATAAGCGCGAATGCAAGTAGAAAACATCCCCAGGATAGGCTTCTCGTCCAGGGGGACGACGAAGCAGCAAGGCCATGGCTCGATAGGCTACGGCGTGTTTGGACAAGTCATCGTAAACAATCAAGACATCCTTGCCCTGTTCCATCCACTCTTCGCCCATCGCACACCCTGCATAAGGGGCAATGTATTGCAAAGGAGCCGCTTCAGAAGCGGTCGATACCACTACGGTGGTATAATCCATCGCCCCAAATTGTTTGAGCTTTTCGACAATTTGGGCTACAGTACTGGCTTTTTGGCCAATGGCCACATAAATACACAATACGTTTTGATCTTTTTGGTTGATGATCGTATCAATTGCAATGGCTGTTTTTCCGGTTTGCCGGTCGCCAATGATCAATTCACGCTGTCCGCGTCCAATTGGAATCATGGAGTCAATAATTTTTAAACCAGTTTGCAAAGGAACCGATACGCTTTTGCGGGTCATGACTCCAGGGGCCACGCGTTCCACTGGACGAAGGGTCGTATCTTGAATTGGCCCTTTGCCATCGATGGGCTGACCCAATGCGTTGACGACCCGTCCAAGCAAGCCATCGCCAACAGGAACCTCAACGACATGGCCAGTGCGCTTTACGGTATCGCCTTCTTTGATGTCTGGGTTATCACTCATCAAAACAACGCCCACTTGGTCTTCTTCTAAATTCATCACCATGCCATATACATCGTGAGGAAATAAGAGAAGCTCAGACATCATGGCGTTTTTCAATCCATAGACCGTCGCAATTCCGTCCCCGACACTTAAAACTGTGCCGCTTTCGTTCATTTCGACGTCTTTGTCGACGTTTTGGATCTGTGCTTTGATCAGTTTTGAAATCTCTGCAGGATTCAAACTCATTCACATCACCTTTCAGCTTTTTAAAAGCTGTTCTTTCATTTTGTCGAGCATTCCAAGATAGCTTGCATCCATAACGGCATCTTCCGTACGAAGGGTAAGACCGGCAATGAGCTTTGGATTGATTTTGCAATGTAAGCGAACTTGGCCACCAAGCTTTGCTTGCAGACGCTTGGCCAGTCTTTCTTTTTGCGCCTCGCTTAAGGGCGTAACGCTTTCCACGTAGATATTTTGAATGTTGTTGAGTTCATCTAACAGTTTGTCGTAATCATCGGCAATGCTTAAAAGCTTACCGGCCATATGATGACGGCAGACGACTTTCAAAAAGTCTACAAAGGAAGAAGAGACATCGCTTTGAAAAATATCCAATAACAGCGTTTCTTTTTGATTGGCCGGAATTCCAGGATGGATGAGCACTTTTTCTAAATCCGGATTTTGTTCAAACACCGATCGCATCAAATTGAAGTCCTGTACAAAGGCCTCTTCTTGGTGGGTGTCCTGCCCGATGGACAATAAGGCTTGGGCAAAGGGTAAGCTTCTATCTACCATTGCCCCTCACCTACCTGATCGATCAATTG
>CAYTMK010000099.1:0-3492 GCA_964438885.1 uncultured Erysipelotrichaceae bacterium | reverse complement strand
TGAGCCGGCCTTTTTTAGTTAGAGACAATTTGTTCAAAGTTTTTGACGTTTTCATTGGAGCCAATGACGATGATGATATCGCCTTTTTCAAAGACGTATTCAGGATCGATTTCTTCAATGGTACCTTTTTTAGTTTGAATCGCAATGATGGAAATGCCATAGCGATGGGGTAAGGCCAAAGATTTAAGGGGTTGCCCCGTAAAATAAGAGGGGGCTTCAAGTTGGGCGATGTCGATATTCCCTGACATCGAAAAGTAGTCGATGACTTTTTTGTTGCTTAATTGATTGCCTAAGCGTTGGCCCATTTCTTGTTCGGGATAGACGACTTGGGCACCGAGTTTTTCTAAGATGGTTCCTTGGTCTTTGGAGTTGGCTTTGGCAATGACGGTAGGAACATGGAGATTTAAACAATATAAGGTGGCTAGGATGTTGGCATCCATCTGTTCGCCAATGGCGATGATGGCGGTTTGACAATCTCCTACCCCGATTTCTTCTAAGGCACTTTGATCGAGATGGGAAATGACATAGGCATAATCGGTCAAATGGCGAAGTTCGCGCACGCGATCGGGATCTTTGTCGATGATCACCACATCTTGACCGTTTTCAACGAGCGTTTGGGCCACGGCACCGCCAAAGCGTCCTAAGCCGATGATGACATAAGCGGCTCGATTGGGATTTAAGGATTTAAAATGCATTGGATCTCCTCTTTCTAACCGATGAGAACATTTTCTTCGGTGTAGCGTGCATGGGGTTCATTGCCTGTAACTAGGAGGTTGGCAATGGTAACGGGTCCTAAGCGCCCGATAAACATACAAATCATCAGGACTCCTTTGGATAATCCACAAAGCGATGAGGTAATGCCACAAGAAGAGCCGACAGTCGCAAATGCACTGACGACTTCAATGAGAATGGCACTCAAATCGATTTGGGGTTCTAGGACACAAAGCAACGTCGTAGCCCCCATCACGGCACTTAAGCCGAAAAATAAAACGGTGGAAGCTTTGGTGAAGATAAGATTTGGCACACGGCGATAAAACACACTATCTTCATCGTGGGCGGCAGTAGAAGAGATGGCTTTTAAGCCGATCACAAAGGCGGTGGTGGTTTTAATCCCTCCACCGGTAGAGTTTGGCGAGGCTCCAATAAACATCAACATGATAAAGATCATCAAAGCCCCGTTACCAAAGGAGGCTAAGGGATAGGTAGAAAAACCAGCAGTTCGGGCCACGACGGATTGGGTAAAGGCTTCTAGCCATGTTTGCGTGGTGGTCAATTTGAGCAATAGAGTTCCTCCCACCAATAAGACAATGGTCATAAAACTCGCAATTTTAGTGGTGAGTAAAAGCTTATTCCATTTCAATTTATGGCTCCACAAATCGCGCATGGCTACAAATCCAAAACTCCCTAAAACCACTAGGGTATCAATCGCAAGACAAAAGAAGAGGTCATGGGCATAGGGGATCAGCGAATTGCCTCCAGAAAAAACATCAAAGCCGGCATTGTTAAAGGCCGAAACAGCCAAAAAACAAGCATGGCCAAAGGCTTGACCAATCGAGAAATATTTGGTCAATAAAGGCCATAAAATCAAGGCTCCAATGGCTTCCATGCTAAAGGTCATCGCTAAGATGATTTTGGCGACATGGACGACATCGCGATAGCCCGATAAATTTTGGGCTTGTACAAAAAGGGCTCTGGCTTTAAAGCCCAGTCGGCCTCCAGCCATTAAGATCAATAAAATACCAAGCAACACCACGCCCATACCGCCAATTTGAATGAGGCAGGCCAAGACAATGCGACCAAAAAGGCTAAAGGTATCCCCTGGAGAGACCACCGTTAAACCGGTGACACAAACAGCACTTACCGCTTCAAAAAGGGCATTGTAAAAGGAAAGGGAATGGCCTGGATTGTGGGAAATGGGGAGCCATAATAAAAAAGCACCGACTAAGATTACGCCCGCAAAGCCAAGAACCATCAATCTGGCAGGCGAGGTTTTAAAAAACCATTGGTATATTCGTCGAATGATGAGCATTCAAGTCCTTTCTAAGGTTGTCAAACCAAAAAGGTTCTTTGCCATGAATATAACATGATCACTCGATCAGACTGCTTTTGGTCCCCATCAAAAGAAAAAAGCGATGACAGAGCATCGCTTTTTGACTAAAGGATGGAAGGATAATGAGAAGGGATGGAATTGGCTCGAGGCTCTTTAGCCACTTCTTGGCTTGGCTTTAAGAAAAGATCGCTTTCAAAAGAGGAAAGCGTGCGTCCTCTTTTTGGCTTGGAAGCGGGAGAAAAAGAGGAATTTTTATTCTTTTTAGCGGGCCTTGCCTTTTTATTTTGCACTTCTTTTTTACAGGGCATACTCTTTTTGGAATCTGGACTCTTTGCTGACTTTGATTTCTTGGTTTTTGTCGATTGGCTTGGTGTAGAGGGTTTGCGCCTTGCATGGTTGGTGGGTTGTTGAATTAAGTGCAACAATCCCGCTTCTTCTAAAGCCACTACATCCTCGGCTTGACATCTTCCTGCCTTGGCATTGGCCTTAGCGCGCCGCAAGGCGTTGCGCTTTTTCTTGGCATAGGGATTGTTACGCCCAATGGTCAGTTCGATGGAATATGGTTTTAAAACCGCCGCAATTGTTTGGGCCTCAAAGTGGACCCGAAAGAGTTCAGGGCCATAGGGCTTTTCAAAACAATCGGATAAGTCAAGATCCGTGCGAATCTTTCCAAGCGTGTAACAGAGCTCGGCCATGGATTTGGCATCCATGCGCTTCTCATTGCCCTTGCGGGTGAGCACCGCATAGGGACTAACTCCAATGCCCCATGAATTCCACAAGCGAAAGAGTCGCTTGCGATCCGCTTTGGTCTTAGCGGCTTCAATAGGGGCATATAGTTCTTCAATGGAGCGATAGTGTTCGGCCAAGACAATAGAACGAGCCTCTCCCATTCCCGCCACGCCTGGAATATTATCGGAGGGATCGCCAAAGAGCGATTTAATCATGGGAACGGAAGCTGGTGAGTAGCCAAATTCCTTTTTGAGCACCTTTTCATCCACCAACACCACCCGACTTGGCAAAGAAGAGGGCATTTGATGGACACGGCGCCACTGTTTGACCTTTTCCAAATCCGCCATCCCATACCAGATTTGAATGCGATCATTAATCAATTGAAAGTAATCTTTATCACGGGTCAAAATGCGCACGGGCAAGTGCTTGGCCATCTGACAAGCGATGGTGCCCGCAAAATCATCCGCCTCATAGCGCACATCGCGCACTTGGCAAATGCCAAGTTGCTCACAGATGGTATAGGCGGTTTCAAATTGTTGGCGCAAAGGAGAGGGGGTGGTTTGGCGATTGGATTTGTACGCAGGCCAGATCTCCTTGCGAAAGGTATTGCGTCCTGCATCCCAACAGATGACAAGATGGCTTGGACGCTGAAAGGTCATGATTGTAAACAACGTGTGAAAAAATAAATCCAAAGCGTTGCAGTAATGCCCTTG
>CAYTMK010000098.1:0-3499 GCA_964438885.1 uncultured Erysipelotrichaceae bacterium | reverse complement strand
GTTCAATCAACGCAAATCGAACAGAATTTCTTCTAAAAAAAGAAGGCAGAGATTTCAAAATGAAAGACAAAACCCATACCTTCAATATTATTTTTTATTATTTTTTCCGATTTCCTTTCTAAGATTTTCTTTCCAATTTTTGAGCGGGAGAGAAAACACAATCAAAAAGAAAATTCAAAAAATGGTTAAAAATTTTTAAAAGATTTTTTCTAAAAACGCAAGATAAAATGAATATATCGTCTCAAAATCGATGTCCATTCCTTTTCCAGATCAAGATTCATTTTCTAAACAAAGAAAAAAAGTAGAAAAAGGAAGATAAAATTTTTAGAAGTTTTTTAAATTTTATCAAAATCTATCATATCTAAGTTTAAAATAAAAACTTTAAGAATTTTAAGAATATTGAAGTTGTCTTTTTCTCCATGGAATTTCTATCAATTCAATCGGTTTGAGTTTTAGTCTTGAAACCCAAAAAAATTTTTCATTCTTGACTTTTTATCAAGAAGTGCGCTTTGACAGTCTTTTTCTTCTGCTTTATAATGGGCGCAATGATGTTGAAAAGGACAAGACTTTGGCGATTTGGATGAAGAAAGAAGGACGGTGGATGCAAGTCCTTTGAAGAATCCCAAAGCCACTCCCTTGGAGTTGCCCCGGAAACGGTGTGCCGTCGTGCTGCGTTAAAGCATTAAAGAGCATTTGGCTTAAAAGAATTGAAAATGGTCAAATGAATTAAGGTGGTACCGCGCACGGCAGGCGTCCTTATGGATTCTGCCGTTTTTTTATGTCCAATTAGACTTTGATTTTCATAATTTGAATCTCAAGCCGTTTTAAAATTTCTCAATTGGGATAAAAAGAACTAAGACATAAGTTAGAGTAAAGAAAGGATAATTATACGATGGAATTAGTTAATGTTTTGGAAAATGAGCATCTTTCCACGTTGAACCATTCTGCCGCCCACTTAATGGCTCAAGCCGTAAAACATTTGTATCCTCAAGCGAAGTTCTGGGTCGGACCCGTCATTTCAGATGGCTTTTATTACGACATGGATCTTGGGGATGTGAACTTAACGGATGCGGATTTAGAAAAAATTGAAAAAGAGATGAAAAAAATCGCCAAAGATGGCAAACGAATTGTTCGTCGTGAAGTTTCGAAAGCTGAAGCTCAAGAGATGTTTCAAGACGATCCCTATAAAGAAGATCTCATCGCAGGTCTAGAAGATGGAAACATTACCGTTTATTCGCAAGGCGATTTTACCGATCTATGCCGAGGCCCCCATGTGGACTCGGTAAAACAACTTAAAAATGTGAAACTCTTAAAGCATTCGGGAGCGTATTGGAAAGGCGATAAAAATAATAAAATGTTGCAACGCGTTTATGGCATCGCCTTTGACACCAAAGAGGAATTGGATTCCCACTTAGCTGCTTTAGAAGAAGCTAAAAAGCGTGACCATAAAAAACTCGGAAAAGAAATGAATCTCTTTACGATTTCCGAATATGCTCCTGGAATGCCAATTTTTCTCCCCAATGGAATGATCTTACGCAATTTGTTGGAACGGTATTGGTACGATGAACATACGAAACATGGATATGAATTCATCAAAACCCCAATTATCATGTCGCGTGAATTGTGGGAACGCTCTGGTCACTGGGATCACTATAAAAACAATATGTATACCACAAAAGTGGATGATCGTGACTTTGCCATTAAACCTATGAACTGCCCTGGGGCTTTATTGGTGTATAACAACGATTTACATTCCTATAAAGACTTGCCTTTACGAGTCGGGGAATTAGGTCAAGTGCATCGTCATGAAGCCTCTGGTGCCTTAAATGGCCTTTTCCGTGTGCGCACGTTTACGCAAGATGATGCTCATATCTTTATTACTCCCGATCAAATTGAAGAGGAAGTAAAAAACGTATTGGGCTTAATTGATGAAATGTATGGTGTCTTTGGATTACCTTATACAATCGAATTGTCCACACGGCCCGAAAAGGATTATATCGGTACGGTGGAGATTTGGGATCAATCGGAAAAAGCGTTAGCCGAAGCTTGTCGTCATGCAGGGAAAGACTTTGTCGTCAATCCAGGGGATGGGGCTTTCTATGGCCCAAAACTCGATATTCACATTAAAGACTCCCTTGGACGGGATTGGCAATGTGGTACGATTCAATTGGATATGAACTTACCTGAACGCTTTGAGTGCACCTATGTCGATGCCGATGGTTCGCGTAAAACGCCTTTGATGTTGCATCGGGTTGTGTATGGCTCCATTGAACGCTTTATTGGGATTTTGATCGAACATTTTGCCGGACACTTCCCCTTGTGGCTTTCTCCTCAACAATTTGTTGTCATTCCCGTTCATCAAGAAAAACATCTGGATTACGCTCATAAAGTAGCTCAAGAGCTTGAAGCCTTAGGAATGCGTGTAAAAGTGGATGATCGCAACGAGAAACTTGGCTATCGTGTACGCGAAGCTCAAGTAAAAAAGGTCCCTTATCAACTCGTTGTGGGCGATCGAGACATCGAAAATGGTACAGTTACAGTTCGTAAATCGGGGAGTAAACAAGCTGTTACGATGCCTTTAGACGAAGCGCTCGCCAAATTTAAAAAGGAAGTGGATGATAAATGTCTCTTCGTCATGGATTAAAATATACCCTTACTGCTCTTTTCATTGCCTCATCTCTTATAGGATGCAACGACTCTTCTACCAAAACCTCTAGTGAGGGTGCTTCTGAAGTTTCTACCCTTTCCGTTTTGTCCCCAACAGGAGCGCCAGCATTGGCTTCTTTAGGTTTAGCTGAAAGTGGAGCCGATGTAGAATATGTAGAAGGTCAAGATTTATTAGTAAGTGAACTCTCTAAACCCGAGAGTGAATACGATATGATCATTGCTCCTATTAATGTAGGGGTACGTACTTGGAAAGAAGCAGGTGAGTATCAACTCGATGGCGTTCTAACTTGGGGAAATCTCTATTTGGTGAGTGAACTTTCCAATTGGAACGAATCCGATCAAACAATTGCTCTTTTTGGAGAAGGAGCGGTTCCAGGAATGGTCTTCTCTAATTTGTATCCTGAAGTAAAGGCTCAAGCGGAATATTATCCTTCCGTTTCAGAAGCCTCCGCAGCGCTAGTGGGGGGTAAAACCAATACAGCTTTGTTGGCTCAACCCGCCGCCGCTGGAGCTATAGCCAAAGCGAAAGAAAATGGAACGCAGTTCTTTCTTGTAGAAGATTTACAAGAAACTTGGCAAACTGTTCATGAAAGCGATCATAAAGGCTATCCACAAGCAGCGCTTTTTATCAAAAAAGATAAAGTCAATGACTACAAAGAAGCTCTTGCTTCCTTAAAAGAGTGGATTGCCAATGCCACACCCTCTACTATCGAAACAGCAGTGGAAAAATATACGGCAGATCGTTTAGGCGTTCCCAATGCGAAACTTGCCGCTTCGACTTGGACTCAACAAAACATCGATTTTGTGGAAGCGAAAACAGCTCAAAAAGATA
>CAYTMK010000097.1:0-3513 GCA_964438885.1 uncultured Erysipelotrichaceae bacterium | reverse complement strand
GAACAATAAATCCGATGGTAAATGCAAGCAAGGTAGGAAGCACAAAGATCCAGGCATATTTTTTGAGCGCCTTTTCCATATTATTGTTTGCTCCTTGTCTTCCAAAGAAGAGACGACGACTTCCCAAAGGAAAGTCGTCGTAAATCAAGACATTGAGAGTGTCTCTAGAAAAACTGTCATTCCTTTCCAAAATTGAGTGTTTAGAAAGAATGCCAATGACAATGCGTCAGTTTTCAAAGTTCGATCATTTTACTCCATCAAGAGTAGAGAAAGTCTAAACCTTCTGGCATTGAAAGCTTAGACTTTCGTTGTAAGCAAGAGTTTAGAAATCGAAAAAGAGTTTATTGATTAGCTAATTCTTTTTCCTTTTTCCAGTTGTCAACGAAAGCAGTTTTTACTTTTTCCCAGTTGGCATCGGTTGGGTCTGCAGCATAAGCCGTTAAAGCAGAACCAACGCCATTCTTCCACTCTTCAGAAGGCATTGTAGTGAAGTTCCAAGAAACTGGAGTCTTACCTTCGGCAGTGAGCTTAATATCTTCTTGAACGAATACGTTTGGTGATTCTTTAGCATCCTTAAATGGAATGGTTAAGCCTAAATCATCGGCCATGAAAGTAGTACCTTCATCGGAAGTAACCAGCCAATCCATGAAATCAAGTGTAGCTTGGATATCATCAGCACTGGCTTCTTTGTTAACAACCCAATAGTTCTCAGTACCAGTATTCAAACCTTGGTTGGCTTCGTCCCCAACACCAATGTAAATTGGAATCATTGTGATTTCATCATCGGTCATACCAGCATTGATCAAATTGCTGTATTCCCAAGAACCATTTTGATAGAAGACAGCTTGGCCACTGGTGAATTCACGTTCACTATCATCCGCTGTTTTACCAGCTAGATCTTTACCATGTGTGGTGGAATTGTGAATGTAAAGATCAAAAATATCCCGATAGTTATCCAAATACTTACCAGTTACTTCATTGGCATCATCTACACCTGCATCTTGATATTCAAAATACAAAGGCAAATTCGCTAAGTGGGTTTTAAAGCGCCAGTCAGAAGAACCATCCATACCAGCGGAAGTGAAAGCGGTAAAGCCAAGTTCATCAGCACGGTGAGCAATATCCAGCGCTACATCTTTTAAATCAGCAAAGGATTGAATTTCTTCTACGGTGTGGCCAGATTCTTCAAGCAATTTAGTATTCACAATCAAACCATACGATTCAATCGCATAAGCGATAGCAGCTACATAATTATCAGATTTTTCCCCAAGATATAAAGCGTAGCTATCACTTGTCAATTGATTGAATACAGGTGTGTCATAGAGGTTATAGGCATAGTCAGACCAGTTTTTGAGTCCGATAGGACCATTCACTTGGAATAAAGTTGGAGCCCCACTTTTACCCATTTCAGACATCAAAGTGGTTTCATAGTTACCACTTGCTGCCGTTACGACTTTGACTTCTACACCTTTTTCTTCTGTGTACTTCTTCGCCATTTCTTGCCAGGCTTCATCAGCTTCTGGTTTGAAATTCAAGTAGTAAACAGTCCCCTTAGAACCATCTCCACCTGATTTGTCAGCGTCGGAGTCGCTACTACCACATCCAGCAAGGAGCATCGTACCAGCGAGGGCGGCTGAGGCAAATTTTTGCCAGTGTTTCATTATTTCCTCCTTCGTTTGGAAAACCGAAAATACACCACAATTATTCGGTCTTTATCCCAAACTTTTTATAGTGAAATTATAACAAGGAATGTAAACGGTGCCACCAATTCACACTTTTTCTAATTAAGAAATTATTTGTCTATTTTTTCGAAGAAAAATAAGCTTGAGTTTTCATCTTTTCCTATTACGAAAAAGATTTAGTTCAAATTTTCATTATTATTAGATTTTCAAGAATTAGTTGATGAAGATTTATCATTCAATGTTATTCACCTTAAATTTTTTATAATTCTTTTTGGAAAATATCCCTTTTAAAATGCTCATTTTCTGCGTAAAACATTTCTTTTAATCAAGAATATTTCACATATTGTTTTTATCCCATAAATAAAAAACACATCTTGAGGATGTGTTTACTTCTCATATTCTTTAATGTGGCTTTTCGTAAATAAGATTTTTAGCTTTTAAAAATTGCAAGGCAGCTTGTTGAGGAGTTGCATTACCAAGGGCAATGTTTTTAAGATATACCGTCAATTGAGAACTCTGTAAAACTCTCCCTAAAGATTGAACAATATCTATTAAAATTGGATTTTTCATAATGGTAGGCTGTGTAATCACAACACCTGCTACTAAATCTTCATGGGCCCCTAGATTATCGTCCAATAAGACAAGTTCTGCTTTCTGAAAAGCGCCATCTAAAAAGCGCGAAGGAATAACATCGACTTTTCCTTCTAATAAAGTAGCCACTAAATCAGAAGCGGATAAATTGATGGTTTTACCAAAATTCAATCCATAAATTTGTGCCATTAAAGGATAGCCATCTTCCTCTTCAAAGTATTGAGTCGCAGCGCCTAAAGTCAATTCCTCAGAAATAGCCGCCAAATCGCTTACTGTTTCTAGATTGTATTTTAAAGCGATCGCTTTAGTCGTAGCAAGAGAATCATGATCCTTCACCATAGGCAAGGGATACCAGTACAAATTTCGCTTTTTGTAGTCTTGTTGCAAATGCGTCAAATCACTGGCCTGATAGGGAGTCGGTTGGTGCAAAACGCTTTTCCAAGCCGTTTGAGAAAATTCGATACCAATTTGTAAAGAATTGCTTTCCAAAGCGGGTTGTAAATTTAAAATACCTGGAGATACTTCACACATTTGGCATTCTAACCCTTGTCTTATGGCTAGCTCCCGAATCATCCATCCAATCAATTGATCATATCCATTTTCGCTCACTCCTATGCGGATTTTAGAAGGGGAAGCACATCCCCCTAAACAAAAAGAAAAACACAAGAGGAGAATCCATCCTAAATAACACAATTTACGCCATATTTTCATTTTTCTTCCTAATTTTCTATTCTGTACTTTTTACTTTCTTCATCCTAAGGCTAATTTTCTTCTTTAGCGCCAAGAAATTGAAATGAGAAAACAAAAAAAACGTCTTAAAAGACGCTTTTTTAAATTACCATCCAAAGCGACAAAAGGAACGCATAATTCGCTTGAGTTCAATATTTGTTTTTTCTACTGGATATCCGTAATAATCACATTCATTGCGCAGATAAAGTTCCATTCCTTTTTTGGACAATAGAAAGTTTATATTAAGAAGCTGTTGGGGATCGGCTAAAACTTCATAGGGAACTCGTTTCTCCAACAATACCACATAGCCACTCAATACAAAACGATCCGTGCTACCACTCCGTTTAGGAATAGAATTCGTATAAATTTCTTCAGCGCTTTGACGAACTTGAGCAGGTGTCCATTTTGTATTACATGTCTGGGCCAAGGAGGTCATGAGATGCAAGAAATCACCTTTGGTCACATTCAACATTATTGTTTCCTCCAATCAATATATGCCAAGGCTACTTGA
>CAYTMK010000096.1:0-3530 GCA_964438885.1 uncultured Erysipelotrichaceae bacterium | reverse complement strand
CAATAAATTGAATATTGTATAAACCGATGAACCCAAAACCCTCACCAATACGGGTAGCATAATCGATGATGGTCTTTTTCACTTCCTCATTGATGGTTTGAGGCGGATAAACTGAAATGGAATCTCCAGAGTGAACGCCTGCGCGTTCGATGTGTTCCATAATACCAGGAATATAGACATGCTTTCCATCCGCAATGGCATCGATTTCGAGTTCTTTTCCCACAATATATTTGTCAACCAAAATAGGCGCATCATGGGAAATCTCTTTGACGGCTTGTCCCATGTATTTGATCAATTCTTCATCATTATGCACGATTTCCATGGCTCGTCCGCCTAAGACATAGGAAGGACGGACGAGAACGGGATAGCCAATGCGACCAGCAATTTCAAGTGCTTCTTCGACGGTTAAGGCCGTTTCTCCTTGGGGTTGAGGAATATTGAGTTTTTGAAGCATCGCTTCAAATTCATGACGGTCTTCCGCTTGGTCGATGCTTTCAAGGCTGGTTCCTAAAATGGGAACACCATGTTCAGCCAAAGAGGCAGCCAAATTGATGGCGGTTTGACCACCAAATTGCACGATCACCCCTTCTGGCTTTTCAAGATCGATGACTTCCATGACATCTTCAGTCGTGAGAGGTTCAAAGTAGAGTTTGTCCGAAATCGAAAAGTCGGTAGAAACGGTTTCAGGGTTGTTGTTGATGATGATGGCTTCATAGCCTGCTTGGCGTAAGGTTTCTACACAATGCACAGTGGCATAGTCAAACTCAACACCTTGGCCAATGCGAATGGGTCCAGAGCCAAGAACGACGATTTTTTTGTTTTCGGAAGGAAGGCTTTCGTTTTCTTGCTCATAGGTGGAGTAGAAATAAGGCGTAGCACTGGTAAACTCTCCAGCACAAGTATCTACCATTTTATAAACAGGAATGATGCCATGGGTATGACGGAAATCGTAGACTTCTTTGGCGGTAGTGTTCCAGGCTTTGGCGATGTAAGAATCTGCAAAGCCATGACGTTTAAGTTCGCGAAGAACCTCTACATCGAAGGGATGGCTTTCCATTTCTTTTTCCAAATGCAAGATACGTTCAATGTGGTAGAGGAACAATAGATCGATTTTGGTGAGATCGTAAATTTCTTGCGCACTCATCCATCCATCCCGCAATGCTTTGGCAATAGCAAAGATGCGCAAATCGCTTTGTCCCACAATCAAATCTTTGATTTGTTCTGGAGTCATTTCCTCTAAATCTTTTAAATAAAGGTGATCCACTTTCATCTCCAAGGAGCGTACACCTTTGAGCAACGATTCTTCCATTGTCCGTCCAATGGACATCACTTCTCCTGTAGCCTTCATCTGCGTGCCGAGGTGGCGATCCGCATTGGGGAATTTATCAAAGGGGAAACGAGGAAATTTCGATACCACATAGTCAATGGCGGGTTCAAAACAAGCATAGGAAGTCCGCGTAATGGGATTTAAAATTTCATCGAGAGTTAAGCCTACCGCCAATTTGGCAGAAATCCGCGCAATGGGATATCCTGTAGCTTTACTTGCTAAGGCAGAAGAGCGGGAGACACGGGGATTCACTTCGATGACGTAGTATTTAAAGCTTTTAGGATCCAACGCAAGCTGTACATTGCATCCTCCACAAATCTTCAAGGCGCGAATGATCTTTAAAGAGGCACTACGTAAGATTTGGTTTTCACGATCAGTAAGGGTTTGAACAGGAGCCACGACGATGGAATCTCCTGTATGAATGCCTACGGGATCGACGTTTTCCATGTTGCACACGACAATTGCACTGTTGTTGGAATCGCGCATGACCTCATACTCGATTTCTTTGTATCCCGCAATGGATTGCTCAATTAAGCATTGATGAACGGGAGAGATCTTTAATCCCGCTTCACAAATGGCGCGCAATTCCTCTTCATTGTCCGCAAAGCCACCTCCTGTTCCCCCAAGAGTATAGGCAGGACGAACAACGACAGGATAGCCAAGCTTCTTACAAAACTCGACGGCTTGTTCTACGCTATGGACGATGTCGCTTTCAGGAACGGGTTCGTTGATTTCATTCATCAAAGCGCGGAATAATTCACGATCTTCTGCCTTATTAATAGCCGCTAAGTCAGTACCCAATACTTCTACGCCGCACTCTTCTAAGATGCCATCTTCAGCCAATTCCACAACGAGGTTTAAACCCGTCTGGCCGCCAAGGGAGCCAAGAATGGCATCGGGACGCTCTTTATAAATGACACGCTTCGCAAAATCGAGCGTGATGGGTTCAATATAGACTTGGTCTGCGACGACGGAATCGGTCATGATGGTCGCCGGATTGGAGTTGATCAAGATGACTTCATAGCCTTCTTCGCGTAAAGATTGGCAAGCTTGCGTTCCAGCGTAGTCAAACTCTGCAGCTTGGCCAATGACAATTGGCCCTGAGCCGATGACGAGAATTTTTTTAATGTCGTCTCTTCTAGGCATTCTTTTTCTCCTTTTCTTCCTTCATGACATCGATAAATTGATCAAACATCTGTTTGGAATCATTTGGTCCCGCATTGGCTTCGGGATGATATTGCAACGAGAAGACCGGATATTTAGTATGCGCTACGCCTTCACACGATTTATCGTTTAAGGCTTGATGCGTCATCACAAGATCCGTTCCTTCAAGCGAAGCGGGATCCACCGCATAGCCATGGTTTTGACTGGTAATTTCCACATGACCATCGCGCAAATCCACAACCGGATGGTTGCCCCCACGATGACCAAATTTCAACTTGTAAGTTTTGGCTCCACAAGCCAAGCTGATGAGCTGATGACCAAGGCAAATGCCAAAGACGGGCACTTGACCGATCAAATCTTGAATGGTTTTGATCGCAAAATCCGCATCTTCTGGATTTCCTGGTCCATTGGTCAACATCACCCCATCGGGACGGAAGTTTAAAATGGTTTCCGCTGGCGTATCCGCTGGTACGACTACTAAGTCACAACCACGAGCCGAAAGTTCACGAATGATCGCAAGCTTACAACCAAAATCGATTAAAACCACCTTTAATCCACGATTCGGTACAGAGTAGAGCTTGGTGGTGCTTACGCGTTTTACTTGATCGTGTAGATCGGGGGCGTTTTGAAGCATTTCCACAAGCTCTTCGACGTTGGCATCGGGATTGGCCATGATGGCTTTCATCGTTCCCTTATCGCGTAAGCGGCGCGTCAAAGCTCTAGTGTCTACACCTTGAATGCCTGGAATGCCTTCACGTTTACAAAATTCATCAAAGGAATCATCCGCGCGCCAATTGGAATAGTTTTCACAAAGATCGCGTACCACGACTCCAAAAGCAGCGGGTTCGATGCTTTCCCAATCGTAGTGATTGATCCCATAATTGCCGATTAAGGGATAGGTCATCAAAACAATCTGACCGCAATAGGAATTATCGGTCATGATTTCTTGATAGCCTGTCATCGACGTATTGAAGACAAGTTCACCGACTTGAAAGGTATCGGCTCCAAAGCCTTTGCCCTTCCAGACGCTGCCATCTTC
>CAYTMK010000095.1:0-3540 GCA_964438885.1 uncultured Erysipelotrichaceae bacterium | reverse complement strand
TCTCCTCACCTGCTCCATTTGATCATTTTGCGAATCCGAAAGGGTTCGCTTTTTTATTTTGACTTTCTTGACCTTACTACTAACCCAAAAACTTTTTTCTACTTCTCATTTTTCAATTCCCTTCATCGACATTCAAAATCCTTCAAGATTTTCTTTTCTAAGATTAAGTTTGGTGAATTTTGGAATGATGTCCTTATAGTCCTAAAAAGTAAAAAGCAATTTGAAAGAGGCCGTTGTTATGATTGGGATCCTCCAAGCAAGAACAGGATTTCTTAGTATTCATAAGCAAGTAGAGAGTATCCTTGTGCTTTCATATCCAAGGTATTTTCTCCAAAGCTTTTTGTTGGATGTTTCCATTGGAAGAATGATTTACAATGATGGATCTAGGAATTTTTCCTTTGAAAAATTAGGAAATTGTGCCTTTTCTACTTTATAAGAAAGAAGAGATTAAAAAGCCATAATGGTTTTTGGAAAATTAAATGCTCTTCAGAAAAAATACGAAGCCACTTCGCTCTTTGTTTTTTCTTTCGTTGATCCTAGGACTATAAAAAAGAAGAAAAAAAAGAGCTAGATTTATCTCTAGCTCTCTTTTTCGCTTAGCTGCGATCCACCGGAGTATTTTGACGACTTTCACCATTTGGTTGTAAACCATCGCCTTCAAGAATTTCTTCTTCAAAGCGTATAGAGCGATGAGTAATTTGATCGTTGAGCCATTTAAAGCCTTTTTCTTCAATAAGAGTTGGTTTTTGACCATAAAGGCTCGTACCAAGACCCAACCGCTCTCCTTTTACCTCGATGTCCATTGCTTCAAGAGTCGTGGGAAAAAGATCAAGTGTCGTAAACGCCCGGCGAGTGGTTTGAGTTACTTCTGGACCATTGATTATACAGAAGAATGTTTCTCTTGGAAAATTTAAACCAACGCTTTGATTGATCAAGCCATCCATTGACAGATGATCTCCCGATAAAATAATGACTGTATTTTCGTAAAAATCTTGTTCTTGAATCCAAGAAACAAGCTCAGCCATTCGTTTATCGGAACAGCGAATCACGTTTTTGTATTGTTCCTCAAAGACATCTTCACATTCAGGGCACAAATAACCATCTTTAAAATGGGTATCGGCCGTCAACATCGTAAAGTTAAACGGTTGGGCGCTTTTGGAAAGCTCTAAAAGCGCTTCTTTGGCAAGATCAATGAGCTTAGAATCCTCAAACCCCCACCATTCATGGTAATTCTTTGGCAAAACCCCACTTTCATGGGCTGCATCCAAGTCAAAGATTTTATAGTTTCCATGTTGATGAAAGTAGTTGGCCCGCCCTGCATAACTCGCTTGAGAACCACACATCAAGACATTTTGATAGCCTTCTTTTTCTAAGGCATCTCCAAGGGTAACAACAGCTGGCAAAAACTGCGTTTCTTCATCAAAAGAATGATTGTATTTGGAATTGGAAACGCCTAGAGGCGTTCCAGAAGTTTGGGCTGTCATCCCTGCTATGGTCCAGCTCGTGTTATTGGTTACTTGACCTCCATTGAGTAAAGAAGACTTTCCTTGAAAGTTTTCGTTTTTCATGGCCAAGTCATATAAATTAGGAATCAAGGAATCTTCAAAACCCCCTCCTTGCTCTTTGGAGGCAAAGGTGGATTCCATCGATTCCATATAAATATAGATCAGATTTTTCTTTTGCTCAGGAAAAGACAAGAGAGAGGAATCTGTTTTAACATAATGGTCTTCATATAAAGTCGAAACGATGTTTTGCTCCTCTAAATAAGAGCCAATTTTTAAAGCTTGATACCCCTGACGAATTTGACAGACCACTAACCCCATTGAGATCGCGGCTGCAATTAAAACCGTGCTATTAAGGGTGACAATCGTATACCTTGAACAATATGATCCTCTTCCTTGTAACCGATATTGTTTCTCTTTACACGCCGCGCGGACAAAAATGATGTATAAAAACGTGGCACTTAAAATCCACAACAAATACGACAGCGCAAAGCCTTCTAAAATCTGCCATACTGTGTTACTCGCTCCTCCAAATCCCACTTGCATCGTATAGAGGAACTGGGAAAAGGATTCCACTTGAATAACATTAGTAATGTAGTCGATTGCATAAATTAAAATACAGGCGACAAGAAAAAGAATATAGGCAATCGTTGCAATCACAATCGACAAATCTTTCTTGTTTCTCATGATCCATCGGGTTCAAATATCAAGAAAAACCCGAACCTTCCTTTCTGTTGGCGACTTTGGTCCTTTCTGACGCGACGCCTGACAAGCCACAAAAAAAGAAGCCTAGTTCTAGGCGTTTGGCTTGAATCTCTATTCTAGCAGAATTGTCAAGAAAGAAAAGCCAGCGTTTGCTTAAAAGCGGATGTCAAGGAACAAAGGTTGCTCTTAGTAAAGCACATTTTCTTTAAAGGGAAAACCAACACTTTTGAAACCTATCTTAAAAAAAAGAAGAATTAAAGAACAAAAAAGAGGTTATAACAGACTCACTCCTATCTGTTGCAACCTCTTTTTTCTATGTTTAGCTCAAAACTTACTTCTTTATTTTCACCTATCAAGATTATATAAATAACTGTTTTTATCTTCTTCTAATCCGAATTTTTCCTTCTTTTAGCCGTTTTAAACGAAGGCTTAACAAGATCACTTCTTCCAAGTATCCATCCTCTTTTTTTATTTTATATGAGAGTCGAATTTTTAAAATTCCACTTCATTTTTGCTACAGATTCTACCAAGTGTAGACTTCACTTTTCAAAAAAGAAAAAACAGACTACTAAAAACGATGATTCATCTTAAAGAGAAAAAGGGACTAACCTTAAAATTTTCTATAGGTTAGCCCCTTTTTAAAGAAATCTGTTATTCAGCTACTTCTTGAGATGCGGAGGATTGTCCCTCTGAATTGTCTTTTGGATGGTGATGATGTTTATGGTGATGCGCTTTGATGGGTTGCCCATTTTCATCCATCATAGCTGGTTTGCCATGAGGACGATGCCCATCTGGTCCCATTGGACCTTTCATGAGCGCGATGGCTTCTACTTCGACTAAAGCCCCTTTAGGAAGTTCTTTCACAGCTACACAGCTTCTAGCAGGTTTTCCTGTGAAGGTCTGACCATAGACTTCATTAAAAGCGGCAAAATCATTCATATCCGCTAAAAAGCAAGTGGTTTTTAAGACATGGGCTGCGTCTGTACCAGCTGCTTCTAAAACGGCCACCAGATTTTTCATAACTTGTTCGGTTTGAGTTTTGATGTCAGATCCTACCATTTCACCAGTGGTTGGATCAAGTGCAATTTGTCCTGAGGTAAAAGCCAAACCATGGAAAGCCATACCTTGACTATAAGGACCAATCGCTGCAGGAGCATTGGGAGTGTTAATTTGTTTCATGTTTTTTGGCTGTCGAGCTAGAAGGTTATAAAGAGATTTAAAGCTCTTTTTTATAAAGCTCGATTCTTCTTTCTAAAGGAGGAGGAGCATCCTCGCGCATACGGGGAAAAGTTGCCTTTCATTTTGTACACGGACCCTCTGCCAGGATCATCCC
>CAYTMK010000094.1:0-3580 GCA_964438885.1 uncultured Erysipelotrichaceae bacterium | reverse complement strand
TCTCGTCAAGATGAAGTGTTTGACACCGTGCGTGACATCCTCTTAGAGGATCTTGACAGCTTTTCTAAAATCACTTATGATGTAGACTCGGATGGTCAAAAAGTCAAAGTGGAAGTGACCGAAAATCGATCGTAAGATCTAAAAGCGCCCGTTTGGGCGTTTTTTTTTGAAACTTACACTTCTTTTTTCAGCTTCTTTCTTCTTTGGACTAGGCTGTGTCGTCAAGCTTTTTAACTCGGTTTTTTTTAAAATGATTTGCACAGATTTGATCATCTGATACCATTTTTAAGCAGACCTATTGAAGAAAGGGCTATTTATGTGGATTACACTTGGAATTTTGATTTACCTTGTGTTCTGGCTGACCTGCATTGCAACCTATACTGTCCATTATCTGTCTGATACCATCCAAATTACGAGTTTCTCTCAAGTTCTCTATACTTTAAATGCGGGAACCGAAGGAGCGGAAGGGACGGTAGGAGCGGCTGTAGCTGGCTTTTTTCAAAGCTATTGGCTATTGTTGATCATTGCTACGGTGATCTTCGGCTATTACATCTATCTGTGTTTGCAGCGAAACAAAGCGAAAAAAGAAAACCATGAATTTTTTGCGGCCAAAACAGGGCGCATCTTTAGTTGCTCTGTCATTGGAACGGCAGTGGTCATTTCGTGTTTGTTTGGAGCCGAATTATACCGAGGATGGCATGTGCTAGGCATCCAAGAATACGTTGAAAACGTCAATCGGATCTCGCAATTGTATGAAGACCACTTTGTGGAACCAACGGATGTCACCATCGAGTTTCCTCAAAAAAAGCGAAACTTGATTCATATTATTGTAGAATCCCTTGAATCGAGCTTTACCAATCAAGCAAACGGAGGCATTTATCAAGAAGACTTGATTCCTAGCCTCTATAAAGTCGCAAAATCGGGAACCGATTTTTCAACCGCCCAAACCAAGGAACTCAACGGGGCAATTGTCACCAACAATTCCGGTTGGACCGTGGCGGGGCTGGTGGCGATGTCGGCTGGATTGCCTTTAAATGTGGGCAATGATTCCTTTAATCGCAACTTTAAAAATCAAGACCAATTTTTACCCCATGTCACTACCCTAGGGGAAATCTTACAAAGCAATGGCTACAAAAATTTCTTTATGTGTGGTTCGGAAGGAGCCTTTGCGGGTCGTTCGAACTATTACCAACAACATGGCGATTACACCATCTATGACTATCATGCAGCTTTAAAAGAGGAAATGATTCCGGCTGGATATCACGTATGGTGGGGATTTGAAGATGCCAAGTTGTTTTCTTGGGCCGAGGAAAAACTTGAAACCATTGCTCAGAAGGATCAACCTTTTAACTTTACCCTTCTAACAGCTGATACCCACTTTCCCGATGGATATCCTTGTGATCTTTGTGAAAATAAATATGACTCGCAATACAAAAATGTCATTGCCTGTACCGATCGCCAAGTGGCCAACTTCATTGATTGGATCTCCAAGCAAGATTTCTACAAAGATACGACGATTGTCATTACGGGAGATCATTTGTCGATGGATGGATCTGTAGGCAAAGCCACTCCAGAAGAGTATGCGCGCAAATCCTATGCCGTAGTTCTCAACGGACCAGAATATGGGCTCAAAAAGACGCGTCAATTTACGACGTTGGATCTATTTCCCACTATTCTTGAAGCTTTAGGCGCTAAAATTGAAGGGCATCGTTTGGGTCTTGGAACGAGTTTGTATTCTGAAGCGTTGACGCTTTTGGAATCGATGGGAGAAGATACTCTGAATGCGGAACTTTCCGCCGATTCGCAATACTACACCGAGGTGATCATGAGTGGCGATGAAAGTAAGCTACCCATTAAAACAGATACACCAACGAGTGAAGAAACTTCGCAGACCAGTGAAAGTGCTAGTCCAGAAGAACCCCCTATGGAGTACGAAGCCCCCATTCCTCCTTACTACCAAGAACCTGCTGAACGCTTAGAAAATCCGGATTATGTAGCGGGATCCAATTATGAGGAAGAGGAGTCTTGGAATCCACCGGCTCAAACCTATCCTAACCAAGAAAACAATGATGCTTCCTCTACCCCTACGTATACGCCAACCTATCCAACCTATATCCCGACCACACCAGTCACGCCGGATCCCACGCCAAGCGTTCCGGATACACCCATTGTGGATACGCCTGGAGTGGACACCCCGATTGTCGATACGCCCATTGTGGATACGCCCATTGTTGATGTGCCAGTCGACACGCCAAGCGTTGATCCTGTGGTTCCCATCATTCCGGATACGCCAATCATCAATCCTCCAAGCGTCGAAGCACCTACATCGGATTCCTATATTGCGCCCGCTACCCCGATTGTCGATCCCATCACGCCACCTATGACGCAAGCGCCAGTGGTAGTCGACCCCTATATTCCTACTGAGTCAAGTTTTCAGGCATGAAAACTTGGCTTTTTTAGTCTTTTTCCTTTAGTCTAAAAAAAAAGAAAGAAGGGACATCATGAAAAAGGGCTGGAAGCTATGGATTTTGATGAGCTTAGTGGGTGTAGGGAGTCTACCTTTCCCTATACAAGCCCAAGAAACGGGCTTTATGTTGGGATCGCTGCCAAATGTAGAGGATCTCGATGCGCTGAGCGAAGAAGAACTCAAAACACTCTATGAAAAATTGCTCAAAGCCTATGCGTATTACCAATCCCTGCCAGAAAGTCAAAAGGCGCAGTATACGCAATTTTTCAATCGCTTAGAAGATCTTTTAACTTGGTTTACAAGTCAAATCATGCCCTTAGAAGATCACGCAACAGTTTTTCGCCTGTACAATTTTTTGAGTGGAGAACACTTGTTTACAGAAAGTTTGGAAGAAATTCAAACTTTGTTGAAAACCGGATGGTGGCAAATGGAAGGAAAAGGCTGGATAGCCCCTAGTGCTTCTGATCGACCTGTCTATCGCGTGTTGGATCCCATTGCTTTAGAGCACTTTTATACGATGGATGCGCAAGAATACGCCTCTTTACAAGAGCGGGGCTTTCAAGGAGAAGGGATTGGCTTTTACTCCGCTGCTTCTGATCAAACACCCCTTTATCGCTTGTTCAATCCCAATGCCTTGTTTGGAGCCCATCATTATACAAGTGATCTTCAAGAGCGTGAAGTTCTCCTTTCTCAAGGCTGGAAAGATGAGGGAATTGCTTGGTATGGACTGACTGGTCCAAGTGCTTTTGAAGAACCCATGCAAGATATGCTGGAAGAAAAAGATTGAGAAAAGTGCGCAAGTCAAAAGACTTGCGTTTTTTTTTAGGATGAAAAACAGGGGAAAATCAAAGTGTTCAGAAAGTGTTCCCTTAAAAATTCGTGAAAGAAAGTGCAAAAGTAAGACGAAAACTTGAAATCATTTTCCGTTTCATTGAATCCTTTATAGGCCGTGTGCTATCGTGCAAAGAGCTTGACCGTTTGTGTACTCCTTTAAGAAATCGGATAGCTTAAAGGGGTCTTTTTAAACACAAGCGTGAAGCAAAGGAAGGTTTTTAATCTATGAAAAAGAACGGTTCTGAAATCATTTTGGAAACCCTGCTCGAACAAGGCGTA
>CAYTMK010000093.1:0-3582 GCA_964438885.1 uncultured Erysipelotrichaceae bacterium | reverse complement strand
GAAAAGGGCTCCAAAAACACCCTCATCTTCACCAAAGAATACACCACCCTCTATAACTAAATATTTTGCTCCTCGAAATACCATCTTGGTGTGGTTTTTGTTTCCATATTTGTTCCAGTGTTTGACCCAGGTTTAGTCATGGATGTAAAATATTAAAAGAAGTTTTTCGTTTCTTCATAAGAGCCTCATTTTAAATGAGGCTCTTAAGTGTTAAAATGGTGTAGCTTTCTAAACTTGGTTTTTAATAACAACAAAAGATAACAGCTCACATTATCATGTAAACGATTCTTTTGTTGGTTATTCCAACGGGGCAGAAGAAGTAATAGTTTATGATACCATGAAATATCGAGTTTCACATTATCCCCATACGGGGGTATCTCCCGAATGGCTTAAAAGAGAAGTAATTAAACGGAGTTTCCGCATTAAGCGTATGCGAAAAGAAAGAATCATAGCCGGTTGCATCGCTAAGATAAACCATAGCCGTTGGTCTATTAAGATGAATTGTGGCTACAAGTCTGAAGAGGAGTTGGAAAGGTATTATGTCGAACCTCTGAAAAGCGCGTTAAAGAAGTTGGGTAAATTGGCCCACAAGACTGCAAAAGATAAAAATTATCTCGGTAACTGTGCAGAACAGAGAGCTTGCAACGAGGTCATGAGAAAGGATCGTCATCATCCCTTGGCAATAAATCAAGTGGCCTATACTCCGGCCTATAGAGTCCGAACATCTCAAGTGAGGGATTATTGCTTCAACTGTGTAAATGCTTTGGAGATTCAAAACTGATTTTCCATGGAATTAACCGAACAAGATATATTGAATAATGATTACGATTGGTTTGTAGTCATTAACCACACTCCAATACACGTGGCATCTGATGGAACGCTTCTTCCTAATTACATTGCAGCTCATTTTGAGGAGCAGCTTGAGGCCAGGAAGAAGATAATGAAGCTTCCTGAAATAGAAGAGATTTTGGATGTAAACCCTGCTCTGCCGAGGCTTACCGGGATTTATAATCATGCTGAAGAATACAATGATGTGCTTCTATCATATTTCGATTATAAACTTGCCACCTTTGCTGAAGGATTAGAATCGGTTGAGTTTTATGAGCGGAACTATAACTTTGGTGAGGAATTTGAAGGAATAAATAACATTAATGTGCTTCGGCATTATCTTAACTTTATCTACGTGCCGGAATTCGCAAAATTCGGTCATCGTGGCTTCTTGTCTTTCGATCACACCATAAGTAAAAACAGTAAAGATTCTTTTCATTGGGTAGTCAATCCTAATTTTCCCCTTTCTGAAGACATACATTTACTCCATCTTCCTTCATTCTTTCTTAATGATGAGGATCCTTTTGAAAATTTATTTTCAGAGAGTGTCGATCTGATTTCTTTAGTAAACAAATATCTAAGTAGCTGATAAAAATTAATGAATATATAATTGCGAAGTATTTTGAAGGATATTTTTAATTTGAATAAAGGAGTTTAGCGGGCTAAACGACTGAATGAAAATTAAAAATAGACCCAAAAGACGAGCAAGGATATATTCACCTGAAAGGCTACCTAACAATTTTATCATTTAGTTAATTTTTAAAAGCTACTTATAATTAATCATGCAAGAAGAAGACGATTTAAAAAATCTAAAGGAAGAGTATGTTCTTCTACAGAGACAATGTGCAGATCTTAAAAACCAGGCCAAATTCGACAGGGGCAGCCTCGAAGAAGCTATTCTTCGTGAGAAGGAGGCCCAATTAAAAGTTGCGGATGAGCATAGGCGAGCAAAAAAATTAGAAAGAAAACTCGAAGAAGCCATCGACATGATTGCTACCTTGGCTTTCTCAAACAGTATATTACGAGATCAATTGTCAAAAGCACAAAAGGAATTGGCCGTTCTTAAAAAATCCTCCGAAAAATCCATTGACAGTCCATGCCAGAAAATCCGTTGACGGCTCGTTATAGTTAATCCTCCTATACCCCTCTCAATATTCATTTTCTGTTTTCCAATTCCTCTAATTTTCTCTGCTATGAATTGTGGCTCTTGAAAAATTTTATTAATTTTGCCATATAACCTGATGATTGTATGCTCTTAATGGTTTCGGAAGAAGCTCTTTATTGGATTTTCTCCACACTCCCTCAGGTGTTGGCGGCGCTGACCGGTCTCGTAATGGCCGGTCTCACTATTTTTGACCAGAAACTTAATAAGGATCAAGAGAAAGAATCGTCACTTACAGATATCTTACTACCTCTTCAAAAGAAAATCTACATCCGTGCCAAATGGTTTTTCAGTTTCTCCGCTGCTTCAATCATTGCTGATGTCTTGTTCCTCTTCTTTACTGAGAAAATTGCTTGGCTACTCCAAAATCTTGAGCTTCTGTCGCCCATCGACGCCTTTTCTATTTTGCTTCTTCTCATTTTCTTCACGGGAATCAATATTGCTGCCATCTTTTTGATTTTCCCGATTGTAGGCCCCGTTCTTAACCCTTCTTCAAGGTGGACTATGAGAGACAAGCAGATAGACAAAGTTAAAGCCGACCTAAAGAAAGAAGAGAATGATTCCCCTGAAGCTCAGCCATCTGTCGCGCCTGCTCCCTCTTCCTCTCAATTGGTGAAACCAATTATCTTTATGGAGTATTTCCGTGAGTTTGAACGTGCCGTCAGAGCCTTTTTCCCTTCCTCATCCGGCGGTGTCGCCAACGAGGGATTAACTTCTTTGGTGCGTAAGCTTTCATTTGACGGTGTTATTCGGAAAGAGGAGGTGAAGGAACTAACCAATATAATCAAACTGCGCAATCTGTACGTTCACGGTGGCGAAATTGGCGACGTCGACAAAAGGATCATCAATCGCCTTGAAGAAGTGACTGCGGCCCTGAGAAAGAGAAACCAATCATACCTTAAGGCTCTCCGGAAGTCAAGAATGGAGGAGGTTTTCGACATCTGGATCCGTAATAATGTTGATGATCTTGACGAGGCTTTTGATCTGGAGCAAGCAATCCGGTTCCATCAGCGCTATGGTAAATATAAAGTAATTTTCAATGCCTCCAACATTATTGTAAAGCCAGTTAATGGTTCTACCCTCTGGCTAAAGCACGACGATACAGAGCTTTTCCTGAAAATGCTCGAGCAACGCTTCGTCTCCGACCCGGGATTCTCCATCGAAGACCAAAAATCTTTCAACGACTCTCTCCGAAAACTCCTCGAAGAAGACCAAGACGACCATCCCAACGCTGACGATGCCGACGATGCCGACGATGCCGACGATTCCAATTCCGACGCTTCCGATGCCGATGAGGCTGCCGATGAAGACGACGACGAAAACCCAACTCCGGACCCTGAGACGCTCTAATAGATAATTATTACGCCGGTATGTAGACTTTTTCGCTATGCACCGCATCTAATTCTTTCCGTTCAGATGAATCACTCCCGTCCAAAATAAGCCGCTTCCGTCCAAAATTGAACCGTTTTCGGCAAAAATGAACGCTGTTTCTATGATTTTTGAACACTCATCAAAAATTTTTGAACGCTTTTTCGGCAAAATGAACGCGTTTTCGCAAAAATGAACGCCTTTTCAGCAAAATGAACGCCTTT
>CAYTMK010000092.1:0-3648 GCA_964438885.1 uncultured Erysipelotrichaceae bacterium | reverse complement strand
CGATCGACTCCAAGAAAGAGCCAGATTACTCTAAGATGGAAGACTTCATGATGAAAGAAGCTCGCTATGCCCAGCTTGCTAAACTCAAAGGAAAAGAAGGCGCCGATGAAATGTTTGCGAAAGCTGCTGCTGATGCAAAACGTCGTAGAGATCGTTTAAAAGCGATTGAACGTGAAGGCCTTTAAGATAGAGCTTTAAAAAGCTTGTTAATATAAAATTTGAACTACTTTTTATATTGAAACTATAAAAAGTAGTTCTTTTTAATTATTTTAAATTTCTATTACAAATTAAGGAGAATCGAATAAGAATGGTAGAAACTTTATTGGTAAGAATTTCTAAGGGAGAGCATGTTCAAGATTTTAAAGAGGGTAAACTTTTCATGAGTCCTTTAAGTAGCTTTGCTGATTTAGAAAAACGAAGTGATAAAGACAAAGCGAGGGGAGACTATCATGAAGGTGTATTTGGAACTTTATCTCGAAAAGATCGTGATCAACTTTTTTCTCAAGGAGATGGTCCAATTTTAAATAAAGCTATTATTGGTGAAGTTACCTTAATTAGTGATAATTTTTTAGCTAACAATGTATTGTGTCTCTATAATCTTAAAATTGATCATGAAAGAAAACTCATAGAAAAGCCTAGCCCGAAAATAGAAGAATTTGGCTATGAAGCACAAGAACCTCCTGTAGCACTCTGCATAAAAAATAAAGATTTATTTTTATACCAAATTGAAAAAGCAATTATGAAATCGTTTAATTGGGATGAAAGTGGAGTTCCGATTCAATATGCTTTATTTGGAGATATAAATTATATTAGCCGTCATCAATCCCCACAGCCTCCTCATTGGAGTCAGCTATTAAAAAAAGAACCTTCTTATAGTTATCAAAATGAATGGAGATTAATCTTAGCTAAGAGAGTACGCGATAGGAACCCAATTCAATATTTTGAAATTGGGGATCAATTCGATAATATTTTAGAAATTCCACTTCATGATTTTATTTATAATCTAGAAGATTATTTTCCAGAATATCAAGTAGTTGAAAAATTGGAAGATTATCCTTTTTCTGTAAAGATTTATAACAAACCAGCGCTTGATCAAGATTTTGAAAAAGTGTGTCAAGAAGGAAGTCGAATCATGTTTAATCTTTAAAACTTAAGTACTTACATTAAAAAACTAATTTAATATTTTTATATAAAATAATAAAGAGAAAATAAATTTAAAATATAGTCCTTTAAAAGAAAGGAGAGTTGAATAATGGATTTCTTTTCACATTCTAAGTCTATTCTTCAACAAAGCTTTAAGTGGATCATGAGTGCTTCCTTAGTCTTTGGTTTTTTAACTCCGATTACGACTCTTATGGCTGAACCAAGGGAAGTGGAAATGCATCGCTTGTATAACCGATCTACTGGCGAACACTTTTATACCTCAAACCTAGAAGAGCGAGATACCCTTGCTGCGGGAGGCTGGAAGTATGAAGGGGTTGGCTGGATTGCGCCCGAAGCTGGAGATCCTGTTTATCGCGTCTACAATCCCAATAGCCAAGACCATCACTATACGTTGAGTGAAAATGAAAAAGACACTCTAGTTCGTTTAGGTTGGAGAGATGAAGGAATTGGCTGGTATTCCGATCCAGCTAAGCATATTGCCGTCTATCGCGAATACAATCCCAATGCCAAAACGGGCAATCACAATTACACGACAAGCCTTGGCGAACACCAAGCGCTTGTAAAAATGGGGTGGCACGATGAAGACATCGCTTGGTATGCCTTAAAAGAAGGTATGGCGCTGCCTGACACTACCAATGAACTGAGCCCTTTGCATGTGCAAGGAACCCAACTGATGAATGCACAAAATCAACCCGTAGTTTTACAAGGCTATTCCACCTTTGGATTGAACTACATGCCGGAATTTGTAGACCAAAGTGTCTTTGAATTTTTAAGAGATCAAATGGGATCGAAAATCATTCGCTTGGCTTTGTATACTCAAGAATATGGTGGGTATTGCAGTGGTGGAAACAAAGAGCAATTCAAAGCCCTTATTGATAAAGGCGTAACTCTTGCTGAACAAACCAATCAATACCTCATCATTGACTGGCATATTTTATCGGATGGAAATCCCAATACCCATGCCGATGAAGCCGAAGTCTTCTTTCGGGAAATGGCTACTAAGTATGCTAATAAATCCCAGGTTATCTATGAAATTTGCAACGAACCCAATGGTTGTTCTTGGAGTGAAATCAAACGCTATGCCAATCGCATCATTCCAGTCATTCGTGCTGCCGATCCTCAGGCCGTGATCTTAGTGGGCACCCCAACTTGGAGCCAAGATGTAGACATTGCAAGTCAAGATCCTCTCGTAGGATATACCAATATCATGTACACTTGCCATTTCTATGCAGCGACCCATCAAGACAACATCCGTCAGAAAGTTCGCGTAGCGCACCAAAAAGGCTTACCGATCTTTGTGAGTGAATTTGGCATCAGTTCTGCCGATGGCAATGGTACGTTAAATCCATCCTCAGGAAATGCTTGGATTGAATTGCTCAATCAATATGGAATTAGTCGAGTTGGCTGGGCCTTAAGCAATAAAAATGAAACTTCGGCTCTTTTCCTTCCAAATGCACGCATTCCTTTATCACTTTCCGATCTTTCTGGTTCAGGCCAATGGTTTCATAGTACCTATACCAACACAACCATTCCAGCTCCAGATCAAAATGTGATCACCCTCAATACTCCAATAGCTTCCAATACTCCTCCCTCAAGTCCAATCCAAACTACGACAGGAGATAAGCTTAAAGTTCAATTGAAACAAGAGGATTCTTGGTCTCAAGGGAATAGTCCTGTAGTGAAATACAGTCTTTCTCTAGAAAACCCTACCAATCTTCCTATTGAAAATTGGCAAGTGACATTGGACTTTCAAGTTCCAGTCAAAGTCAGCAATAGTTGGGGAACAATGATTCAGGGTGAAGGAGAAACACTGATTTTGACTCCAGCAGACTACAATAAAATCATCGGTACAAATCAATCAGTAGATAACATTGGCTTAATCCTTGAATGGCCTTCTAACACCAATCCATCAATGCCTTCTGTTCAAGTTAGATAATAAAAAAGAGTGAATTGATTTATAAAATCTTTTCACTCTTTTTTTAGTCTATATTTAGATAGAGAAGGAATACAAAATTTATATTTCTCTAATCTGTATAAATTAAGAGAAAATCTATGTAAACTTTTTCTTTGAAAAAGTCAATGATTTTAACTTAAATTTGTTAACCTTTTATAAAAGAACGATAGAATATTGAACCATCTCATAAAATGAAATAGGGTTGATAACAGTAGAAAGAAATTAACTAAATAAACTATTACTAGGTAATTTTAATATAAGTAGTTAAAAAAGATTGAGAAAGGAGTAGTCGCTTATGGATAAGATTCCTTGGCAAGGATACTTAGAATTTACAGAAACATCGTATACCGCAACTACTTCTTTAGTCCTCGATAAGAAAAATGATTGGACAGAGTATCCCAATGTAACGGATTTTCTAGAAGACTATATTGAAATTTATAGTCGGGCCTATCATATTGCCCTATCAGAGTTAAATAAACACACAAGTTTAAAAGAAGTAAAAAGAAGATTGTGTAAAGAATTAAAGATAA
>CAYTMK010000091.1:0-3763 GCA_964438885.1 uncultured Erysipelotrichaceae bacterium | reverse complement strand
CCAATCAATTGTTGCGTCCAAGCGTTTGCAACGTCGATCAAGCTTTAGTGGTCACCAGTTTGAAAGATCCGGATTTTAATGTCCACTTGTTGGATCGCTTGTTGTTTTCCGTTTTGCTTTGCAACATTGAACCCGTTATTTGTATTACCAAGTCGGATTTAGTCACTTCGGAAGAGTTTTCCAAGCTCAAAGAGCTGTTGGATCGCTACGAAAAAAGTGGGTATCGAGTATTTTACTCGCACCCTGGTTCAGATGATGAAGAGTTACGCACTTTGTTGAGCAACAAGATCAGTGTGCTTTGCGGTCAAACTGGAGCAGGAAAGAGTTCTCTTTTAAATCGTCTTGATCCCTCATTTCAGCTTCGGACCCAAGAAACGTCTAAAGCCTTAGGACGAGGAAAACATACCACGCGCCATTGTGAACTTTTCCCTATTGGGCAAGGCCTCGTGGCCGATACGCCAGGCTTTTCTTCTTTAGACTTTTCTCATTTAGAGATCGCAAAATTGGCTAAAGTGATCCCCGATTTTCAGGATGCTTTGCAACAAGGATGCAAATTTGCCGATTGCATTCATGTCCATGAACCAGGTTGTGCCGTAAAGAAAGCAGTGGAAGAAGGTTCTATTAATCCAGATATTTATGAGGACTACGTTCAAGTCGTCAGTGGCCCTCGTAAATACCGCTAGAAAAAGCCAAGAGAGCTTGGCTTTTTCTGGCGTACTCCATGGTTCTTGTTCCCCTCAATAGAAAGGATCGCCCACGACCATGGATAAGATGCGGGCTTTTAACGATATGCCAGAACTCATTATTGCGCCATCCGTACTCTCTATGGATTACACTCAAATGTTAAACCAGCTTAAAGCCATTGAAGAGTCCCAAGCGAAATGGATTCATTTTGATGTGATGGATGGCCACTTTGTCCCAAACCTTTCCTTTGGGCCTGACATTTTAAAGCAGTTCAAAAAATCAACCAATTTGTTTTTAGATGTTCATTTAATGGTAAGCGATCCAGTCTATTTTTCGGAAGTTTTTACCAAAGCAGGGGCTGATTCCATCGTTTTTCATACAGAAGCCTTGGATAATGATTTAACACGCATTGAAGCCTTATTGGATTCCATCCATGAGAAAGGAATTATGGCTGGTTTTAGTGTCAATCCCGCTACACCTATAGAGCCTTTTTTGGATTTATTGGACAAAACCGATTTGGTTTTAGTTATGAGTGTCAACCCAGGCTATGGAGGCCAATCCTTTATTCCTGAAACGTTACAAAAAGTGAAAGTACTCCAACAGGCTAGACAAATAAAAAACCCAAACTGTCGCATTCAAATCGATGGGGGAATCAATTGCGAAACAGCCAAACAAGCCAAAGAAGCGGGCGTAGACACTTTGGTTGCGGGAAGTTACGTCTTCAAAAAGGATATTAAAGAGGCGGTGGATTCTCTTTGTTAAGACAACACAACATTGCCGTCCTAGTCTCTCCTATTGCTACATGGCTTCCTGATATTCAAGAAGCCGATTGGATTGGAGTGGATGCGGGCTTTCAACACATACTCGATGCCGGTCATCCCTGTCTTTTGGCGATTGGAGATTTTGATAGCGGGACTCTTCCCCCTTCTCCTGGTTTTCCGACTCAAATCTTGCCGGTAGCTAAGGATGAAACTGATTCTGAAATGGCGATGAAAACGGCTGTAGAAATGGGCTACGACACGATTTATTTTGTAGGGGCGTTTGGAAAACGCTTGGATCATACTTTGGCCAACATTCGCTGTATTGTTTGGAAATATCCACAAGTCATTTGTTTGGAAGAACATCAACGCCTGTTTACCCTTTTACCTGGACGGCATTGCTTAAAAGCGAACTATTTGCATGTTTCTTTTTTTGCGTATGAACCTTCTGTGGTTTCGTTAGAAGGTTTTTTGTATCCTCTCGATCACCAACTTTTGGACCAGCGTGATTTATATACTTGTTCCAATTCCTTTCAAACCAAGCAAGGGGTAGTCACTATAGAAAGTGGAAGGGTTCTTTGTGTTGAATCAAACTACCGCTAAGCGTTCCTTTCATAGACTGGATCGGGCCACAAAGGTGGAATTGGGGACTAGCTTATTTTTGGCTTTTTTATTGTTTGTTTTTGGAGTATTTTGTTTTTTTATGCCTGCGGTATCCTTTCATTTCATGTTGCGTTTGGTGGTGGTCGCCCTTATCGTCTATGGTGGTTTTTTACTGTTTTTGTTTTTCTTTCGTGGACGTTCAAGTCGCAGTGATCTCCTCTTTGCTGCCCTTGTTCTAGGCTTTGCTTGGCTTTTAAACTATAACGAAGATCTACCGGAATGGATTGTTCGAACAAGCTTTGGTTGGTATTGTCTTGGCATTGGAGTGGTTATGGCCATTCAAATTTGGATCCACTATCATAATCAAGTTAAAGTGAGTTTAGGCAACTTTATTTTAGCGGGGAGTTATACCTTGCTTGGAATCATCTTATTGTGGACAAAAATGGTGGATACTCAAAATCTCATGCGGTTATTTGGGGTATACTTTATTTTATTGGCAGTACGGATGACCCTTTCTACCCTTCAAAAGCATTCAACTTCTTACCATTGGCGTCGAGGAATCTATATCTCCTTGCCTACTCTTATGGCTGCTTTTTTACCGGAGGTCGTTTGTCGCAACTTGAACAATCAAATCCGAACGGGAAAGGAATATCCCCTTGAAACCATCAAGCGTGATACACCAGCTAAATTGCGCGTGATGGTACACATTGGTCCTGAAGGATTTCAAAAGATTGGCCATTTTACCTTTTCTTGGAAAGGCTTGGTTTATTCTTATGGTAACTATGATTCGGAAAGCTTGCATTTATTTGGCACTCTAGGAGATGGCGTTTACTTTACCGTTCCCGCGGAATTATATCGTCCAAATTTAATGAAGTATGAGAACAATACCCTCTTTGAATACACAATCCAAACGACTCCAGAACAAGAAGCTCGAATTGAAGAACAGCTTACTGAACTTCATCATCGTTCCATACGCTGGTATAGTGCTTTGGAGAAATTAGGAATCACTCAGGAACTTGGAGAACTCGAAAAGGATTATCCCAGTCGCTTACATTATCGAACTGGGGCCAAGTTTTATAAGCTTAAAAGTGGAGCTTTTAAAACGTATTGGGCCGCTGGAGACAATTGTGTTTTGTTTTCTGATATGATCTTAGGAAGTGTAGGGGCCGATGTCTTATCCTTACGAGGGATCATTACGCCAGGAACTTATTTTGATTATTTAGAATCCGAATATGGTAAGGCGAATTCTCCCATTATTGAACGACGAATCTATTCTCAGGCAGCAAGCCAAGATGGCATTTAATGCTGCCTTTTTTACTTGAGTTTTTCTTAGACCAGCCCATGTGAAGAACTCGAATAAAAAACTATTCCCTTTTAATCCAATCCTTAGCTATTTGGGTATATTTAGTAACGAATTCTGTTTTTTGTTTCGTATACTCATCTCTATCAAATTTATATTTTTTACATAAGATCAATTTTAAAGACTCGTACTCTTGAGCAACTTCTGGAAAAGCGTTTAAGTAATCCCGAAAATAAACTTCGTCATTGTCTCCCACAAGACGTGGAAAACTTTTAATGCCAGTCCTTTTTCAGAATATCCTTTGTTAAGAGATATTCTATTTTTTCTTTCTGCCATACAAATATAGCTATACACAACTAACTGTTTTTTGACTTCTTTTAAAAGAGAAGGAGTGGAAACTTCAATTAAAATGTCAATA
>CAYTMK010000090.1:0-3796 GCA_964438885.1 uncultured Erysipelotrichaceae bacterium | reverse complement strand
TTTTAAATGACTTCCATTAATGGAATAATTATGCGTTTCAACGGGATAAGGATCATATTCATCAGGTATTGTTTGGGAAGTAAGGGCAGCTATAGCCTCTGGTTTTAAAGCGCTTCGTTTAAATCCATAAAAAATTACTCTTTCTCGGGATTGTGGTATCCCATAATTAGCGGCATGTAAAACGCGAGCAGGGACAACAATATATCCTCCTTCAGCGGCTAAAGCAAAATCGTGCTCTATTATTTCTTTGGCATCATTTAAATTAGTTAAGCCTTTAACATTTTCAGCAATAAAAATTTTAGGTTGAACAAGTGATATCACTTCTTTCATCCAAATATATAGTTGTCCTCGATTTTCAACTGTTGGCTCTCCTACATCTAAATTTTCGCCAGTATGGCTTTTATTAGAATTGAATCCCCTTCTTTTACCTGCAATGGAAAAATCTTGACATGGAAATCCACCTGTTACTACATCAATATTTCTTGGAAATACTGGAATTCCTTCTTTCGCTTTTTTAACCAGATCAACAATACTTTCAAGATGATAAATATCATTAGCATTTGGATATATATCTTGAAAGTATGAAACCCATGCAGCTTTGGCATCTGGTCGAATATCATCAGCAAAAACAGTTTGAAACCCTGTCTTTCTAAGAGTTACCCAAATTTGATCACCACTTTCGATCCATTCTGGATGAATATCTTCGTTAATTGATCTTCGTAAACATTTAAATCCACCTTCAAACCCTATATCCATTCCTCCACAACCACTAAAAATAGATAATACATTTTTAGTACTGTCTAAAAAAAACTCTGGCTTGGAATAAGAGGACTCTTTTTCATCCATAGAGAGAAAATCGAATAATGTCGGTTGATTCATATCAAAACTCCTCTTTTTCTGAAAACTCAACAATATCATCTAAAGTACAATTTAATACTAAGCAAATACGCTCTAACACTTCTAATGCCACATATTGATTATTCTTCATTTTTGCCATAGTACTAGCTGCGATCTTTGACTTTTTCCTTAACTCTGTTTTTGAAATCTCTTTATCAATAAGTAGCTTCCAAAGCTTTTTATAACATACACTCATAGCGTCCTCCCGCCAGATCATATCTTAATTCATGTGATTTATCAAATATAAATTCGATTTCTCGAAAAATGAAAATAGTTAAATTGTATTGGTTGAGCCAAACAGCCTTATGGTTTTCTCTTGGTTCAATTATGGATAAAGAAAAAGCCCTACTTCAAGATACGTTGGAATAGGGCTTTTCGTCTAGATCTTGGCCTTTGAGTCATCATTTTTTGGCCTTAAAGGCGATCTAGGTTGTTTCTCTTATGGGCCTGGGCCTTAGACTGATTAGAACGAACTAGATTTTTATCTAAAATTGAGTCACAAAATCCCTTCCTGAAAATTTTCAAGAAGATGAGTAGTTCTAAGATTGCTCTTGGACCAACAAGCGGCACGCTATAGCCCCTAGTGCATTTCCAAGTACAATCCATAAAAAATTCCAGCTCCACTGCCACGCAAAGCCCATATAGGCAAAATCGGCAATGGAGTGTTCAAAGCCACAGAGAATAAAGACACTAACGCATAGAAAACAACCAGCCCGAAACCCTTTGGACCAGCTATATACGGCTAAAAACATCAAAATTCCACAAAAACCACCCTTAATCAACGCCACATACCAAGGCATGGCCGATTTGATTGTCATCAGATTTTGAGCCACCAAACGAGTGTCTTCATCCCAAAAAAACAGAGCACATACAAAAACACAGCCGATAAGATTTCCCAATAAAATTTTCAGATAGGGGAAATCTTGTTGACCAAAGTAGCCAATTTTTCCTGTAAAAAGCTCAAATTTAAACAGACAAACAAAGCTTAAACCAAATCCAAACAACAAAGCCCCTAAGGGAGCTTCAGCTTTTAAAAACAGGTAAGAAGCCATCGCAATCAAAATTCCGGCTACAATGGATTTTCGAAACCCAAATAAATCCTGCATTACTTACTCATCACCGCTTCGATTTGGTTGTAGGTGGCTTTGGGATCCTTGGCTTTGGTAATAGAGCGACCGACCACAATGTAATCGCTACCTTGCTCTTTGGCGTATTGGGGAGTGGCCACGCGTTTTTGGTCATCTACACTGTCGTCTACCAAACGAATGCCTGGAGTGACAGTTAAAAAGTCTTCTCCACACACCTCTTTAATAGCTTTGACTTCATGAACGGAACAAACCACGCCATCCAAACCCGCTTCTTTGGCATTTTTCGCATAGCGTACTACTGAATCTAAGACCGAACCAGGAATTCCCTGCTCTTGGTTCATGGTCTCTTGGGAAGTAGAGGTTAATTGGGTGACCGCAATGATCAATGGTTCTTGTCCTTCTTTGGCGCCGAGTTGCAAGCCTTCCTTGGCGGCTTTCATCATCGCAATGCCTCCCGCTGCATGGCAATTGACCATATCCACTCCCAAAGCGGCTAAATTTTTCATTCCCCCTTTTACGGTATTGGGAATATCGTGAAGTTTCAAATCCAAAAAGACATCGTGGCCTAAAGCTTTTATCTCTTTGATCAAATCAAGTCCTTGGGCATAGGTGAGTTCCATTCCTACTTTAACGGCAATGGGTTCTTCAAATTGGCTTAAAAAATCCAAGGCTTCTTGACGACTGGAAAAATCCAAGGCGACAATGGTTTTTTTCTTCATAACAATTTGGCTAGGAAATACCCGTCTATTTTCTTTTTTACGGGGAGGAAAGCCACTCCTTTCGTATTCATTTCCTTTCTCCTCTTTTAAAAAAGGACCGAAAGACGAAGCCTTTCGATCCTTATAAAAATTTTTGTGTTAAGCCTTAACGCATTTTAGGCAATCCTTTTCCAATGGCTTCTTGAACCGAGTTCAGGCGATACTTTGCCAAGACTTCTGGTAAAGCCTCAATGATTTTAGGACAAGCCCAAGGATCAATGAGATTGGCCGTTCCCACTTCTACGGCACTTGCTCCTGCGTATAAGAATTCCAAAACATCTTCGGCAGTACTAATTCCACCACAGCCAATGATGGGAATATTTACGTTTTGGGCGACTTGATACACCATGCGTAAAGCAATGGGTTTAATGGCGGGACCGGATAATCCACCTGTTTGGTTGCCCAAAAGAGGCTTAGCGCTGCGCAAATCCATACGCAAGCCTTGAAGTGTGTTGATGAGAACCAAGCCATCCGCTCCTGCTTGTTCGGCTGCTTGCGCAATCGCTACAATATCGGTCACATTAGGCGAAAGTTTTACATAAACAGGCTTATCCGCTTCACTTTTGGCAATGCGAATGGTTTCGACCAATAGATCGGGATTGGTACCAATCGCCATTCCGCCCGCAAAGACATTGGGACAAGAAACATTGAGTTCAAAGGCTTTGATGACATCCACGCCGTTAAGTTGGGCGATGACTTCTCCATATTCTTGGGGAGAGGATCCAGCTATACTGGCGATGACTTCGGTATCAAACTTAGTCAAAAAAGGCAATTCGCGTTGCTTAATGAACTGAACACCTTTGTTTTCTAAACCAATCGCATTGAGCATTCCACAAGGCGCTTCTCCAATACGAGGTTGAGGATTACCAGAGCGTGGAGAATTGGTAATGCTTTTGACGCAAAGACCACCAAGTACATTTAAATCGTAAATCATGGAGAATTCCCGTCCAAATCCAAAAGTACCGGAGGCTGGGATAATTGGATTTTTCAGGTTCAAGCCTGGAAGTTGTACAGAGAGATCCATTACAAAGCCACCTTTCCAATGGGGAAGAC
>CAYTMK010000089.1:0-3925 GCA_964438885.1 uncultured Erysipelotrichaceae bacterium | reverse complement strand
TCAATATTATTTTTGACCATAAAGTTCTTTCTCACTCCTCGTTCTTTATACTACTTAGAATGACCAAAAAATCAATATTCTTAAAAACTTTGGATCAAAAAACTATACCGATTTTATTGATATCTTCATACTCTCTAGGTTAGAGAACCACAAGAAAATGCAGAGTATGGCTTCGAGCTATTGGAAAAATTCACTGGAGATTTTCTAAAAAGAAGTGATCTATTTCTAACTTACCGCCCCTTTTGAGAATTAAAAAAGATAGAGAACTTTTCTCTATCTCTTTTTAAAAAAAACTATTTATCGAGTTCAGATTTTACTTTATCTGTCGCTTCTGTTACGTCTTTTTTAACATCAGCTGCAGCTACTTCTACATGATCTTTCACTTTTGTAGCGTCTTCTTTGACATCTGCAGAAACTTTAGCTGCTTCCGCTTTTACATCCGCTGTAGCTTTTTCAACATCAGATTTAGCTTCAGCGGTTACTTTTTCTGCTTCGGCTTTGGCTTTTGAACCAAGATTTTCGGCTGCATCTTTTACTTGTGTAGCGGATTTTTCAACGCTTTCTTGGACTTTTTTAGCATCTTCTTTGGCTGTGGCGACGCCTTTATTGACTGCATCTTTGACATTGTCCGATATGCGTTGAGCTTGATCTTTGACAGTGGCTAATCCTTTATCAAAGTTGGATTTGACTTGGTCTCCAAAGGCTTCGACTTTAGATTTTGCTTCTGAAGCGTCTTTTTTGACATCTTCACCCACTTTAGCTACATCTGCTTTGGCATCGTTGACATCTTTTTTAACGTCTGCTTTAGCCTTATCGGCTTCATTGGCTAAATCTGCTTTAATTTGATCCGCTTTCGCTGCAGCTTTAGCACTATCGGCTTCTAAAGCATCGTTGGCTTTATTGATTTCTTTATCTGCGTCGGCTTCGACTTTAGACTTATCGCTTTCAAACTTTTCTTTAAGTTTTTCCGCATCTTTTTTTACGTTGTCTTCGAATTTTTCCCATTCTTTTTTGATATCATTTCCTAATTCAGAGAAGAAATTGCTCATAGTGTATTCGGCAAAGGTAGCTACCTAGGGTAGAGAGGAATTGCCGAACCTCCTTTCGCTTAACCTTTTCATTCCTCAAGAAAAACCCTCTTTTCTATTTTTTTAGAATCATAGAAAAGAGTCTTTCAACTTAAAACTTTCTTGACTTTTTTATTATACGCAAAAGTAAAATCTTCTTTTAAAAGATGCCCAATCTTTTTATCCATCCCTCCAAGAAAAGAAGATCCCCAAAGAATTTGAACCTAAAAGAAAGAGAGATACGCAAAAAAGCGACAGCATAGCCCGTCGCTTTTTTAAGCTAAAGCGCAGCTTTAGCTAAGAATTCACTTTCAGGAACCACTGTCCAAGTTCCTGCTTCTTTAGTGAGGTAACGATATTCGTTGCACACCATTACTCGTGCGGTAGTATCCTCTACGTTTAAAACATCGATAGTATAATATTGAGAATCATCGAGTTCGTTATGACTGGACATGTTTTCTAAAAGGGTATTTACAATATCTTTTGCGTTTTGGAAGTAATCTTTGGCCATACATCTATGCCTCTCTTTCTTTTTTTATTTTTTAAACAATAGCTCTTCTGAGGGAAAGAAGAGCTATTGTTTTTGTTAGAATATGATGGAAAAAAGCTCTTTCATTTCTTCAGAAACATGATAAACCTCTTAAGAATTCTCATCAAGGATTATTTTCCATATCCTTAAAAAAGTTTGCTATGAATAACTTTGTTTCTAATTGATTTGAAATCGCTTTTATTTTCCTGATTTTATTTCTTTTCTTTAGAAATATCTGGAAAATACAATATATAGCTTGTCAGAAATTCGCAAATGAGAACACCAACTTTTTAGATCATCAGGGAATAAGGGTTCAAAACTTCTGGGTAGGTTCTTTTGCAAATTACCATAAGAACGCTCTATAAATGAAAGGAGCGATTCTCTAGAAATTTTTACCTCTTGAAAGAAAAAGCAAAAATTTCTTTTATTCTAAAGCTATTGACATTAAGAAGATATTAAAATGCTCAAAGAGAAAAGAAAAATTCTTCTCTTTTGAGGCTTAGTTACTTTAAATTCTATTTTATTTAAAGAGAAGTTAATTAAAACTAATTTTATTAAAGAATTTTTGAATTTTCTTTATCTTTATAAGATCTTTTTTTCATTCCCTTTCATTTTCTTTCATCTTATTTCATGAAGCTAGTTTACTCTCTCTTTAACCATAAAAAAAGTGGCATAACCAAAAAGGCGTTGCCACACATTGAAAGCGTCACAAAAAGAGAGAATTAATCGTACGTTTTAAATCCAAGGCCTAGAGCTTCAAGACGAGCCTTCACTTCTTGTAAAGACTTCTTTCCTAAGTTCTTGACATGCATCATGTCTTCTTCGGTGCGTTGCGTTAACTCTTCTACGGTTTGAATGCCAGCTCGTTTGAGACAGTTGTAGGAACGAACCGAAAGTTCGAGGTCTTCAATCATCGTTAAGGAAGATTTAGACACTTCTTTGGCAGTAGGAAGAACGACAGTAAAGCTTTCTGTCAAATCTAAATGACCAAAAGGAATTAATTCATCCAAATAAGTAATTAAAATTTGACAAGCTTCATTCACCGCACTAATAGGCATAATCGTGCCATTGGTATGCACTTCAATGGTCACTTTGTCGTACTTAGTATCATGTCCTAACAGAGTGGGTTCTGATTTGTATTCAGCCGATTTAATCGGTGTAAAAACGGTATCCACGCAAATAGTTCCCTCTGGCAAAGGAAATTCTTCAGCTACCTCAAGAGCAGTACGATAGCCAGTGCTTCGACCTGCATAGAGATCCATTTCTAAACTCTGGCCTTCTTTAACGTGACAAATCACGTGATCTGGATCAATGACATTGGCGTTTTCGGGGGCCACTAAATCGCCAGCAGTAACCGTATAGGGACCTTCCACTTTATCCAAATGGAATGTCAATACTTCATTTTTCTTCTCTTCCTCTTCATCTGCATCAATCTCGATTTGTAAAGATTTAGCATTTAACTTAAGACGAACAATGTCTTCTTCAATTTGATCAGCTACAAGAGCATCAGGTTGAATTCCCTCAATGCGAAAGCCGATGATTGCCATGCCAGGAAGATTAGAAAGCAAAGTACGACAAATTGAGTTTCCAATGGTGGTGCCAAAACCACGGGCAAGGGGTTCGAGAACGAACGTCCCACGGGTATCAGAACCATCAGGAAGTTGTGTAAAAGTCGCTCTAGAAAAAACTTCCATGAATAAACCTCCTTAATTCACTTAATATGAAAATGGTCTTTTATTTGTAGCGGAAAGTAATGCGGCCGCGGGTCAGATCATAGGGAGAAATGTCCACTCTTACACGATCTCCTGGAAGAATGCGAATGTGGTGCATTCGAATTTTGCCAGAAACATGAGCGAGAATTTCACGTCCATTTTCAAGCTGTACTTTGAATACGGCATTAGGAAGCGTATCAGTGACTAAGCCATCCAATTCGATCATATCTTGTTTTGCCATAAATTCTCCTTTCTTTTCATTTTTGGTTTATATTTGTTTCGAGGGTTTCTCGATAACCAAGGGAAAATTTCTATCACCTGATTATATCTTTATTTTTAAACTAAGGCAATTTAGCCCCTAAAATCCTCCCTTTCTCATTGTAGTTCTCTAAACCTTTTTTCTTCTGCTCAAATGATAAAAAGGTTGATCCTTTACTTCCATGGGTCTTCGTTTTTTCTTTTTGTTTCTAGAAAAGTGTTGACACCTCTTTAGAGCGTGTTATACTAGTCAAGGTAATAAGGAACGACAACTTATTGGAGTATAGCCAAGCGGTAAGGCACAGGACTTTGACTCCTGCATTTCACTGGTTCGAATCCAGTTACTCCAGCCATTTTGA
>CAYTMK010000088.1:0-4266 GCA_964438885.1 uncultured Erysipelotrichaceae bacterium | reverse complement strand
CTTGGTTGGGTGAGACTCAAGGAAAAAGGCTATATCCCCACCAATCCGGAAACACATATCATATAAAGTGGTTCTGTTTCCATGAAAGCTGGAAGGTATTATGTTTCTGTTCTAGTAAAAGAAGCAGAAACTAAAAAGCCTGCTCTTAATAATTTTGGAATTGGCATTGACTTAGGCCTAAAAGATTTTGCAGTCTGTTCGCACGGCAGGACTTATAAAAATATCAATAAAACGAATCGTATCAGGAAACTTGAAAAAAGACTGAAACGAGAGCAGAGAAAACTTTCGAGGAAGAAAGTCTCAAAAAGTTACCAAAAAATAAGAAAGGAGAAGCTACTCGAAAGAATATCCAAAAACAAAAGCTGAAAGTACAAAAACTTTATCACAAACTAGACTGTATCAGAACAGATCAACAAGGTGATTTCAGAGCTGGTGAAAACCAAGCCAGCATGGATAACCCTTGAAGATCTGAACATCAGAGGAGAGGAATAGACATCTTTCAAAGGCCATTGCCCAGCAGAAATTGTTTGAGTTTAGAACAAAGCTAACTGCAAAATGCAAGGAATATGGTATTGAACTAAGGTTTGTTGACAGATTTTATCCATCAAGCAAAACGTGCCATAACTGTGGGACTATCAAATTTGATTTGAAGTTATCAGAGCGAACATATTCTTCAATGTGGATATACAGCAGACAGGGATTTCAATGCAAGCCTGAACCTTAGAGATTGTCTGACTTATCAGATTGTCTAACAAAGTAAAGTAAGTACCGTAGGCTATACGGAAATTTACGCCTGTGGACTGTAGAAGAACATGTGAGTAGGTTGTTCTAATCGAAAGCCTACAGGATGAAGCAGGAGTTTTCTCAATATAGAGATTTTTGTCCATATTTTGAGTAGCAGGTGAAGGGATGGAGTCGATTTTGTATTATTTTGCCCAAGTCCTTTTATGGATGTGTTCCTTGATGATGGGATTTGTGGATGGAACACAGACCTACATCATGTGTATTTCTTGCTTAATTACTGGATTTTTATTGATGTTTGCGTATGCGGTAAAAATAAAAGTTCATTGGCCTGGATTTTGTTTGTATGGTTTAGTGGTCTTTTGTCACTTGTTTTATTTATCCGCCAATACAGCTTACTCTTCCGTTATGATGGTTGGCTTAACTCTCTTTGCAATTTTAGCCTTTGGCAGTGCATTTTATTCACTTCGCTTTCCTGCAGCGATAGAACGGACCCTTTCTTTTGTACTCTTTGAAAAAATGGCATTAATCCCAGAAATACTTCTCAACTACTTAATCTCTCGCCAAAGTGGAAATGCTATGTTTGCCAATTTTTCTTGGGTTCTTTTAGCCATTACCTCACTTCACACCATATTCTGCATTCAGAAAATGATTCGAGCAAAGATGGTTGTCCAATCTTGGGGAATCGCTTTAGGTGTCTTGCAGTTTTTCTTCTTTACCGACATTTTATCAACAGCTGCTTTGATGGTTTTAGCTCATAAAGCCAATCCCCACCCTAGGCATTTTAAAAAGAAACCATCTTGCCAAGAAGAATTCCCTGAATCCAAGAAAAAGAAGCGCTTACGACGTCAAAACGTCGATTTCTAAAGCTAAAGAAAAAAAAGGGCCGTACATAAATTTACTTCTCGGCTCTTTTTTTTCTTCAAATTCAAACCTCAATCCGAAAATTCTAAAAATATCTTAGAAATTATTTCTTATTCTTGAATCCATTTCATAAAGTAAGATTTCTATTTGCTTTTACTTTATGAATAAATCTATCTTTGAATTTATAGGTCAGGCTTGATGCCTTTGTTTGTGGCTTATAAACCATTCGTCCCAAAATTTTAACCTAGTTTATAAAAAAATCTAATATTTTATCTACTTCGCTAATTTTATTTACAATAATATAATACTTGAGAGTCGTAAAAATGAATTAGATAAGTGCCAATAAAAGAAAAAGGACTAGATTTTAATGAAATTAGATCGAGATCGGGTCCACATAAATTGGCATTTGAAGGGTAGCATCCTTTCTCCTAGAAAGGGATAAATTTCTTCTTAAATTTTTACCAAGATTATGCCTCGAAATGAATAGACCAAAAAAGAAAGGGAGGAGGAAGGAAGTTCCCCTTCCTTCTCTCTTTCTTTTCGATTTCTTTACGTCTCTTTTTCTATCCCTTATCCTCTGTTTTAGGAAGTTCTTTTTATGTATTTTGAGACCATTGTTCAAGTTCTGATGCAAAAAAGCTCTCTTCTTTTAACGGTATCAAGTCTGGTGTTTCTTATGCTTACTATACCATTAGCTCTTTTTATGATCCCTCTAAAAAATATTCTCGTCCTAAAAGAGTTTGTGTCGGAAAAATTGTTGATAAACAACTTGGTTTAGTTCAACCTAACTTCAATTTTTCTCAACTTTTTCCTGATATTCTCCAACCAGTTCTAAATCGTAGCGACACCCTTTCTTATCTTCCCTATTTAGCTATGATTCAAGAGGCTAAACTCATTGGACTCTATGAGCCTTTAAAAAAGCACTTCTCTAACCAATTTTTAGAGAGCTTAACTCTATGTCTTTTCAATTTATGTGAAGATAATTTAGGAGCAGACGGATTTTATGATTTTCATTTTCACTGCTTTGATGGCTTAGATAAAGCTCTTTTTGACTCTCATATATCTAATCTTTACAAGACTTTGAGCCATCAAGAAAAAGAAATTCAAGCCTTTTTTCAAGACTTTCTTCTTTCTTATAGAAGTAACTTTACTCACACAACAGAAGCGATTATAGATCTTGATTCCACAAATTTTTCTACGACTTGTGATATGTTTTTAGCTTCTCCTGAGTTTAATAAAGATCACACCCATACTCCTTATGTGGGCCAGTTATTTATAACGGATCGTGAGACAGGAATTCCTCTTTATTTTGAAGAGTATAATGGCTCACTTCTCGATAAATCTCAAGCTACAATTCTAGTTGATCTTTTAGAAGAAAAAGAGTTTGAAAGTGGGTTGCTTTGTATGGATACAGGTTTTTGGTCAAATGACATTTTGAAAACAATCGAAAAAAAAGAGATCGTCTCGACTACCTCATTCGAGTTCCTAAGCCTACCACAGCTTTTAAAGAACTCATTGAAATATTCCGAGAAGATCTCACACCTACTTATAATCACTTTATAGTGGGCCATCCTTTATTTGGAACTTCCATAAAAAGAGAAAATAAATTTTTTTATGTCTATTTTGATCCAAAAACCTGAATCTCTTCTCCGCTTATCGAATAAAATTCATAGAGCTTGTGCTGCTATTTCCACTAAAAAGCGATTTGAAACATTACCAGATTCAAAATATGTCAATACATGGGAAAAAGAAAAAGATGAAGCGAGAAGAAATTTCCATTTTGAAGCGAACCTTGAAGTTTTCAAAGAATTAGAAAACAGTGGTTGGTTTGTTCTATGTTCTTCAAGAGAAATGAGTCCTCTGGAATCTTATGAAGCCTATGTAGGGCGAGTAAGAGGAATTGAGGGTTCGTACTGAGAAGAGTTTTTTAGGAGAGAAGGTTAGAAGAACTCATAGCTAGGCGAGCTATCGAGGAAAAACGTTTATTTTAGAATTAACGACAATCTTAAGGAAGGGATTAAGTTATCATTTTCGACCTGTATTTTTTAAGTATGGAAAGGTATCTTTACCTCGGTCTATAGGAGCGATGAGTCAATATCAAATTACGAACAGGTATGGTCGAGTTACGGTTATCCAAAGATGACAAAATACCAGAAAGAACTCTTTAAGACCTTAGGATTAAGTGAAGTAGAGATTAAAGAAGAAATAAAGACAATAGAGGGAGTAAAAAACGAAGTGAAATGAAAAAAAGGAATAGAGGAGACGAGGCATAATTATTCCTCGTTCCCTCCATTCCCTATAAGCATTTCAACTGTATTCTTCTCAGCCTATAGTCCATATCTAAAAGAGATTTAATCAATAGATAGCTAATTATATTGTTCGGGGCATAATTTTTTAGGCTACTTAGATTCAAGAATTACGATTCTCCAGATTTTTAGATAGGAATATCAATTTAATGGAATTACTAAAAAAGCTTTTTTTCCTTTTTTTGTAAAAATTGGTAAAGCAAACAAAAAAAGGGGTTGTTTTTGACAAACCAACTTTTAAAATCGGTCAATCGTTACAGCCCCTACTCAGGAGAACAAATATTGAAAAACCAGTTTAGTGCCTGCTCACATCAAAAGGCTTTCTGTCTAGGTCAGGCAGGCTTTAAAACTGAAT
>CAYTMK010000087.1:0-4297 GCA_964438885.1 uncultured Erysipelotrichaceae bacterium | reverse complement strand
GGATCATCCCCGCGCATGCGGGGAAAAGGCTAATAATTCCCTTTATTTATAGCATAGTTCTTAGCCAACTTCCTGATTTTTATTTAAATTTGTCAGAATCTGCTCCCTCAAATGGTTTGGCTAATAAAAGATAAAGAAAAGATCCAATGAAACTTTTTCTCTTTTGAGTCTAGGTTTTTTCTTTTTTGATTTCTTTAGGGAAAATTTGACTCTTTGATTCACACGATTACACTAAAATTTGGAAGTTTCTTTTTGCTTTTTACCAAATGGAGTAAAAAATATCAAAAAAGACAAGTCAAAAAGAGAGATCAATCTTTCTTCTATTTGATCTTTCACTTTGTGAATCTCTTTTTAAAAATTGAAAGGAACAAAAGACAATGCGTAGCATTTATGATATGAGTTATGACCAAATGGAAGACTGGGCGCTTTCTAAAGGATGGAAAAAGTTTAGAGTTCAACAGATTTTTCAATGGTTATACAAAGAGCGGGTAGAAGACTTTGATTTAATGAGCAATTTATCCAAAGAAACCCGCGAAGAACTCAAAAAAGATTTTACCTTTAATCCATTGACGCTAGTGCGTAAGCAGGTAGCAAGTGATGGAACTACAAAATTTTTATTTCGTACGGAAGATGGGGCATTATTAGAAAGTGTTCTCATGGTATTTGATTATGGAAATTCGATCTGTGTTTCCAGCCAAGTGGGCTGTAACATGGGTTGCTCCTTTTGTGCTTCTGGTCTTACGAAAAAACAACGAGATTTAACAAGCGCTGAGATGCTTGGTCAAGTGATGCATGTTCAAAAGGAACTGGATAAAAAAGGGGAGCGACTTTCGCATATTGTGGTCATGGGAACGGGAGAACCCTTTGACAATTACGATGCGGTGATGAATTTTATTAAGACAGCAAATCACGATCGAGGCTTAGCCATTGGCAGTCGGCACATCACCATTTCAACTTCAGGGATCGTGCCCAAGATTAAAGAGTTTGCTAAAGGGCATTACCAGTATAATTTGGCGATTTCTCTGCATGCCCCAAACGATGAATTGCGCACAAAATTGATGCCGATCAACAAAGCTTATCCTTTAAAAGAATTGATGGAGGCTGTGGAAGAATACAGCAAAGAAAACAACCGTAAGCTCACTTTTGAATACATCTTGCTAAAAGGAGTCAATGACAAGCCAGAACACGCTCATCAATTGGCCAATTTACTGCGTCCCTATCTTTGCTATGTAAATTTAATTCCCTACAATAGCGTAGATGAACACGGCTTTCAAAGTACTCCTCGTGCAGAAGCGATGAAATTTTATGACATCTTAAAAAAGGAAGGAATTGGTGTCACCATCCGTAAGGAGCATGGTTCAGATATTGATGCAGCTTGCGGCCAACTCCGAATTAAAGAATTGCGCAAAGAAAAAGAAGCGAAACAAAAAGCCAAAGAAGCTTAAATCACTTAAAATTCAAGAAAGGATTCGAGCGTTTTTGGAGTTAAGCATTTAGAGAAGTCGAAAGGAGGGATCGGCAAGTGCTTTGGAGCCACAAAGTATTTTGCCAAACAAAATGATAATTGAAGCAAGTGGACTAAGCGACACCGGCACAACCCGAGAACTCAACGAAGATAGCTATCTTGTAACCCAAAATGAGCATGGAGATGTTCTGCTTTTGGTTTGTGATGGCATTGGTGGGGCAGCGAGTGGTGAAATTGCCAGCAGCATGGCTTGCGAAATTGCGAATGAATTTTTCAAAAAAGCCCCCGAATTCCAAAGAGACTACCAAGCGAACGATTGGATTCGCAAAACGCTCAACAAGATCAATGATTCGATTTATTCCAAATCGATGTGGAATCGCAAAAATCGTGGTATGGGAACCACTGCGGCAGGCGTTTTAGTCTGTTCTCTTGGAACCTACATTTTTAATGCGGGTGATTCACGAGTCTACGCTTTGTATTCGGATGGTTTAATTCAAATGAGCGAAGATCATTCCTATGTTCAAAGCCTTGTCAATGAAAATAAGATCACTGAAAAAGAAGCGCGCGTCCATGAAAAGCGTTCCGCTTTAACCAATGCTTTAGGCGTATGGCGCACCTTTCGCTTAGATGTGAACAAAATTAAATCCAATTACCAAGCGCTCTTGATTTGTAGCGATGGGTTACATGGCTATGTTCATGAAGGGGTTATTTTACGTGTGTTGGAATCGAGCATTTCATTGGATCAGAAAACAGGCTTGTTGATCGAGTTAGCCCAACGAGCTGGTGGATTGGACAATTGTACTGTCATTGTCACAGGACCTGGAAAAGACTATGGACGAAAGTAAACCTTCACCTTCCAATAAAGAAGACCAAGATACTCCTACTATTCCTAAAATGCTCAACCACCGCTATCGTATTTTAAGCTCCCTTGGACAAGGGGGAATGGCCGTGGTGTTTTTAGCCGATGATATCGTCTTAAAGCGACAAGTTGCCATTAAATTTTTACGCACAAGATTTGCCAACGATAATGAGGCCGTCATGCGCTTTTTTCGTGAAGCAAAAGCCGCTAAACTTTTACGACATCCAAATGTGGTCGAAATCTTTGATGTAGGAAAAAGTGATGGACTGGCCTATATCGCTATGGAATATGTCAAGGGAAAAACGCTTAAGGAGTACATTGCCACGCATAAACCCATCCCTGTCGAACAAGCTGTGGAGATTATGAAAAAATTAACCTCTGCCATCATCGAAGCCCATGCCAATCACATCATTCATCGTGACATCAAACCGCAAAACGTGTTAATTAGTCAATTTGGAGATCTTAAAATCACCGATTTTGGCATTGCGGTGACGGTGGAACAAAAGCCAACTTCTGCTACGCGCAATCAAGCGGTCATGGGATCCTCTCATTATTTAGCCCCCGAATCCGCAACTGGGGCGGTTCCTGATTATCGGGTAGACATTTATGCCCTTGGTATCGTCTTTTTTGAACTGCTGTGTGGCAGTGTTCCCTTTAATGGGAAAACGGCCGCAGCCATTGCGATTAAACACATGCAGGATCCTTTACCCAATATTCAGGCCTATAATCCAACGGTTACCCAAGGTGTCGAAAATGTGGTGATTAAAGCGACGGCCAAAAGTCCTGATGAGCGCTATCAAACGGCTCAAGAATTTATGGATGCTTTGGACCATTGCCTCGATCCAGAAATGCGCTATGCCAAGCCCCTTGAACTAAAGGTGAAGAAGATTGATTTTCCAAATGCCAAAGAAACCTCTACTCCAAAAGTCAACCATGAAATTCAGCCTGTTCCCGACCCCATTACCCACATTGAAACTCCTCAAAAGGTTTCAAAGCGCTTTATGTGGCTTGTGGGAGGAATTGTGGGATTGTGTGGCTTATTTGTGGCGATTTCTTTAATGGCCACAGGAGTCTTTCCTATTAATGGATGGTTTGGTTGGCATCAAGTTCCAATCGTTACTGGGCTTTCCCAAGATCAGGCTATTCAAGTTCTCGTGGAAGCGGGAATTGAGCCCCAAGACATCTATGTGGAGCAAGTTGCAAGCGATCTTGTGGATCCCGGCTATGCCGATTCGACCAATGTGGTGGCCGGAGAGTACATTAAAGATCGACCCGTAACGCTTCGTATTTCAAAGGGTCCTACTTTTTTGATAGGGGATTATAGTGGTCAAACGCTGGCCAATGTCGAAAAGCTCTTTCATGATCATAATCTAAACATCATCATTGATGCCACTCAACAAGGGGACGCTAATCATGTGCCTGGCATTATTTTAGAACAAAGCGGTTTAGCCCCAGGAACGCGCATTGATCCTTCTGAACTAGAAACCATTCGTTTTGTGGTATCGACCTATCCTACGCTGACGATTGATGAAAGTTACATCGGGATGGATGTCGATGAAGCCAAAGAAGATCTGAATAATAAAGGAATGGCAGTTTTAACGCGTAATTTATATGGAAGTCAAGAGGTAATCGATATCGATCCTCCCATTGGGACAACCTATACTCAAGATGGAAGTGATAGCGTCATTACGCTTTACCATTAATGTTTTTAGACTCTTTAAAAAGGAGGAGGATCATTTGAAACAAGGACGAATTATTAAAGTCATCTCGAACCATTACACGATTCTTTGTGAGGATGAAATGGTTGTAGCCAAACCCCGAGGTACCATGCGCAAAGGCCAAAAACCCTTTGCGGGAGATCTGGTCAACTTTGAACAAATCGAAGATTCCTACCGCATTGATTCGATTTTGCCCCGTACCAATCAATTGTTGCGTCCAAGCGTTTGCAACGTCGATCAAGCTTTAGTGGTCAC
>CAYTMK010000086.1:0-4306 GCA_964438885.1 uncultured Erysipelotrichaceae bacterium | reverse complement strand
GTGTTGTAGCCATTTTCTAAGTGGTTGATAAAGCCATCTGCCTTGGCTAACTTCGCTGCCGCAATGCACTCTTCATCGGTTGCTTCAAGTTTTCCAAAGCGGATGTTGTCCATGATGGTTCCCGAAAAGAGCGTCGTTTCTTGTAAAACCATTCCTAGTGAACGACGTAAATCCGGTTTTTGGATGAGATCAATGTTGATGCCATCGTACGTAATGGAACCTTTTTGAATCTCATAAAAGCGGTTGATGAGATTGGTAATCGTGGTTTTACCCGCTCCTGTCGCTCCAACAAAGGCAATTTTTTGCCCTTGGTTGGCATAAAGAGAGATGTCATGCAATACCGTTTTTTCTGGTACATACCCAAAGGTAACATCATCAAAGATAACATCGCCACGCAAAGGAACCATTTCGAATTGGTTGTTTGGACGTGGATGTTTCCAGCACCAGTGGCCGGTGTATTCTTGGGATTCCACCCATTTGCCATCCACTTGTTTGGCGCGAACGAGAGTCACCACACCGGTATTCTTTTCAGAAGGTTCATCCAATAAAGCAAAGATACGAGAAGCACCTGCTTGGGCCATGACCACAGAGTTAATCTGTTGCGAGATTTGGATGATCGGGTTATTGAAGCTACGGTTTAAGGTCAACATCGCCGCAATCGTACCAAGGGTGATGCCAAATTGACCATGAATCGCCAAGTACGATCCCGCAATGGCACAAACAACATAGGAAATATATCCAAGGTTGGCACAGACTGGCATCAAAATGTTGGCATAGATGTTGGCTTGGGAACTGGCGTGTTCTAAGCTCTCGTTAATTTTAGCAAAGTCCTTTTTAACTGCTTCTTCATGGGAGAAGACTTTAATCACGCGGGTTCCTTCGATCATTTCTTCAATATATCCATTGGCCTTACCGAGTTCGGCTTGTTGTTCTTTAAAGTAACGCGCTGAAAAGCTCGTAATCCGGCGAGATAAAAACAACATTCCAATCGCAAAGACAAGGGTAATACAAGCCAAAACCAGAGAAAGGCGAAGCATCGAAATGAAAACAAAAACGATCATCACCAAAGAGGAGAACATTTGAGGAAGCGATTGCGAAATCAGCTGCCGCAAGGTGTCGGTATCGTTGGTGTAAACGGACATGATGTCACCATGGGCATGGGTGTCAAAATAGGAGATCGGTAACGTTTCCATATGATTAAACAAGCGTTCCCGAACATTATTGAGCGTTCCTAAGCTGACATACACCATCAAGCGGTTCCAAGTGTATGTGGAGACGACTCCAATCAAGTACACCATCGCCAATTGAGCCAACGCCCCGAGCAAAGGAGAGAAATCTTTCGAACCCGTTTGCACCATCGGGGTAATGTAATTGTCAATTAAGCTTTGTTGGAACGTACTTCCATACACGTTGGCAAAGGAGGAGACCAAAATTAAAAGAATAATGCAGATGAATTTTCCCTTGTAGGAGTCCCAAACCATGGAAAGAAGGCGTTTCAATTCTCCAGAATTCAAATCCTTTAACGACACCGTTCGGCGATCTCTAGGCTTTGAAAATTGGTTGGGTTGAGAGCTACTTGGCATCTTCGTCACCTCCTTTTTGTTGAGCCTGCCAGGTGGTGCGATAAATTTCATTGGTTTTTACCAACTCATCGTGGGTACCCATCGCAATCAAGTGGCCTTTATCCAAAACCATGATTTGATCCGCATCCTGTAAGGAAGAAACTCGTTGCGAGATGATGATTTTTGTCGTATCGGGAATTTTGGTGCGGAAGGCTTCTCGAATCAAGGCATCGGTTGTGGTATCGACTGCGGACGTAGAGTCGTCCAAGATCAAAATCTTTGGTTTTTTCAGCAAGGCACGGGCAATGGTCAAGCGTTGTTTTTGTCCACCCGATACGTTGCTTCCGCCTTGTTCAATGTGTGTATCGTATCCATTGGGCATTCTCGAGATAAACTCATCGGCTTGGGCCAATTTGCACGCTTCTACGATTTCCTCATCGGTGGCTTCTTCATCGCCCCAACGCATATTTTCTTTAATGGAGCCAGAGAACAAGACGTTCTTTTGTAAAACCATCGCGACCGAATCACGCAGTGTCTTTAAGTCGTAGTCTTTGACATTGACACCTCCAACTTTTACGGCCCCTTCGGTGACATCGTAAAGACGGGGAATTAAGCTAACCAACGAAGACTTGGAAGAACCTGTTCCACCTAAGATCCCTAAAGTCGTACCAGAAGGTAAGGAGAAATTGATGTCGCGCAAGACAAAGTGGCCATCGACTTGTTCAGCATAGTTGAAGTAGACATGATCAAATTCAATGCTACCATCCTTCACGTCTTTTAAACCATTAGCAGGGGATTGCAAGTAAGAAACTTGGTTGATGACTTCTACAATACGTTTAGCCGACGCAGCCGACATCGTGATCATGACCAAGATCATGGAGAACATCATCAAAGACATCAATAGATTCATGATGTAGGTGAAAAGCGACATCATGGTTCCAACTTCCATCTGACCATAGACGATTAAGTTCGCCCCAAACCAAGCCACTAAAAGAACAGAGCCATACATCGCAGCTTGCATCAAAGGTTGGTTTAAGATCATCAACAACTCGGCCTTTTTGTTGATGTCATAAATATCCGTGGAGCGGGCATCAAAGCGGTTGATTTCATAATCTTCCCGTACAAAGGATTTGACCGCTCGAATGCCGGTGATGTTTTCTTGAATTTCTTCGTTGAGCTTGTCATACTTCTTAAACATTTCGTTAAAAGTAGGACCCGCTTTGCGAATTAAAAAGAAAAGCGCCGTGGCAAGAAGAACCAAAATAACAAGCAAGCCAAAGCCAATTTCACTCGATAAGTAAAAGACCATGACAAGTGCCATCAAAAAATTTAAAGGAGCCCGCACCGCAACACGAATGAGCATTTGAAAGGAGTTTTGCACGTTGGTCACATCCGTTGTTAAACGGGTAATCAATCCTCCAGTGGAATACTCATCGATATTGGAAAACGCAAAGTTTTGAATGTTATTGAATTCGGCTTCGCGTAAATTTTTCGCAAATCCCGCTGAAGCAATGGCCGCATACCGTCCAGATAGACCACCCGTAATTAAGGCAAAGAGCGCAGCTAAAAACATCAAAAGACCATATTTCCAGACCGTCCCCATATCTCCTGTACTAATACCCTCGTTGACCATTTTCGACATTAAAAACGGAATCAAAATGTCTAAAAGAACTTCAATAGCGACTAAAACAGGAGTAAGGATTGTTTCTCGTTTGTAGCCTTCAATGTATTTCGCGAGTGTCGAAATCACTCTCGGCCACCTCCTTACTTGTTAAATTGTGCAACATCTGTTTTAAAAATTTCATTCCTTGATCCAAAAGCTCAGGATCCATGTCCACTAACATCAATTCCTCAGCTTCTTGAACCTGTCGATGCATCCCTTCCACAAGGGTCATGGCTTTAGAAGTTAAAACCACATAGCGTTTCCGACGATCCGTGTCCCCTGATTCGCGGACCAATAAATTTTTGGCTTCTAAACGGGTGATCATAGTAGAAACCGAAGGATTGGAAATTTGAAAGTGATCTTCTATATCTCGTTGAATCACACGATTCTCTTTTAAGGTCTGTTCGTAAATGTACAACAGCACTTCGAATTGGACTTTCGTAAGTCCTTCGTCTTTTAAGATGGTGTCAAATTTCGAACGCAACGCATGGTTAATCACTTTTAAATACCAAGTTATTTCCTCAGCTCGACAAGACATCCAATGCCTCCTTTCTCTTTAAGATTGCCTTCTAAAAACCAAAAAGATTTTTGAAGGCTAAGCTTGAAAAAAGAGCCTTGAAAAAAGGGGGAAAATAAAAAGGGTCACCTTTTTGAGGCAACAAATACTTCGTCCAAGGCTCTTTTAAAGCATAACAAGCTATCTTATAGTCGGCTATATTATCAGGCCAACATAAAATTTCGTCAATTATCTTGTTTGAGAACAAATTTGAAAGCGCTTTTTCGAAGAATTGCCAAGAAAAATTCAATGTTTCTTTGGATACTTTCTAAAAAATTCTATTTTTACTTTATATAAAGAATAAGTTTTACAAAAAAGATTGCGTGGGCCTATCTTTTTAAATGGAGAAAAAGAACTCGAAAGCGCTGATCGAGTTAGAAGGCCTTGAAAAAGATAAACACAGAAAGAAAAATCGAGGGATTGAAAGTGCCGTTTTTCCTCTCATTCTAAATTTCTTGAGTAATATAGAACCATGAAGAAAAATCAAGAATTCGAAGTAACCTGTACTGATTTAAGCGATTTAGG
>CAYTMK010000085.1:0-4401 GCA_964438885.1 uncultured Erysipelotrichaceae bacterium | reverse complement strand
GGAGTAGGTTCGGGATCCACTGGCTCACTTGGAGTGGGTTCTAGATCACTTGGTTGAGTTGGCTCTTCTTGAGCAGGTGCTTCTGGAGCTCGTGTTAAAGTGGCAAATTGGCTAGCCGATAAAAGAGGAACTTCTGAAGCGAGATACGCCCCTTCATTATTTTGGCTCCATTTCCAATCTTGGGGAAGATCGGAAAGAATCTCTAATGTAATGTTTTCCCCATTGGATCCATATTGGATTTTCTCCAAAAGATTGCATCCAGTGGCGATATTGCTCATCTGGTTGATACTTGCGCCATCCCAATTGGAAAGATCAACAGAACTCAAATTTTCGCATTTTGAGAACATCTTCCGTATATCGGTAACGCGATTCGTATCCCAATTGGAAAGATCAAGGGTGATTAAATTTTGGCAACCTTCGAATATGCCATACATATCGTACGCGTTGGCAGTATTCCAGTTAGAAGGATCGAGTTCCGTTAAGCTTTGGCATCCCGAGAACATCGAAGTCATATGGGTAACGGATTGCGTGTTCCAATTGGATACATCCACCGAAGCCAAGTTTTTGCATCCATAAAACATCCGTTTAAGCCAAACGATGTTTTCCATATTCCAATTGGATACATCAATAGAGGTTAAATTTTCGCATCCTTCAAACATGCAACTCACATAGGCTAACTTTTGTGTGTTCCAAGTGGCCACATCAACCGTTTTCAAATTGGTGCACGCCTCAAACATCGATTTCATATACACCACGTTTTGAACATCTAAATTGGATCCATCAAAAGAAGTGAACCCTTTGCAGCCATAGAACATTCGATTCATCGAAGTCACATTATGAGTGTTCCACTTAGAAAGATCGATAGAAGGAAGCTTTTCACACTCTTCAAAAAGAGAATCCATATATTTCACATTTTGGACATCCCAATTGGATACTTCCAATGAAGGAAGATTCTTGCATCCATCAAACAGCCACATCATATAGGTCACATTATGAGTGTTCCAGTTGGAAACATCCAAAGCGGTTAAACTCGCACAATTGTAAAAAGTTCGATTCATCGAAGTGACATTTTGGGTATTCCAATTGGATACGTCTAAATTGGTCAAATTTTTGCATCCATCAAATAAGGACTCTAGGGAAGTCACTTTACTGGTATTCCAATTGGCCACATTCAAAGACGTTAAATTGGTACAGCCATCAAATACCCCTTTTAGGTTTGTAACTTGTTGGATGTCCCAGCCCGATAAGTCAATGGATTCAACTTGACTTAAGTGGCTAAAAGCTTGATTGATCGTCCCTGTTACTACAAAGTTTTGGCGGCCATCCACAGAGCGAATTTGATCTTGATAGGCTTTCCAGGGCCATACAAAGTTGGAGTCAGTATTTTTAAATTGCCCTTCTCCAATGGTTAGAGTTCCATTGGAATCGATTTGCCAAGTACTCGTTCCAATCTTTCCACTTGGAATCGCATTGGTCTCTCTTTCTTCTAGAGGTTCAAATTCTTGAGCCGCTACCGAAATAGGAAAGGCGGATAAGAGCAAGGCTGTGCTTGCAAGAATAGAGAACATTTTCTTTTTCATAATTTTTCCTTATTTTCGCTTTATATTTCAATGGTTTTGAAGTTCAAAACACTTTAAATTAGTTTCATCGTATCAAAACCACTCCAAATTTTCGACCGCCAATTCTAAACCGCCTAAAGAAAGCCACATTCTAAGATTAAAGTTTCTTTATTTTGTTGTGCTCTTTTAAAGAATAGATTATATTAAATCAAAATTTTAAAATGATCTGTTTGTTTATAAGACCGATGAGAAAAAGGAGAATAAAATGCAAAAAACAATATTGGGTGTTTTATTGACGGCTAGTTTATTCACGCCCACCATTACCACTTTGGCTAATGAAGAAATGGTAGAAGTGACAAGCGAAGCCTCCAGTACTCTCAAAACACCAGAAGACTTTTACAAATTGGGATTGACCTTTAAGCTTTCCACCGCTCCAACGCCAAATTCCCCTTGGACTACGCAAGAAATTCCAATTGACTCTAAAGTAAAATTGTCTGTAAGCGATATGAGTAAAGTTCCAGGGATGGAAAGTATTTTAGGACAAGCCTATATTGAAAATGTCAATGATTTCTTACCACAAGGATATGTTCAATTTTCGGGTTCAGATAAGTTTTCTTCTACTCTAATCATGGTAGATACAAATGGAGTTTTCCCTGCCGAAATCTATGCGGTGCCAGGAGTAAGTTTTTCGGAGATTCAAAACACAACCATTCCCTTTAAATCCAACGATGGACAAACTTACGAATTGACTTTAAAAGATGGTTCGTATACTCCAGTCTCTCTTCTTCAAATCGAAGATAATGGAGTACTTTACTACCAGGTTAACCTCAATTTTGCAGCCTATCAAAAAGATTTGGAAGCTTTGACAAAAACCGGCGTGGAATTGAACGTGGAGCCTGGCTTTGTAGGAGCCTTGCCAGAAGGATACTATCAAGTAAATATTCGTGTTCTTGGCAATGGAAAAAGTGAATTGGCTCTTGAAAACGATCGCTATCAAGGCGTTCCTTTTGCCAAAAACGATGCTCTTACTCCTCCTGCTGAAGATCCAACGACACAACCTGTAGAAGACAGGGGATTGTATCGCCTTTACAATACGCTTAGTGGAGAGCATTTCTTTACCACCAATAAGGAAGAAAGAAACCAATTATTGACCAGTGCCACTTGGAAAGAAGAAGGCCTTGGTTGGAGTGCGCCAGAGGTTTCCGATGCGCCTATCTTTTGTGTGTTAAATCCAAACACCAATGACCACCACTATACAACGGATAAAAATGAATACGATACCCTCCTTTCTCTTGGTTGGATTGGTGAAGGAATTCGCTTTTATGGAGCGAGTGATCAAGACCAAGATCTCGTAGCGCTTTATCGCTTGTACAATCCAAACCACAAAGGAACTGGATCGCATCACTACACTGCAGATGAAAACGAACGAAACACATTGGTAAGCCAAGGATGGAACGATGAAGGTATTGCTTGGCATGGCTTGCTTGTAAAATAAAAATAAAGCCCGATTTTCGGGCTTTTTTATTGGTCTTCTTGTTTTTGGGCTTTGGAAGAGTAGAAAAGCTTTCGGACTTCTTGGAATTCAAGAGGAATCTCTTCCTCTTTTAATTCTTTAAAGGCTTTTTCAGAACCAAGCTCTTGAACTTTTTCATAGTACCAGCATTTGTAATTGACTACATCTAAGGTTTGTTGCAACTGAGCCATCTGATCCAGTAACACCTCACGTTGGTGCTCAAAGATTTGTTGACGCAGTTGGTAGGTATCGCTACCTTGTTCGACAAGTTGTATGTATTGGCGAATTTCCTTTAAAGGCATTCGAGCTTGCTTCATACATTGTATGAGATGCAACCATTCCAAGTCGGAATCTTCAAACAGGCGATTGCCTCCAGAAGAGCGCTTTAAAAAAGGCAACAATCCTTCTTTGTCGTAATAGCGCAATGTTGAAGCGGGAATTCCTAAACGTTTGGCAATTTGACTCACAGTGTAGATCATAATCTTACCTCATAACCTCCTAGACCAAAGAAAAAACGATTACAAATAGTATTGCCTAGAAGTTAGGTTTAAGTTCCAGTCATTTATGACAAAAATGCGAATCATTTCTCTTCTTTAAGCCATAAGCTTTCTTGGAAAAGAAAAAAGAAATCCCTTCAACAGAGCCGAAAACCTACTCCAAAGAGAAACAACTCTTTTTCTCTTGGGTCCTCATAAAAGAATGGCTTTTTTTCTTAAATCCAATCCTTAAGTTGTGATGGATAAGAGCTTTTGAGCTAAAGCTTTTCGATCTTTTTCCTTTTCCCAATTTTTTTAAAAGCACTCAGAAAGGGGTATTTTTTTGTTTTGACTAAGAAATAAAATTCTTATTTTACACAAAAAAATACTTATTATTTGACTTTTTCTTTAGTATCATAGCTTCACTCAAAGGAAAAACTATTTGAGCTTCCAATCGAAGCCTATCAAATGACTTTATATTAATGAATTTCCATTGAGAAAGATGTCGTTTTAAAACGGCAAACTTTGAAGACAAAAAAAGAAAGGAAACAAGCAATGATAAGAAAGAAAAATATATTGGCGATGGCTTTAGCTACCTCTATGGTACTACCAACGAATTTGGCTTCCTTGGCTTCTATTGTTGCTCCGATCACCGTTTTTGCGGAAGATGACGAGGAAGAAAGCGTAAAAACAGCCACTATTGTTCTCTACAGCAATGAGGATACAGCATTCGTAAAAGAGGATGGTACTACTATTACCTTTAGCGTAAAAGTGGCTGATATAAATGAAGTCAGGGCAGATGAGTATAAATATTTTCTTCCGAAAGGATTTCACTATATAGCCAATCCAACAG
>CAYTMK010000084.1:0-4591 GCA_964438885.1 uncultured Erysipelotrichaceae bacterium | reverse complement strand
GACAACGATGATACTTGTTTATCTAGGGCAAAACGCCCCTCTTGAAAAACTCAAAAAGGTGCTCAAAGAGTACTCTCTCTATTGTCTAAGCGATCAAGAGGCCAATAAAACGTTGGACGATTTGATTCAACAATCTAAAAAAGCCCCCAAGCAGGATGTGACTTTTTTGGAGGTGGCTCCAAAAAGCCGGCACGATCAAACCATCTTATATGGAGTAGAGATGACGAAAGAGGAAATTTCCACTTTACAAAGTCAAGTCCATCCCGATGCGATTGTATGCTTAGAAACCAATAACAATCACCTTATGCGACTTCAAGAGCTGTATGAGGAAGCCGCTCAAGAAGCTCTTTACTTTCAAAAGCGTGAAGAACTCATCACACTTCTTGAAAACGTCAATCCTAAAGCTTTGCAAGCCAACCGTGATTATTTTCAATGTTACGCCTTAGCTTGTACGCTTTTAAAACAAGATGAGCTATCCTTATCGCTTTTGGATACCGCGATTCAGGTAATGCGTTCTTTTCAAGAATAAGGGGAAAAAGCGATGCGAAAGTTATTCAAAAAAATTCAACCGCAGGATTTGACGTTAGAAAAGAAGAATCTAAACATCATCATTGCGGGTCTTGGCAAAGTCGGCTCGTATTTGGCTACTACCCTTGCCAACGAAAAACACAATATCACAGTAGTGGATATCAACCCTACGAAAGTGCAAGACATCGCTCAAGAAGTCGATGTCTTAAGTGCTCAAGGAAGCATTATTGATTCCAAGACCATCAATGATCTCAATATGCCCGATAGCGATTTGTTTATTGCGGTGACGACAAGCGATGAAATCAACCTTTTGGCTTGTCTTTTGGCCAAAAAAGCGGGATGTTCACGGACCATTGGACGAGTTCGCGCTCCCGAGTATTCGGAGAGTTTGGACTACTTTAAAGAGCAATTGGGTTTAGATATGGTCATTAATCCCGAACAGTTGGCTGCTGAAGAAATCGAACGGGTCCTTTCCCTTCCTGGAGCCATTGATGTGGATGAATTTAGCAAAGACAGTAGCACCATTTACAAGCTACGCATTAAACCAAATTCTTTGTTAGATGGAATGCCTGTAAAAAATGTCCCCTCCAAAGTTCATCCTAAAGTATTGGTATGCGTCGATGAGCGGGACAAAAAAGCCTATATTCCCGATGGAAATTTTATTTTAAAGGGAAATGATCTCGTTTCGATTGTGGGTACGCGGGAAAGTGCCGAAATCTTCATTGAAAAAGCGGGTATTTTAAGTGCTCCCGCCCAACGCATCATGATCGTTGGAGCGAGCAAAATCGCCCATTACTTAACCAATCTTTTGGAAAAACGCAAAGCAAGCCTCACCATCTTGGACCGCGATCCCAAAGCAGCACAAGCGTTTGAACTCAATCATCCCCAAGCCGCTGTCATCGTGGCCGATGCCTCGGATCGCTATGCGATGGTGGAAAATGGTCTATTTGATATGGATGCCTTGGTCACTTTAACTGGGATGGATGAAGAAAATGTCTTTTTAAGCATGTTTGGCAATCGTAAAACCGGTTTAAAAACAGTGACCAAAGTCAATCGAGATTTTTACAACGAAATTATTCAAGACTTGGATTTGGATACTCTGATCAACTCCAAACGTTTAATGGCCGAATACATCATTCGTCATGTTCGCGCGTTGGCCAATTCTTCAGGGAGCAACGTCGAAACGGTGCATAAATTGGCCAATGATCAAGTGGAAGCCTTGGAATTTACTGTCGCTCCCGATAGCAAAGTGATCGACATCCCTTTAAGTGAATTGCCTTTAAAATCCCATGTTTTAATAAGCCTTATCAATCGAGGAGGAGAGATGATCTTCCCACGTGGAAACGATAAGATTTTACCTGGAGATTCTGTCATCGTAATCACTACGCGCATGGGCTTTAAAGATCTTTCAGAAATTCTTGAAACGCCAAAATCAGGTGCCTCTTTGGCCAATAAGGAGAAGTTGGGATGAACCGCAGAGCCATTCTCTATATTCTTGGTATCATTTGCCAAGCCGAAGGGTTCTTTATGTTTTTGCCCGCTTTTTGTGGCTACTTGTTTGGGGAGTTCGATGTGGGAACCATTTACATTGGATGGGGGTTAGTATGCATTCTTTTAGGCTTTTTTATTTGCCAAGTGAAACTCAAATCGACGAGCTTTCGCTATACTCCCAAAGAAGCGATGCTCATTACGGCCCTAGCTTGGATTGTGCTCTCTATTTTGGGTTGTGTTCCCTTTTTGTTGGCAGGGGAAATTACCAATCCCATTGATGCCTTTTTTGAAACTGTTTCGGGCTTTACCACCACAGGCTCCACCATCATTCCCAATCTTGATCTCATTTCCAAATCTAGCCTGTTTTGGCGCTCGTTTACCCATTGGATTGGAGGAATGGGCGTTTTGGTGTTCTTATTGGCTCTTTTGCCCATCCCAAGCGCCACTTTCATGAATCTCATGGCGGCTGAATCGCCAGGACCCGAAGTATCCAAACTCGTCCCTCGGGTACAAGTCACCGCAAAGTATTTGTATCTTATTTATATTGTCTTAACCCTTTTAGAATTTGGGATCTTATGGGGAAGTGGAATGGCTATTTTTGATTCCATTACCCTTACTCTAGGAACGGCGGGGACAGGTGGCTTTGCGGTGCGGAGCAGTGGTTTTGAGGACTATACCCGCTTTCAACAAGCTACCATTGCCGTGTTCATGTTGTTGTTTGGCATCAACTTCACTTGGTACTTCTTTTTGGTGAACAACAAATGGAAAGATGCCTTCAAAATGGAAGAAGTAAGGGCCTATCTTGGCATCATTGGTTTGGTAACATTGGCGATTGTTGGAGCTGTGGTATGGACCAATGTGGATGGACTTAATAACCTAGGAGATGCCTTTCACCATGTCTTCTTTACCGTGGTGTCTTTGATCACCACTACTGGATATGCGACAGTTGATTTTAATTTTTGGCCGACGGTGGCTCTCGTTCTTTTGGTCATGATTATGTTCATTGGAGCTTGTGCAGGATCAACAGGAGGAGGAATTAAAGTTTCTCGTTTCCTCGTTTCCTTTAAAGGGATTCGTAAACAATTCAGTTTGATTTCTCATCCCAAGCAAGTTTCAACCGTGCGATTGGATGGGAAACCAGTGGCCCATGAAACGGTCCGTTCCATCAATACCTTTTTGGCGGTCTATTTGGTGGTCTTTGTGGTGTGTTTAATTTTGGTGGCCTTGAATGGGAAAGACTTGGTCACGACTTTTACCGCTGTCGCTGCCACCCTTAATAACATTGGTCCAGGTCTTGGAGAAGTAGGGCCGATGGGAACCTTTGCAGGGTTTAGCGATTTTTCAAAGGTCGTCTTGAGTTTTGCCATGCTCGCAGGTCGCTTAGAACTCTTTCCGATGTTGGTATTGTTGTTTTATCCCAGTGTTTGGAAAAATGCATTATCCATCACCAAAGATCAACGAAAAGCAGCCAAAATTCGTCGAGAAAAACGCAAAGAAGAACAGGCCAAAGCCAAAGAAGACCCTACCATTTAAAAGAAAAACCAGTGAGCTTGTTTTCAAGGCCCACTGGTTTTTGAGTTCAAAAAAGCTTAGAGTTTAAACGATTGCCTAATAACTCTTTTGAAAAAACTTTTTACTTTTCTTTCTCGCTCTAAAAAACGTAGTTGAAGCTTAAATTTCACGCTTTTTTGGCTTAGAGGAAAATTAACTTCATTTTAACTCAAGAGAAGGAGATTTCCTTCTCTTTTTTTGAGCCTTTTTCTGATTAAAGTCTAAGAAATTTTTAAGTCTATTTTCTATAAAGAAGAGCATTTTTAGGCACTTTTTGGGTCATTCAGGAAAATGAAGAGAGAATTTTAAGAGAAATAAGCAGAAAATCAGCTTTTTTTGCTTGAGAAGTTCAAAATAAGGTTGTCTTTTTTATCTACTTTTACCTGAAGACTTGACAGCGTTTTTAAAGTAAAAAAGAGGAAGCAAGAAACAAATCCACTTCTTTTGATTTCTGTAAAAATAGGATTTCTCACAGAAAAGTAATAAAAAGAAGGTTTATTGTTGACATTTTCTCTTAAATCGGCTTCGCATTTGACAACCCAATAACCCTATTTTATTATTATAAATTGCATAATAGCCGAAAAATGGGAGCTTTATCCCATAGATATCCGCATTTGGCTATTATTCACAATACAGAAAGGATCGTGCGCATGGAAGGCAATAAACCATACCGAATCGTTCCGGAAGGAAAAAAAGCATTTAGACGCGATTACTCCAAGGTGTCTGGAAAATTAGAACTTCCAAACCTTGTAGAAATCCAAACCAACTCCTATGACTGGTTTATCAAAAATGGCATAGAGGAAGTCTTCTCTGAGATTTTCCCGATCGAAAGTTTCAACAAAAACATCAAGTTAAAATATAAAGGATACCACTTCGATCCCGCAAAATACAACGCAGAAGAATCCATGGAGAAGGAGTGCAACTATGCCGCTCCTCTATATGTTGACATGGAGCTTGAGATTGTCAACGAAAACGGTGAAGTCATTACCAAAGACGATACTGTCTTTTTAGGGGATTTCCC
>CAYTMK010000083.1:0-4654 GCA_964438885.1 uncultured Erysipelotrichaceae bacterium | reverse complement strand
GCCTTTTGAAACTCCTTTCGTATGTCAGTTTCGGATGGCCTATTGGGAGGACTTGAGAATACAAAATACGCTGACTTATTATTTAAACTAAAAAATTTATGTACTTTTTATTGATTAAAATATATCATATTTTTGATTTTATAAAAAGTTATAATTTCTTTTTTTGTGTCTTTATTTGAGACGTTGAATATATCGAAAAGGTTTAGAGAAAAGCCTTGCGATCTTAACAAGATTTTAAGAGTTGTTTGCGATAATAACTCAAAAGGAGAAGTATATGAAAAATTGTTCTGTCTGTCAGGCTGAAGTGCCAGAAGAGGCGAAGTTTTGTCCCGAATGTGGTGCCTCTATGGTGAGTGAGCCAGAAACTGTAAAAGAAGAGGGAGAAGAGATCGTTTCTTTGGAAACAGATCCTGAAGCACCTGCTGTGATGCGTTGGTATTATGTGGAAGATGGTCGCTCAATGGGGCCATTTGACCAAAAAGAATTGTTCGAGAAGCTCACCCAAAAGGTGATTACTCCTGAAACCTATGTATGGTCCAAAGGGATGAAGGAATGGACCCAATTGCACAATACAAAGGTGTATCAAGAGCAAGCAGGTGTCTTTGAAATCCCTGTCTTAGAGGAAGATGGTCAACCCATTGAAACCTTCCAAGAACTCGATCTCCATAAGGATCCCATTGAACCCGTTCTAGAAGAGCCCAAAAAAGAGGTTAAAACGCCTCCTTTTCATAAAGAACCCGAGAATGAAACGCAAGATTGGTATTACGTGGTCAATGGCCGCACGGTCGGTCCTTTTTCTGAAACAGTGATGGTCCATAACATTCACCAGGGCGTGGTGGATGGCAACACCTATGTCTGGAAAGAAGGCTATTTGGATTGGCAACATCTCAAGGACACTCCTTTGGCCATCCACTTGTCCAAGGCTACTCGCCCCAATGAAACGGTTCTTCCTGGTCAAGCCCCTTATTATGCAAACTATCAACCAGGAGTGCCCATTCGAAACATCATCTTGTATTTGTTACTCACAGTGGTTACTTGTGGAATTTTCGAGTTTGTATGGCTGTATATGGTCGCTTCTGATCTCAATAAGTTCAACGCTCAAAAAGGCAAAAAGCCCATTGCCGAGCCGCTACTCGTCGTGGTCTTCAGCCTCATCACGTGTGGAATTTATACGGTGTATTACTTCTGGAAGGCGGGAAATGAGGTCTATGAACTGTCCGATCATCGTCTTTCCAATACTTCCACTTTGTTGGCCATTCTAAGCTTATTTGTTCAACCGGCTTCTTTAGCCATCCTGCAAGACCAAATCAATGCTTTAGTCGAGAGTGGAGAGTTCCACTAGTGCCTAAGCCTTTAGGTAAAAAAAGAGAGGAGTCCTTAGCGGATTCCTCTCTTCTTTATCCTCCACCCCCACCCAAAAAAGAAAAAGATTTGAAGGATCTCATTTCCCTGTTTGCCTTGCTTCTGGCCTTTTTGATCTTTGGCTATCACTGTCCGATTTACCAAATCAGTGGAATTCATTGTCCAGGCTGTGGCATGACGCGCGCTGCGCTTTGTTTTTTACAAGGCGATTTCAAAGCCTCTTTTACTTGGCATGCTTTATTGATTCCCACGCTTGTTTTTCTAGGCCTTTTTCTTTTGATCCATAAAAAAAATCCAAAAATCGGCCAAGGACTGATTTGGGTGTGGGTAGGCCTGATGCTTATATATTGGCTTTATCGCTTGATTTTTTTGGGGTGGTAAATGTTACTTGGAAAAGCGTTTTTTAAGCCGTTCCACGTTTTTCTTGGTGACATCCCAAAGGGTCCAAGAGCGATACATGCGATCGTGGGGAATATACTCTCCAATATAGTGAAGCAACTTCTTGGGTTCTTGCGCCGCAAACATAAAGGTTCCATCTTTTTTGGTGCGGATACCGATGCGCGGAATCCATTTTCCTTTAAAGAGAACCGAAGCCAACACCACATCGACCTCATTCCAAGGAATCTGGATGAATTTTTGGACGTTGCGATCGGAAAAAAATTCCAATCCCACATCGCCTACCATCAATTGACCGTATTCATCAAAGCCTTGAAATGAGGTCGCTTTGGTGACAAAGTCTGCTTTATGATTAATCGATTGAACCATGAATCCTCCTTTTGGGTTTCCAAGTCAAAGAGGATAGCCTCTTTTTCTTTTGTTAAAATAAGGGATATGAATGAAATCAATTGTATTGTGATGTCTTTAGAAAATGGGTTAACCAACCAATATTTAGACATTCCCCCCGCTACTCTTTCTATATTAGAAGAGATGAAACAAAGAGGTCTTATTTTAGGCTTGTGTTCTTCGCACTCTGTGCCTTGGCTGATGAACTATTTAAAAAATAAGCGTATTTCCTCTTTGTTTTCCTTTTTACTCGGATGCGATGGATCGCAATATGCCAATGTGGAAAAAGGCCAATGGACCACGCTTTGCGATTTGAAGAAAGATACGCTTTTAAAGGTGGCTAAAGCACTAGAAAATCTCCCTGTTTCTTGTGGAGTGGAATACAAGAAACAGATGTTTTTTGACAAACCGGGGGTATACGCCTTGAATTATACCTTGAAAGCGCATAAAAGAGCCAAAACCCAAGGCTTTTCGGCCATTCCTGAGGATGCCTCCTTTTCTCAAATCATCATCACAGGCTCTAAGCCGTTGCTTCAAAAGATTGAGGCCACGTTTTCCATTCCTGAGGCCAAAATCATTCGCTCTACGTCCACGGTGTTGGATGTCGTCCCCTCTATTTGTACGATGTATACCGCTCTAGAACTGGCTTTAAACCAATTCCATCTTTTGCCGCAACACGTGCTCTATTTTGGCACCTCCCAAAAGGACATTCCCGCCTTAGAAAACACCTTTGGCATTGGCATGAAAGGAGCTTGCGATGCGGTGATGGAAGCTTCGGTGCGTTCGACAAAGTACAATGGAGCCCAGGATGGAATTGGCTATATGATCAACAGCCTACAGATGGAAAAAAACTGTCTCTTTTGTAAACCCAAAGCTATAGAGGTCCCTTTCAATTCGTATGGGTATTTTTTTATCCCCTTAAAGGAAGAACAAGAAGATGTTATCCCGAAAAGTGCTTCTGTAAACGATCAAGAGGAAGAGGAGATTAAAATTCCTTCTCTAGGCTATACCCATGCCTATATTGATCCAGATCATGAATTGGTGGATGATGGGCAGTAAATGGGCTTACCGCTTTCTTCATTTTTAACATTCGATTTTTAATTTTAAACTTTTATTTTAAGTGGATATATGGTTAAAATAAAGAGGTTATGTGGAAGAAAGGGGGACTAGACATGAACAAAAAACGATTCAAAGGTCTTTTGTTGCTTTTGACTCTCACCCTAAGCAGTCCTTGGAAGGTCGTTTTAGCCGAAGAGTCCATCGAAGAAATGAGCAGTCAGATGTCCGATCTCGAATCCGAAGAAGAGATCGAGGAAATGGCTAGTGCTCAAGCACCTTTAAACGATCCAGAGTGGGAATCGAGTAGCTATGGAGATAAAGAAAATCCTCGCCCTAGCACGGTCACTTTGGATGGCATTGATATTTCCAATTGGCAAAGTGGCATCGATCTCGATAAAATCGAGGCCGATTTTGTGATTTTAAAAGCCTCAGGGGGGAAAAGCTTTAAGGACAAAAGCTTTCATCGCTTTGCCAAGCAAACCCTAGATTCCGATCGCCTGTTGGGGTTTTACCATTTTGCCAGTGACTTTGGTCATGAGGGGACCCCAGAAGAGGAAGCCGATTTCTTTTTTCAACAAGTGGCAAGCTACATTGGAAAAGGAATCCCTATTTTGGACTATGAACAAAGCGATCTTTTACGCAGTGGTTCCGATTGGGCCTTTCGCTTTTTAGAGCGCTTTTATGATTTATCAGGGGTACGCTGCATGTTGTATACAAGCAGTTATTTCTCCCGTTCGATCGATTGGAAACAAGTGGCGGATGCGGGCTATCCCTTGTGGGTGGCTTGTTATGGAAAAAATGAGGTCCAAGAGGGCTATCGTCCTACCGAAGAGACAAAAACCGATGGCTTTGGAACGGGAGCCTTTAAAACCTACTATATGCATCAATATTCTTCCCAAGGCCGCTTAGAGGGCTATGGAAGCAATCTTGACTTCAATAAATTTTATGGCAGCAAAGCGGATTGGCAAAAGCTGTGTTTACCCGATCCCGTTAATCGCCCGATGTATCGCGTCTATAACTATGCTTCGGGTGAACATTTTTATACCGGTTCAAAATCCGAATATACCCAACTCATCCTAGCTGGCTGGAAGGATGAAAGTGTGGCTTGGATCTCCCCAAAATCAGGAAAAAACGTCTATCGCTTGTTGAATCCCAATACTGGAGATCACCATTACACGATGGATGTCACCGAACGCGATGCCATCATCTCCATGGGCTGGGTTTATGAGGGGATAGGCTGGGTTTCAGAAGAAAATGCTGAGATGGGCTATTCGATTTATCGCTTATACAATCCCAATGCTCAAACCGGAACCCATCACTATACGAGCGATTTAAACGAGATTCGCGCTCTCGTCGCTTTGGGATGGGAATTTGAAGACATCGCTTGGTATGGCTTAGATCTAGAAAAAGCCGTACAAGACATCAAAGCCAAAGCCGATGAACCCATTAC
>CAYTMK010000082.1:0-5054 GCA_964438885.1 uncultured Erysipelotrichaceae bacterium | reverse complement strand
TTTGAAGAAAATCTTTCTTAAAGAGAAAAAAGGAGTAGAAAACTTTTTATGAAAATTGAACATGTGGCTCTATAGGTAGAAAACTGAGAAAGAGCAAAGCATTTTTTCGAAACTTGGTTTCAGGCGAAAAGCTCACAGAAGTATTTCAATCCCAAGCGTCAATTTTCTTCCTAATTTTTTAGCTTTTGAAGATGGATCACGTCTCGAACTGATGCATTTACCCAATTTATCTTCAGATTCTAAAGAAAATCGAACTGGATGGGCACACTTTTGTTTTTCTTTAGGTAGCAAAGAATCCGTAGATAAAATGATTAAAGATTTAAAAGAGGCATGCTACTCTATTCTCTCTGGACCAAGAATGACTGGAGATGGCTACTACGAGTCCTGTTTTCTAGATGAAGAGGGCAATCAAATTGAAATAACCATTTAAATTACAATAAAAAAGGAGCGATTGGGCTCCTTTTTTATTAATAGAAAAAAACAAATCTTTAATTGGTTTGATATCCATCTGGATTGTTCGATTGCCATTTCCAACTGGAAACACACATATCGTCTAAATTATATTGGGTACTCCAGCCTAGTTCTTCTTTTGCCAAGTCGCAATTGGCATAACATTGTGCAATATCTCCAGCTCGCCGAGGCTTGATGACATAAGGAATAGGATGACCGCAGGCCTTTTCAAAAGCGTGAATGACCTGTAAAACAGAGCTGCCTTGTCCAGTTCCTAAATTATAGATTCGTACTTTTCCTTCTTTATCCTCTTTGGGTTGGGTGATTTTATGAAGAGCTACTACATGGCCTTTGGCTAAGTCCACGACATGAATATAATCGCGAACACCGGTGCCATCAGAGGTAGGATAATCATTGCCAAAGACGCTCACTTCTTTTAAGCGACCCACCGCCACTTGCGCAATGTAAGGCAATAAATTATTGGGAATTCCTTTGGGATCCTCTCCAATCAGCCCCGAAGGATGGGCACCAATGGGATTGAAGTAGCGAAGTAACATCACATTCCAAGAGGGATCGGAGGAATGAAGATCGGTTAAAATTTGTTCGATCATCCATTTGCTCCAACCATATGGGTTGGTACAAGTGCCTTTTGGTGTTTTTTCCGTAATGGGCATTTCATCCGGTTGACCATAAACTGTAGCGGAAGAAGAAAAGATAATGTTTTTCACATCATGTTGGCGCATAATGTCCACTAAAGCCAAGGTTCCAGCGATATTGTTTTGATAATATTCAATGGGTTTTTGAACGCTTTCACCTACGGCTTTTAAGCCCGCAAAGTGAATCACCGCATCGGGCTTTTCCACCTCAAAGATTTGATCGAGTGTGTTTTTGTCTTGAATATCGGCTTGGTAAAAGGGAATGGATTTTTGGGTAATGGTTTCTAGTCGTTCAAGGACTTTGGGATCAGAATTGGATAAATTGTCTACAATAACCACTTTATGGCCAGCTTCTAACAATTCGACAACGGTATGACTTCCAATGTAGCCCGCTCCACCAGTAACAAGAATTTTCATAAATTTCCTCTGACACTTAAGTGTCTTTTTTTACTTTATCGTTTGAAGGAAGCGATCAAAAGCAAGGCGTCCCTCTTTAGTCGTTTTGTATACGCCTGCATCCTCTAATACATGACAAAAAACCTCTCCAATTTCGGCTTGTAAAATACTGGAGGCATTTTGTTCATTGAAATCGGGATGCTTTTTTAAAACCTCTTTCGCCCACAAAGCGTGTTTGGCTAAAGCTGGAATCGTAGAAGGATCTTGCTTCGTCAATAAAGCCTTCTTTAAAGCGGTCATTTCTTCTTTTAAGCGCGCTGGTAAAATGGCTAACCCCATCACTTCAATTAAGCCAATGTTTTCCTTCTTGATGTGGTGCCACTCTTCATGAGGATGAAATACACCAAGAGGATGGTTAGAAGAAGTGATGTTGCAACGCAACACCAAATCGAGTTCATAGTCCTGATCTCTTTTACGGGCAATCGGAGTAATGGTGTTATGGGGCTGTCCATCGTAAGCGACAATTCCAACCGTTGGATCGCTATACCTGCGCCAAGCACTCAAAATAGTACTGGCCACTTTTTCAAGCGATTGGCGATTTGTACTAGTTAAGCGAATGACAGACAAAGGCCAATGGACAATTCCCGCTTGGACATCTGGAAAATCGGAAATGGAAAACGTTTTTTCAAGAGAAGCTTTAGCCATCGGAAATTCGTGACGGCCTCCTTGAAAATGTTCGTGGGTCAAGATGCTTCCTCCTACAATGGGCAAATCTGCGTTGCTTCCAATAAAGTAGTGGGGAAACAAATCAAGAAAATCAAAGAGTTTGGAAAACGTTGTGTCATCGATGGTCATAGGAACATGTTTAGAATTTAAGACAATACAATGTTCATTGAAATACACATAGGGAGAATATTGAAATCCCCAAATTTCTTGATTCATGGCAATGGGTAAGATGCGATGGTTGGTTCGTCCTGGATGATTGAGTCTTCCAGCATACCCTTCGTTTTCAAAACACAATTGGCATTTTGGATAGTCAGATTGTATAGCCTTTTGAGCGGCGGCAATGGCTTTAGGATCTTTTTCTGGCTTGGACAAATTGATGGAAATTTCCAAAGCCCCATAAGGGGACTCAGCTCTCCAAAGCTCGTCTTTGGCCATGCGATCACGACGAATGTAGTTGGAATCTTGGGAAAGCTTATAAAACCAATCGGTAGCGGCTTTGGGGTTTTGGGCAAAACGTATCCCAAATTCGCTTTGAATTTGAGAGGGACGGGCTAGTAAAGCATTCATCAATTTGGCATCAAATAAATCTTTATCTACAATGGAATCTTCGATCAATCCCTGTTCAATTGCGATTTCAAGAAAATCTTTTAAAATGGGAGCGAGTTCAAGGGACGTTCCATCACTCGTCCAAGCGTTTGGATCAATGGACTCTTGATGCATCAACTCCAAGAGCAAATTAGTGGCATAAATTCTTTCCATTGAGGGTAAAAGGCCAGTTTGAATTCCATATTCCACTAGCTTTAAAATGGCTTGATCACTTTTTGACATATGGTTTCTCTTTCTAAGTCTTACCTTCAGTGTACAAGGAAAAAGAGCAGAAAAAAGACGAAATGGCTTCTCCCATCTTCGCTTCTCTTTTGAAAAATGAAACGTTTCATGTTAAATCGCTTTACCCCATTCCAAAGCCTTTTTATACTGATTACAGGAATGGATAAAGCGCTATCAAAAAAACTTTTTTCGCTTTGTCTATAGGCTTAAAGCCTTGGAGGACGTTTTTATGTCTGAAATGAATCTTGAACACATTAAAAAAGTGTATCCTAACGGATTTGAAGCCGTAAAAGACTTCAACCTCGATGTAAAAGATGGTGAATTCATCATCTTCGTTGGCCCTTCTGGATGCGGAAAATCCACTACCTTACGGATGGTAGCTGGTCTTGAAGATATTTCAAGTGGAGATCTTATTATCGATGGCAAACGCGTAAACGATTTGGATCCAAAAGATCGCGACATTGCGATGGTATTCCAAAGCTACGCTTTGTATCCTCATTTAACCGTACGCGAAAACATGGAATTCCCTTTGAAGATTGCCAAAATGCCTCAAGAAGAAATCGATGCGCGTGTAGCCGAAGCAGCTCGTACTCTTGGTTTGGAAAGCTTGTTAGATCGTAAACCAAAAGCCCTTTCTGGTGGACAACGTCAGCGTGTTGCGATGGGTCGTGCGATTGTTCGTCATCCTAAAGTATTATTGATGGACGAACCTCTTTCTAACTTGGATGCCAAGTTAAGAGGACAGATGCGTGTTGAAATTTCCAAATTGCACGAAAAGCTTGGCTCTACCATCATTTATGTTACCCATGACCAAACCGAAGCGATGACGCTTGGCGATCGTATCGTTGTCATGAGCGATGGAGAAGTGCAACAAATTGACACGCCATCCAATCTCTATAATTATCCAGTGAACAAGTTTGTAGCCGGATTCATTGGTTCCCCCCAAATGAACTTCATGGATGCGGTGATCAAAGAAGATGGCGAAAAAATCTACTTAACCGTTGGAAACGACGATATTTTGATCTCCGAGTCTAAAGCCAAACGGTTAAGAGAAAAAGGCTATAAAAATGGTCAAAGCGTTACTTTAGGTGTTCGTCCAGAAGACTTATCCGATCATCCTGAAATGTTGGCCAAATTCCCTGAATCCACTGCCACTGGAAAAGTAGAAGTGTATGAAATGCTTGGTTCCACTTCCAACTTATATGTGGATTGCAACGGAACGCAAATTACAGCATCTGTTGATCCTTCCACAAAAGCACGTGTTGGGGATACGGTAAAATTGGCGTTCAATAACAATAACATCCAAATCTTTGACAACGAAAATGGTAAAAATATTCTCGTGGATGTAGATCCTAAAACTGGCCAACTCATTGCTGATTTTTCAGAGAAAAAAGCTATAAATGTGGCCAAAGCGTAACCTTGAGGGTTCGGTTAATTCATTCGTTTATCCTAACCCATTGGCTAAATTCCCAAAATCCACTCCCATAGCAAAGCGGAAGAGTAGAATGCCTAATCTCACTTCTAACTTATAGGTGGGCAAGAGGACGCAAATGACCGCTTCCGTAGATCTTCCACAAAAGCGCCTAGGAGGGATATGGTAAAATTGGCTTTTAATAACAACATCCAAATCTTTGTCAACGAAAATGGAAAAATATCCTTCTTCGTTTTGGTGAAGTCGGATTTTTTAATCGAGAAGTAGAGTTCAAGATGCTTTCTGCTTTCTTCTTCTCTTCCCTTTGTTGCAAGGTCATAAAGATCACGTTAAACTAGAACCATATTTTTTAAATCGGTCAAAGGACCAACTTAAAAAGGACGATCTTGGACTTGCTTGTAGAAGGAAATTGTGATGACCAGAAACTCAATGCGAGTTTCTGGTCATTTCGTTTTTACAAGTGGTCCAATGAAAGGAGAAGTTTACGCCTTCAGGCGTAAAAAGAATGGAAGACAACGATGATACTTGTTTATCTAGGGCAAAACGCCCCTCTTGAAAAACTCAAA
>CAYTMK010000081.1:0-5152 GCA_964438885.1 uncultured Erysipelotrichaceae bacterium | reverse complement strand
ATGGAATTGGAAATCCGACAAGATGCCTTTTCTTACTCAGAGCTTCTTTTTTTCCCTCCAAAAATCTAGATATTAAAAATACTTTAATAAATCATGTTTTGATCTTTTTAATCCTACTTCTTGAAAGATTGTTTTTCTAAGAAGACCAAAAATAATGTTCTCTTCAGGTTAAAAAATTTTGATAAGCACTCTTAGAAACAATGAGTCTATGAAAACCCAAAATAGTCTTTCCTAGCTTTCTTACTCATCTGTTTTTTTCTTATTTCTTTGGGAAAGATAAAATCGAAATGAACAATCTTAAAATGACTTTCTTATCTTTTTCTTTGTAATCAAATTTTGTATATTTTCTAGTTTTTAATTCTTTTTCCTTAATATTCAGTTTTAACTTCTTATTTTAAAAGTCATTCTTGATAAGAAATATCCATTTTTATTTTTGATTAGTCATGACTAAAGTCACTCTCTGACAAAGCATATGTATAGGTAAAGTTTCTATTTGATTGACCTAAGTTTTTTGAGAACGATCTGGTTGACTAAAAGCATTAGCTCTTAAAAAGTCTTTTTAGGTTTTCTTATTGATTAAAAACGAACCTACACAATGTTTAAAAGAGAATTTATTTGGAGGAAATTGGCCTTAGGCTAATGGATACTGGAATAGAAAGGATCGGATTTTCCTCTCATGTGTTAAGACACAAGTATCCAATCCGCTTTTAGAATGGGTTTTTCGGATATTTTGATTCGTACTTTCAGTGGATACATCTGGATTGCTTTGATTTTAACGATATGGTTTTATAGTCAGCCAAAAAAGAATCTACTTCATCGAATAGGGGCCTATCTCTTTGGATTTTATATTATTGGGGTTTTGGTGATGACAGGAATTGGAAAGATAGGCTCTTTTTCTCCTCGCTTGGCTTGGCCTCCCTTTGAGGGGCTTTTTACTCCTGGAAATTGGAGTCTTCGCTTTTTAGAACCGTTTTTAAATGTGATTCTCTTCTTTCCCCTTGGCTTTTTTCTTCCTTTGTTGTATCGATCCAATCGTTCCTTTTCAAAGACGCTTCTAAGTGGCTTCTTGTTTTCACTTTGTATTGAAGGATTGCAAATGTTTTGTAATGGCGTAAGTGATATAAGCGATCTTGTTTGTAATACCTTAGGGACTATACTTGGTTTCCTAATATTTTTGGTTTTAAATAAAAAGCTATATTTAAAGAGATTTCTCACCTCTTCTAAACAAGGTCCCCTAGAGAAATGGTTGATTTTTATGAGTTGTTTTTTGGTTATGATCACTCTTCAACCTTATTTAATTTCTACTTTCTTTAATCTGGGTTAAGAAAAAATTTGATAGAAAAAGGCAGATAGATTAAGGTTCTATCTGCCTTTCTTTAGTGAAGAGTTAGGGGAATAATGATTTGAATTGTGTAGCAGAATTACAATATGAAGAGAGATTATTTTTCGCTTTTCGTTTCCTCAGTGGATTCCACCTTTTGAACAGGTTTTGGGGCACGACCATACAATTTAGTAAGCCATTTTAAAGCCCCTTCAATTTCTGGAGTAACCCAATTCGGTTTTAAACGCCAAGTCCAGTTTCCTTGTGACTTTCCTGGAGTATTCATACGGGCGGAAGAATCCAAATTCAACAAATCTTGCGCTTGAATAATGGAAGTATCGCTTGGAGAAGCCATAACGGTACGGATCATTTCCCAATTGTATTCATCTGGATTGTAGGCATCCATAAAGTCCTGTGCATATTTCTTATCATCGCCACCAATACTTTGGAACCAGCCTTGAATGGTATCATTATCATGCGTTCCAGGATAAGCGATGGAGTTTTTCTGGTAATTATAGGGCAAATATTCCGAACCCGATCCATCACGCGAATCAAACGCAAATTCCAAAATTTTCATTCCAGGATAACCCGTTGCCGCTAAGAGTTCTTTTACAGAGTCGGTTAAGTAACCAAGATCTTCGGCTACAATTTTACGATCCCCAAGTTTTTCTTTTAATACATTAAAGAAGTCGATACCAGGCCCTTGTTTCCATTCTCCTACTCGTGCATTTTCAGAGCCATAGGGAATGGTATAGAAGGAATCAAATCCACGGAAATGGTCAATGCGTAAAATATCCAACATATTGGTCGCATGGGCAATTCGACGCATCCACCAATCGTAGTCATTTTCTTTTTGTTTGGGCCAATTATAAATGGGGTTACCCCAAAGTTGTCCATCCGCCGAGAATCCATCAGGTGGACATCCAGCTACTACAGAGGGTTTTCCCTTCTCATCGAGTAAGAAGAGATCTGGATTGCTCCAAGCATCTACAGAATCAAGCGCAACATAAATCGGCAAGTCCCCTAAAATTTCAATACCATTTTCGTTGGCGTATTTTCGCAATGCATTCCATTGTTTGAAAAAAAGATACTGTAAAACTTTATAGTACTCCATGCGTTCTTTATTTTCTTTTTTCCAATCTTCTGCTTTTGTAGCATCGTATTTGCGATACTTTTCATCCCAATCAAGCCAAGCTTTTCCTTGGTTAGCATCTTTTAAGGCCATAAAAAGCGCATAGTCATCAAGCCATTCTTTTTGTTCTTCACAAAATTTGGCGTATTCCTCTTCAGGCTTTTCTTGAAACTTTTTAACCGCCTTTTCTAAAAGAGGATACCGTTTATTGTATTGAATCCCAAAATCAACTTGATCGGGTTTTTCAAACCAAACCACCTCTTCGAGATCACTTGGTTTTAACAAACCATCTTTTACTAAATAATCTAAATCGATTAAATAAGGGTTTCCAGCAAAGGAAGAGTAAGAAGCATAAGGAGAATCACCATATCCAGTAGGATTTAAAGGTAAAACTTGCCAAATTGACTGATCTGTTTTTTTCAAAAAATCTACAAAGTCATAGGCAGCTTCTCCAAGAGTTCCGATTCCATACTTGGAGGGCAAACTTGTGATGTGAAGCAAAATTCCATTTTTTCGCATAAAATTGACTCTTTCTAAAAGAAGCATTGAAGCCAATGCCTGATTCAGAGTTCTTTGAAGTCCATTAAAACTCTGAAAGCTTATTCAAATTATCTCACATATTTTACTCATCTTTCCTCAATGGCTCGTTTTAAACAAAGAATTTTTAGCCTAGAATAGGCTTAAAAACCGATAAGACAAAAAATGGAATTTTCCTAAGGAAAATTCCACTTAGATGAAAAGATCTGAGAGGAGACTTAAAGCCCTTAGTTTTAAGTCTAGTCTTTTTCTTGACAAGATTCACGCCAAGTTATTGTCCATGAGGCTTCTTGATGGCTTGGAATGTTTAAAAAGTTCTGAGAATCTTCTAGCATTTCTACCATTTTTAAAATTTGGACTAAATCATACTCTTCATTACTGCTCAAAGCACTTAAAGAAGGAATCGTATAAGAAGCACATTGATCTTGGTCTAAAACCAAAATAGAAAGATCTTCTGGAATCCGAATGTTTAAATCTCGAGCGGCTCTTAAGGCACCTACTGCTTGACGAGAACTGAAAATTAATACTCCATCGAGTTGATTCATTTTAGTTTTTAATTCAACGAGTCCTTCGTAGCCTCCTTGTAGATCAAAAGGTTTGGTAACCACTTGATCTTTAAGGCGACACACTTGGTTGCGAGAATAAAATCCATACTGAACTCCCAATAAAAAGTCGGACAATTCATCGCTCAAGAAGCGCTCTTCTAACAAAATTCCAATGTGTTTGCACTTTCTTTCAAAGAGCCATTCGGTAGCTTGTTGGCCCATTTCACTAAAAGGCCAAAAATAACTCGAAAGCCAAGGAAAATTCAAACTCTTCATCTCGCTTCCAATAGAAAGGGCCGGACCTAAGATCCGACCCTTTTGTTTTCGAAAGGCTTCACGTCGAGCTCCAAAAAATACCAACAGCGTGGCAGGTTGAACTTGTTGGAGTTTAAGCGCCTTTTGAACTTCATCCTCGCCGGGTTCCACATCTATCCAGCGAACACTATATCCTCTAGAAATGAGCTTGTCTTTTAAAGCCAAAGCTAAACGAGAATAGGCAGGACAATACTCGGAGCGAACAATGAGAACGATACCATGAGGATGCTTTTGCCGTAGAGAACTCGCTGTTTCATTTTTTTGATACTTAAGTTCTTTGGCGGTTTTAAGAATTTCCTCTTTGGCTTGAGCACTTACTCCTGGCTTATTGGATAAGGCCTTAGAAACAGTACCCAAAGACCAGCCAGAATGAATGGCGATGTCCTTCATTGTTACGGACATTGAATCTATCCTTTAACCGCACCAGCAGCCACACCTTTAATAATGTATTTTTGACCAAAGATGTAGACGATAACGATTGGGATAATGGTCATCATGATGGAAGCCATCATCGGACCCATTGAAACTTTTCCATAACTTCCACGGAAGTATTGAATCAACATTGGAATTGTTTTGTATTTAGTGATATCCAAAACAAGAGTTGGCAAGAGGTAGTCATTCCATACCCACATTGCTTCCAAAATCGTAACGGAAACCATCGTTGGTTTTAAGATGGGTAATACGACTTTAAAGAAGGTTTGTAAAGGAGTACATCCATCAATCATAGCGGCTTCTTCAATTTCCACTGGAATGGATTTTACAAAGCCAGCAAACATGAAGACGGCTAAGCCAGCCCCAAATCCAAGGTAAATTACCCAGATGTTATAAGGCGTGTTTAATTTCAACATATCCGCTGTTTGCGAAAGAGTAAACATAACCATCTGAAAGGGAACAACCATGGAGAAAACAAACAAGTAGTATAAAAACGAATTAAATTTGGATTTTACACGCGTGATATACCAAGCACACATCGAGCAGCAGATAATAATCGCTATAACGGAAGTGATTGTAATCAGTGTAGAATAGCCAAGGGATTGCAAGAAGCCTTGGGAATTGATGGCATTGACATAGTTTGCCATGCCCGCAAATTCACTAGAACCTGGAAAGTTAAAGACAGTACTTGTAGTAATCGCACTTTCGACTTTCAAGGAGTTGAGCAAGATGATGAAGACCGGATAGATCCAAAGGATGGATAAAACAACCATCAAACAGAAAAGGAGGATCTGGGTGGGTTTCATTTTTTCACTGCTTTTCATTATGCTTGAACCTCCTTGCTTCTTGTCGCACGGAGTTGCCAGAAGC
>CAYTMK010000080.1:0-5446 GCA_964438885.1 uncultured Erysipelotrichaceae bacterium | reverse complement strand
GCGAGGGAACCCTTGAGAAAAAGCTCCACGTTGTGGCTGCCAAATTCTCTAAATCCGCTGAAGAAGCGATCGTCAAAGCAGGCGGAACTATCGAGGTTCGCTAAGAATGAATAGCATTAAGGCAATGTGGACAAACAAGGACATTCGCAATCGAATCCTGTTTACTCTCTTTGCCTTTCTTGTTTATCGTCTGGGATGCGCCATTACGGTTCCAGATGTAAACACCCAGGGGCTTGTAGGGAGCCTAGACAACAACAGCTTGTTTGCGATGATGAGCCTGCTTGGAGGCGGTGGGTTGGAGCAATTCTCCGTGTTTGCTCTCGGAGTATCCCCGTATATCACGGCTTCCATCATCATCCAGCTTCTGAGCATGGATGTCATTCCATCTCTGACGGAGTTGTCGAAGTCAGGAGCCAATGGTCGTCGAAAGCTTGATCAATATACTCGCTATTTGGCGGTTATCTTTGGGATCGTGCAATCGGTTTCCTTAACCTACAGCTTCAATCATATGTATAGTGGCTTATTTATTGGTGAACTTTCCACCGCTAAGTTGCTCTACATTGCGATGATCTTTACTGCTGGATCAATGTTCTTGGTTTGGATTGGTGATCAGATTTCCGCAAAGGGAATCGGAAATGGTGTCTCCATGATCATCATGGCTGGTATTGTGGGGCGAATGCCACAACAGTTTACTGCCGCTTGGGAAAGCCTCGTGGGTAGTTCCTTACCAGGAGGCGGTTGGATCTTTGCGGGATACATTTTGGTCTATTTGTTGATCATCGTCTTTGTGACCTTGATTAATACGGCCGAATTGCGAATCCCGATCCAATACACTTCGAGTTCGATGTCTTTGGCTAAAAACTCGAAGATGAACTATTTGCCTTTAAAGATTAATTCGGCTTCGGTTATTCCTGTCATCTTCGCTTCTTCGCTGATGATGGCCCCCATTCAAATCGCTTCTTTCTTTGCCAATGGCGCTTCTTGGTATACCACCATGCAAAATTGGTTAGGATTGAAGACTTGGTATTCGGTACTTGTCTATGTGATCTTGATTTTATTGTTCACATTCTTCTATGCGGAAATGCAAATCAATCCTGAACAAGTAGCAGAAAACCTCGGAAAATCCGGAGCCTATATTCCAAGTGTTCGTCCAGGTAAACAAACGGAAACCTACCTTCATAAAGCTCTTTCGCGCATTACTGTCTTAGGCGCTGTAGCCTTAGCAGCCATTGCGGTTCTCCCACATTTGATGCCTCTGATTTGGCCTGAAATGCCACAATCCATGGCACTTGGGGGAACAGGTATGATCATCGTTGTCGGTGTAGCCATCGAAACGGTACGTCAAGTTCAAGGTTTGGTTACCCAAAAAGCCTATAAAAAATATTATGATTTTGATTGATTAAGTGTCCTGTTTTCTGAAACAGGGCTTTTTTTTATCGTCTTTTTTCGGAAGCTTTCTTTAAATGAAGTTCTCTTTCGAGTTTTTTTAAAATACGACTACAATTAAAGAAGAAAGGAAAATCAAGTCCCGATAGAGCGACTTGAACTTGAAAATTTTATGAAATTAGCGACCATTGGCAGTGGAGCCATTGTCGATTTAATGTACAAATCCATTGAAGGCATTGATGGAATTGAACCCGTAGCGGTTTATTCCCGTACGATGGATAAAGCGCAAGCATTTGCGCAAAAACACAAGGTGAAAAAAGCCTTTGATGACTTGGATGAGATGTTAGGGGATGATGAAATCGATACCGTTTATATCGCTTCTCCAAACTCTTTGCACTTTCCCCAAGCCAAAAAGGCCCTAGAAGCCAAAAAGAACGTGATTTTAGAAAAGCCCTTTACCAATACCAAAGAAGAAGCAGAAGAACTCTTCGCATTGGCTGAAAAAAATGGAGTCATGATTTTTGAAGCGATTACCAATATCCATACCCCAAATTATGGCTTGTTGCGTGACAATTTAGATAGAGTGGGCAAGGTACGCGATGCCGTTTTGAATTACTCCCAATACTCCAGTCGCTATCCGCAATACATGGAAGGAAAGATTGCCAATGTGTTCAATCCGAAGATGAATGGAGGCGCTTTGGTGGATATCAACATTTATAATATTCATCTCGCTACAGCTCTCTTTGGAAAACCAACGAACATTCAATATTTTCCTGTGATGGGTTGGAATGGCGTAGATACCTCGGGGGTATTGGTCATGGAATATCCCGATAAGGTCATTACTTGCATTGGCGCGAAGGATAGCTCGAGTGAACCGCTTGGTTTAATTCAAGGCGATTTGGGCACCCTGCAAATTACGGGTGGTAGTACAGGGCGAGTAACCGATGTCGATTTCTTACCACCTCGTAAAGAAGATCAAGTCATTGAACCAGAACGCATTTCCATTGACCAAGGTCTGCATATGACCTATGAGTTTATTGATTTTCTCACTGCTTTAAACGAACAAAACCAAGATCTCTATGAGAAATGCAAAGAGCAGACCTTGCTTGTAGCCGATATTATGGATGAGGCCAAGGCCCAACGCGATGCAAAATTTGCCACACAAAAAGAAAACACCTAGCCATTTAAAGACCGGAGTTCCGGTCTTTTTTTCTCAATGGACTTACAATGATAAAGAGAGTTTATTGTTTAGAAAGGAAATCATGGATATCAAATCTTTAATTCAGCCCAATCGTTTAGCGATGTTTTTGCGGCCTATTTTAGAAACACCAAGTGTGGTGGGCTATTATCCCCAAATCGAGGCTTACTTGGAGCAAGTGATGAACGCTTTAGGCTATGAAGTGGAATACGATAACCGCCATACAGCCTATGTCAAAGTAAAAGGAGAAGATGAATCCAAAACAGTTTGCCTTGGAGCGCACTTAGATACCATTGGAATGATTGTGCGTTCGGTGAATGAAGATGGAACTTTGGATGTTCGCAATCTTGGGGGGGTAAATTTCCATTCCTTAGAAGGGGAAAACGTCTTTATCCATACGCGGGAAGCGGGAACCTATACGGGAACTGTGATTTCAAAATCACATTCCGTCCATGTCTTTGAGGATGCCAAAGAACGTCCGAGAGACTTTTCGACGATGGCGATTTTGATCGATGAAGATGTGAATTCAAAAGAAGAGGTTTTATCTTTAGGCATTCAACCTGGCGATTTAATCAGCGTGGATCCCCGCTTTGTTTTAACGGAAAGTGGGTTCATTAAAAGCCGCCATATTGATGATAAAGCCTGTGTGGCTTGTCTATTGGAAGTTCTCAGTGTTCTAGCCGAAACCAATTTAAAACCTGCCTATAACACTTGGTTTGCCTTTCCTATTTATGAAGAAATTGGGTTAGGAGGCAGCTATGTGCCAAGTGAAGTGTCCGAATATTTGGCTTTGGATATCGGTTTGGTAGGAGGATGTCAAAGTGGTTCGGAAAAGAAAGTGACCATTTCCGCCGGAGATCGCATGGCCCCTTACGATTGGAACTTAACCACCGAGATCATGCGCCTTGCTCGCCACTACGGTATCGACTACGTCATGGATGTGTATTATCGCTATGGATCGGATGCGACAGCAGCTTTGGAGGCTGGACAAAATCTTACCCATGCTTCTATTGGGATGGGATGTATGAGTTCCCATGGCTATGAACGCACCCATTTGGCTGGAATTTATAACACCGCAGCTTTAGCTCTAGCCTATGTTTTAGATCGAAGTGGGAGTGTCTAAAAGAAATGATTAAACAAAATTTACATACGCACTCCTTGTTTGACGATGGAAAGGATTCCATTGCCGATATGGTGAAAACAGCCAAAGAGAAAGGATTTACTACTCTTGGCTTTTCTGGTCATGCTTATAATCCTGTGGATGCGGGAAGCATGACTCCTGAAAAAACCAAACTTTATCACGAACAAGTTCAAGCCTTTAAAGACAATCCTCCTAAAGGAATGGAAGTCTTCTTAGGAATTGAAGAAGACAGTCTGGCTCCAATCGATCCCCAAGAATACGACTATGTCATTGGCAGCGTCCATTATCTTCAAAAAGATGGAATCCTCTATCCCATTGATTATTCCAAAGAGGAATTTGAACGCATGGCCAAAGAGGGATGGAATAACGATTTTTATGCTTTAAGCCAAGCTTATTATGATGCCATTGCCAAGCAAGCTCAAAATCCCCGCATCGATATCATTGGCCACATTGATCTCATTGCGAAATACAACGAAGATGAAGAGTATTTTGCCTTTGATGATCCGATTTTAGTGGCTCAGGCTCGACAAGCCATTGAAAAACTCGTAGCGGCTGGGAAATTGTTTGAAATGAATACCGGAGCGATCGCTCGAGGCTATCGGAAAACCCCCTACCCTTCTTTTCCTCTTTTAAAGATCATTCAAGAAGTAGGTGGTGGTCTAGTGATCAATACCGATTGTCATAATCGCAAATATTTAGATCTTGGAATGGAAGAGTGTTTGCGTCTAGCTAAAGAAGCGGGATTTAAGCACCTCTATGCTTTCACAAAGCAAGGATTTGTGAAAACACCGATTGAAGAATTCGTAGCCTAAGAGAAAATAGCTCAGGTTTGGTGAGCCTTGGAGGGTTTTTAAGTTGGCTCATTTAAATCGTTTTAGATCACTCATCTTTTCTCATTGACTAGAGCTAAAAAGCCACCCGATAAAGAAAAGCCCTATTTTCACTTGAAATAGGGCTTTTCTTTATCAAACTGTTTCTTTCTACAGTTTCCAGTAAGTTTGTTTTTCCAATTTATCTTTTTCGTCTTTCGAAGTAAGACTTTCCACTAATGCAAAGCCAAATTCAAAGGCTCCCCCTACGGAAATTGCGGTAATTAAATGACCATCTTTGACCATATGCTTCTTTTCAAACGTACCGCCAAAGTCACCATTTAAACCAGGAACACACGTATATTTTTTTCCCTTATAAAGGCCTAAATTTCCAAGAATGGAGCTTCCAGCGCAAATGGCTCCAAGAATTTTATGGGAATCGGCTGCGAAAGCTTTAATTTGATCGATCGCGGCTGGTGTCTTTTCAATAATCTGGTAGCCAGCTCCTCCTGGGACAATTAAAGCATCGGCTTGCGTGAAATCGTATTGATCGATAAAAGCATCCGATTGAACCACTAATCCATTGGTTCCTTTTACCATTGCTTTATTTTGAACCGAAACCATATCGGCTTGAATGTCCGCTTCCCGAAGCAAGTCATAAGGTACAATGGCTTCAATTTCCTCAAAGCCATCGGCTAATAAAATTGCTGCTTTTTTCATATACCTTACCTCCTTATCTCCTACCTTACACTCTTTTTTTAAAGTAAGAGAAGTGAGGCTCTAAATTCCTTTTTTCTAAATGAGTCCTATTGATATTGATTGAGAAGGCTCACCTCTCGAAAAACAAGTGGCTCAAAGAAAAAATTATAAACTGGAATAGGCTGAGTATAAATATTGAACATCGGTAGGATT
>CAYTMK010000079.1:0-5476 GCA_964438885.1 uncultured Erysipelotrichaceae bacterium | reverse complement strand
GTAGCAAGAAGATCAAACGCTAACACCACTCCAATCAAAAAAGAAAAAAATAAGATGAGAAACTGGTTTCGACACCGGTATTTCCACATATAGGTTGAATCCTCTCTAATGGTTGGGTTATAGTTCAGTAATTTATGTCAAAGAAAGAATGATTCTTTCTTTTTAAGGAAGTAAAAAGCTATGTAAACTGCATTATACTCAATTTCTATCGCACGGTTGTCTGAAAACCGGTCCCTATCATGTGAAATTATGGAAGAATAAGAAAGAAGAAGCATTTTCTTTTCAAAAAAAGATTAAAACGAAGGATACTTAAAGTTCAAATGTTTATTTTCATAAAAGAAGAGAGCACAAAACTTTAAGGGAAAAAGATATACTTTTTCTTTAAATCCTATTCTAAGATAAGGTTAACTAAAATTTTTCTTATCGAGAAACTTTCTCCTAATTTTAAAAATCGTACTTGATAAAGAAGCTTTCTCTTTTTATGGATTGTATTTTGGGTTTCAAGCAAGTAAACAAGAAAAAGCAAAAAAATATTTGACATTCATTTTTGGATTGGGTATCCTAAATGAGCGCTAAGAAATGGAGTCGTGTCCGAGCGGTTTAAGGTGCAGTCTTGGAAAGGCTGTGTAGGCGAAAGCTTACCCAGGGTTCGAATCCCTGCGACTCCGCCATTTTGATTATTATTAATTCCAATTGTTCCTTATAAGGATTTATTAAAAGGAAAGATTGGGATTTTTTTATACTTTATGATAAGAGTAGAATCCTATACCTGTGCTTATTTTAAAATATTTTGTCCTTACTTTTCTCTAGTTTGTCGTAATCGTAAATTCAGTTCTTCAAAACTAGGGAATGTCGATCCCAAAAGTGAAATCTATGATTGGTAGTCAGCGATTGGCAAGATATTTTCTAATTGGCAGTACGATGAAAGTTGGATAAATTTTGGGTGTTGATGGTTGGAATGAATAATGTCCCGACCCGTCGCATTGACCAAATTTAGTTTAATAAAAAGTAGCTCGTGGCCCATCAGTGTTCTTGACCAAAGATTAAAGAAATTAAAGGAGCGGTAATCTAAGATTATCGCTCCTTTTCTTAAGGCTTAAAGATTATTTTCTTTGAGTCCTTGTTCTTCTTTTAAAGCCTCTACTGCAGCTTTTAATACTTCGCCAATGGAAGCGCGAATGATTAAGTCGGCTCGTCCATCATAGGGAGTGGCTTCGCGATTGATCAAAACCACATAGCGGCCACGGAAATATTGCAATAATCCAGCCGCAGGATAGACCACAAGACTTGTCCCTCCGACAATCAGGCAATCGGCTTTGGCAATCGCTGCGATTGCTTGAGAGACGACATTTTGATCCAATCCTTCCTCATATAAAACCACATCTGGTTTGATGATCGCTCCATCTTTGGAACAGCGAGGAATACCATCTTCATCACGAGCTGCTATAGTTTCTTCCAAGGAATAGAAAGTACCACACCGTGTACAATAATTTCGTAAAACAGAGCCATGCAGTTCTAAAACGTTTAATGACCCTGCTTTCTGATGTAAACCATCAATATTTTGAGTAATGACTGCCTTAAGCTTACCCATTTTTTCGAGTTCCACTAAAGCTTTATGGGCATCGTTTGGGATGGCATCTTGGTAAATCATTTCGTTGAAGTAAAAGTTATAAAACTCCTTAGGATGAGAAACAAAGAAGCTGTGCGAAAGCATCACTTCTGCGGGATAAGGATACTGCCGTTCCTTTTTCTCGCCATATAGGCCATCTTCGGAACGAAAATCCGGAATATTGCTTTCTGTAGAGACTCCTGCTCCTCCAAAAAATACGATGTTATCGGAGTCTTTTAAAATATCAAGTAAAGTTAAATCCATGATGATCTCCTTGCCAAACACTTATTTTCAAGCGAGGCTGGCTCATAAGGGAAAACTGGCTTTCTGATTTAAAACACACCGCATAAAAGCCAGGAAGAGTTTTCCTGGCTTGATTATACGTGTTGAAGAATCGGAAAGGATAGGAAGAAAACCTAGTCTTTCTTTTTATGAATATCGATATGGAAATGATCGTCTTTAATATCAACATCGATAGTCGCATCGGCCATGATGCCTTCTTCGATCATTTTCTTAGCAATATCGGTTTCCAAATAGCGTTGGATGTAACGCTTCATAGGACGAGCACCAAAAACAGGGTCAACACCATTTTCGGCAATCTTATCATAGGCGGCATCGCTTACATGGAGCGTGATGTCTTTAGCAGCCAACCGTTCAGCCAATTCGCCCACGAATTTACGTGCGATTTTGGTGAAGGCTTCTTCGTTTAATGCATTGAAAATCACAATGTCATCAATCCGGTTGATGAATTCAGGACGGAAGTGCTTCTTCACTTCTTCCATGTACTTCTCATTAAGAATTTCGGGCTCTTTGGCGTATTCAAAGGCGTATTGCGCTCCCAAGTTAGAGGTCAAGATAATAATGGTGTTCTTAAAGTCAACTGTAACACCCTTGGAATCGGTAATTCGACCATCATCCAAGATTTGCAACAAGACGTTGAAGACATCAGGATGCGCTTTTTCAACCTCATCAAAGAGGACAATAGAGTAAGGATTACGACGAACGGCTTCCGTTAATTGACCACCTTCATCATGGCCTACATATCCAGGAGGCGCTCCGATTAAACGGCTCACAGCGTGCTTCTCCATGTATTCGGACATGTCAATGCGCACAATATGACGTTCATCGTCAAAGAGCTGTTCAGCTAAAGTCTTAGCCACTTCGGTTTTACCAACACCGGTAGGACCAAGGAACAAGAAGGAGCCAATAGGACGGTTTTCATCTTGAATCTGGGCTTTCGAACGCAAGATGGCATCCACAACCAAATCAATGGCATGATCTTGACCGACTACGCGTTTCTCCATCTCGGATTTAAGATTGAGCAATTTTTTCCGTTCGGATTCTACAAGTCGGCTTACTTCAACACCTGTCCAACGAGAAATAATCTTGGCGATCATTTCCTCGCTTACGGTTTCATGAATCAGAGCATCCTCAGCCGCTTCCGTTGCTTCACGTTCCGCAATGCGTTTTTCTAGTTCTGGAATCGTGGCATAGCGTAGTTTTGCGGCTTCTTCGTAATGGGCTTCGTTTTGAGCTGTTTCCAAATCAAGTTTTGCTTTTTCAAGCGCTTGCTTGTCTTCTTTGGCCAATTCAATTAAACGCTTTTCATCTTCCCATTTAGAGTAAAGTTCATCGCGTTTTTCTTGTAAACGACCCATTTCGTGTTCGATTTCGTCTCGACGTTCGCGTGTCTTCTTATCGTCTTCATCCATTAAAGACGTCTTCTCGATTTGCAACAACATAATTTTACGTTGAAGCTCATCGAGTTCTTGAGGCATCGATTCCATTTCTACTTTCAATGTCGCACAAGCTTCATCGACAAGGTCAATGGCTTTATCGGGTAAGAAACGATCTGTGATGTAACGATCAGAAAGAGAAGCGGCAGCTACTAAAGAATCGTCATTGATGTGAACACCATGGTACGATTCAAAACGGTCTTTTAAACCACGTAAAATGGAAATGGTGTCCTCTACATTTGGCTCTTTGACTTGTACTTGTTGGAAACGACGCTCTAAAGCCGCATCTTTTTCAATGTATTTGCGGTATTCATTGAAGGTCGTTGCACCAATCATGTGCAATTCACCACGCGCTAACATTGGCTTTAATAAGTTGGCTGCATCCATAGATCCTTCGGTTTTTCCAGCACCAACTAAGTTATGAATTTCATCAATGAATAAAATGATGTTGCCTTGAGATTGTTTAACTTCATCTAAAATGGCTTTTAAACGTTCCTCAAATTCACCGCGATATTTCGCCCCTGCAATGAGAGATCCCATATCCAATTCGATCAATTTTTTATCCTTTAAGGATTCGGGAACATCATCTTTAAAAATACGCCAAGCCAATCCTTCTACAACGGCCGTTTTACCTACTCCAGGCTCACCAATTAAAACTGGATTGTTTTTGGTCTTGCGGGAAAGAATTTGCATCATGCGGCGAATTTCATCATCCCGTCCAATAATTGGATCGATTTTGCCTTCCCGAACTTCTTCTACTAAATCACGACCATATTTTTTCAACGCTTCTAGGTTATCTTCGGAATTAGGAGAATCCATTTTCCGTCCACCGCGGCGTTCAAGCTCTGCATCGTAGCATTGTTTTTCATTCAAATTAAAAATTTGAACAAGCTTTCTGGAAATATAGGATTTGTTGAACATCAATGCAATCCAAAGAGTAGCCACACTTAGATAGGTTTCATCGTGTTCGGCAGCCCACTTGGCCGCTTTTTCAATGGACTTTTGCACTTCATTGCTTAAGTTTACATTGGCTGAATTGGACTTTACGATGTTTTTTTCTTCATCGCGAATGACTTGCAAAGCGGTCTTTTTATTGACATTGAGGCGGTCGAATAAACCGTTGAGAATATCGTCTTCAAAAATAGCATGGAGAACATCTATGGTGTCTACACTGGCATGTTTTTGTTCTTTGGCGAAATTGACAGCCTGCATAATGACGCGCTGAAGATTTTCAGACATCTTTTCAAATTCCATATGTTTCCCTCCTTTACTTCATTAACAGGTTTATTATAGCCATCTCGCTTTTTGAGCTGCGGCTGAATGCCTATAACAATTAGCACTCATCCCTCCTGCCTGAGAAATCAGGGAAGTCTAAAGTCTACTTAATCTTTTTGAGCTGGTTCTTACGCAAATTTTACCTTAGAAAAAGCAAGTTCATATGCAAACCGTAACTCAAAATAGCGAAAAGAAATCACTATTTAAAGATTATTTTTATGGTTTACCATAGGTCATACGGTTAACCTATTCCATTTAAACGCAAATGATTTCGTAACCAGACAATCATCTTGTTTAAGTTTCTAAACTTATACAATGCCGTAAAGGGAAATGCCAAACTGTCTTGCGTTTATACATCTTTATACGACAAGGTAAAAAGAAGAAATATTTCGTATTTATTCTGTCCGTAACTGCTAATCAACCGTTATTAGTCAATTAAAAAAATTTCTTGGCAGTACTAAGGAGGAGAAAGTGTATTCTGCCTGTCATTTATTTGACACTTAAATAAAGTTTTGGCTCTTAAAGGCATTGAAATAAGACTACTAGTTCGCCCCCTATTTCGTTGAAAAGGCAAGTGTAGAATTAGTTCTCTAAAAAACCTCCCGTCAACACAACTAGATCGAGAAGTTCTAGAATGTCTAAATACTAAAAACTCATTCCAGAAAGGCGCTCTAATCGGAGAAGCCGACTAAGAATCAATAAATTTTAAGCATTGAACAATGTAGCTATCATAATCTACTATAGCTGGATGTGGAAAAGAAAACTAAGATATCGCGAGCAATCTCTCGAACAGTCTAAGTTAAGGCTCCAACAGAATCCCCTGTTCTCATAGCTAGTTAATGAATGCTAAAGTTAT
>CAYTMK010000078.1:0-5656 GCA_964438885.1 uncultured Erysipelotrichaceae bacterium | reverse complement strand
GCCTTTGCCGTTAATTGATGGTTCGAGATTACGCCTTTTTAAAATCATTTGCAATAATTTCCCATACATTTTCAGAAAAGTCATGAAAATATGAATGAAATCGGTACCATTGAGATGGAGAGTTTAAAAATTAGCCTCTTCCTTTACAAATCTTTTAAAAGTATTACAATGTATTACGCTACAAGGAGAAATTCTATGACTATTTCTTTAAGATTGAACGATCAAGACGCCAAACTCATTAGAAGTTACGCTCAACTCAATGGCCTTTCTGTATCTGAACTGATTAGAGAATCTGTTTTAGAGCGGATTGAAAACGAATATGACTTAAAGGCTTATGAGTTAGCTCTGGCCGAATTTATAGAAGATTCAACGACGTATTCTCTTGATCAAGTTGAAAAGGAACTTGGTCTTCAGTGAAATATACTGTTGAATTTTCAAAAAGAGCGCTGAAAGATTTAAAAAAAATGGATCGTTTCACCGCAAGTTTAATTCTGGGTTGGATAAGAAAAAATTTAGATCATTGCGAAAATCCTCGAATTCATGGAAAAGGATTAACAGCGAACCATTCTAAAGAGTGGAGATATCGAGTAGGCGATTATCGACTTATTGCAGAAATTCAAGATGAAAAGATCTTAATTCTCATTTTGAATGTGGGACATAGACGGGATGTCTATACTCTCCATTAATAGAACGAATAATTCTTAAGAATACATAATCCAAACGTCCTTGATCCATCGCAAAACAATGGTGAAAAAATTTGAGTTTTTTGATCCAAAAGGAGAAACTGGCCGTTCCAGTTTTTAAGAACTTCTTTTTTCTATTTAAAGACTCAAAAACTAAGAACTCGTTTTTCACGCAAGCCTTCTTAAAAGAGGGCTTTTTTTCTCATCGCTCTAGAAAGAAAAATGATTAATTCCAAGAGAACATTTAATTTTTGGGAATAAATCGTACTTCCAATTCTAGATCAATACCCGTTTGGGCTTTGACTACGTCTTGTACTTGACGAACTAATTCCAAAAATTCGGCACAAGTCGCCTCTCCTTCATTGATTAAAAAACCTGTATGCTTGGTTGAAACCATCGCATCGCCTACTCGTTTACCGCGTAAGCCGCACTCTTGAATCAATGCTGAGGCATAGCCCTTCTTAGGTCGTTTAAAGGTAGAGCCAGCTGAAGCTTTATCCATTGGTTGCTTGGCATGCCGTTTATCGTGCAATTCTTGAATTTTGGCTTGAATCTTAGTGGGATCGGCTGGTTTTAGTTGCAAATCAGCATAGATAACGACGCCAAAATGGTCAGTAAACCATGAATGGCGATACGATAAATCTAAATCATCCGCTTTGACTTCATGCAACTTTCCATTTTCATCCAAATACCCCACTTGAAGGAGTACATCTTTGATTTCCCCATCATAAGCTCCTGCATTCATAATGACTGCACCACCGATAGTCCCTGGAATGCCACTGGCAAATTCAAAGCCTTGAAGACCTTCATCGGCCAAATACTGCGCCAAATCTCCATTTTCTTGTCCCGCATATACGCGAACAATTCCATTTCCTAAATTTTCAATTCCGGCTAAACTTGGCCCAATGTGCAAAATAGATCCATCATAGCCCGCGTCTTCAAAGAGCATATTGCTGCCATTCCCAAGGACAATGAGGGGCCATTGTTTTTCTTGGTGTAACTTTAAAATTTCTTGAATATCCTCAACGGATTGTGGTTCATAAAAACGCGCAGCAGGGCCACCTATTTTAAGTGTTGTATAGTCTTTCAACAACACATCTTTTTTATAGTCCATATTTTTCCTCTTACATCCAAAAGTCCTTCTTTGCTCAAATACAAAGAAGGACTTTTTCGCTTTCCCTTTCAACTTTACTCATTATTCAGAGCGCAAACAAGTCTAAAGAAGCCATATAAAAAAGCGGCGCACTTACGCCGCTTAAATTTAATTTGGTAAAGCTGTATCCGTGACGGATAAGCGATTAATAGCACGTTGCAACGCCAGTTCGTTTCGACGAAGTTCGCTTAAATCATCGCGTTTTTCCAGACGTTTACGGGCCCGAATGTAAGCTTTTTGGGCACGTGGAATATCAATTTCCGCTTTTCCTTCAATGGCATCGGTCAAAAGAGCGGCCCGATCGTCATCGTAATGCAACACTCCACCTGAAATGGCGAAGTCTTCCGTTTCCCCTTTTTCATTGACAACCCGCAAACGACAGGGGACCAAAGTCATGACAATGGGCATGTGATTGGAAAGAAGAGTAAATTCTCCCACCACACTTCGCGCATGAATGCTTTTGACAGACTGTTCAAGATAGCGCCCGTTTGGGGTCACGATTTTCAAGTTGATCACTGCGCTTCATCCTCAATGAGTTTGGCTTTGGCTACAGCTTCTTCAATGGAGCCGACAAACATAAAGGCTTGTTCGGGCAAATTGTCGTATTTTCCAGATAAGAGCGCTTCAAAGGAATCAATAGTGGTTTGCAACGGAACGTATTCTCCAGGAATTCCAGAGAATACTTCTGCTACCGCAAAGGGTTGGGATAAGAAGTTGCGCACCCGACGGGCACGGTTCACGATCTTTTTATCCTCTTCAGACAATTCGTCCATACCCAAGATCGCAATGATATCTTGCAACTCGTTGTATTTTTGCAAAATTTCTTGCACACCACGTGCCACTTTATAATGCCTTTCGCCAATGACAAGCGGATCCAACATACGGGAACTCGATTCCAAAGGGCTTACCGCTGGGAAAATACCAAGCGCTGCAATGGAGCGGTCTAATACCGTTTTGGCATCCAAATGGCTAAATGTCGTGGCTGGAGCAGGGTCCGTTAAGTCATCGGCTGGCACATAAACTGCTTGAATGGAGGTAATGGAACCATCTTTAGTTGAGGTAATACGCTCTTGTAATTGACCCATTTCGGTTGCTAAAGTTGGCTGATACCCTACGGCCGAAGGGACACGACCAAGCAAAGCGGATACTTCAGAGCCTGCTTGGGTAAAACGGAAGATGTTATCAATAAAGAGCAGAACATCTTGGTGTTCCACATCACGGAAGTATTCCGCAATGGTCAATCCTGTTAATCCTACACGCATACGCGCACCTGGGGATTCATTCATCTGGCCATACACCAATACGGTCTTATCTAAAACGCCAGATTCTTTCATCTATAGTGATAGGTAATCCTTTGATCCAATCTCTGGATTTTCCCCCACTTCACACCGTACGTGAAAAGTTTCCTTTTCATACGGCGTTCCATCCTAATATGTTTTAATTAAAATAATAAACCTAAAATTCTTAATAAAGTACTTTCGTGTAGTTAGATATTTTGAGTCTTCACCTTTTAACTAATCGCTTCAATTTCTTTGTTTCCTGCAACCACTCTGTATTTATTTAGTACTTTCAATTGTCTCTCAGTTAAATTCAAATCTAGTAGAAGATCTACAATTACGTGGTTTGATATGGAATGAATTAATTCATGGGTTTTTACATCTACTAAGATTAAATTATTATACTCATCAGTTCCACCTTTATTTCGTGGATGTACATGATGGCAATGTATCCGTTGCGCTATCAACGGTTGTCCTGTGATTTTATCTTTCCCATGTTGTGCTGATAACAAGGATTGCCGATTATCGTTGTATTCAATGCTTTCATTCCAAATCGGATGACTGAGCATATACCTTTGTAATTCCGATACAAATATATTCTCATTTTGTTGTAGATAGGCTGTACCTTCTGAAGTAAAGATATTCGCTTCCACTGGTTTATTTATGGGTTTTCTATTGCGGATATATCCTATAGGAATAATTGGTCTTCCAGCTAAATATCGTAATTGTTTAGATTTACTAATTTTCGTAAGAGAACATTGGGTTATTTTCCCCTTTTTATTAGCCTGCAATCTATTCTCAATAACTTTATTTAAGTCATATTGTATCCTTTGCAGATCTACACTTATATTCGTGGCTAAAGAATAGTAATTCTGTATTCCTAATACCATATTGTTGTAGCAATCCACTAACGACCATTAAGGAATGAATACAGGTGGCTTTTGAATTTTTTTATCTGTAGAACCAATTTTTTCTTTTCTTTACGAAGTGCATCCTTTGACATATGGGATTCCACTACATACTTCTTACCTTTCAGCTGAGTACCGATTTCAAATCCTAGATATTTGATTCGATCCTTTTTGAGATTCACTACCTTAGTTTTCTCTTCAGATATTTTAAGTTTTAAGTTATTGGCTAGAAAATTTTGTATAGCAATCTTTAGCTTTTTTGCTGTTTGTAAAGATTTGCAGAAGATTACTATGCTATCCGCATACCGTACGAATACAAATTCTTTAAGTTTGGTTTTCCTCAAAGCTCGGTATTCATGACCCATGTTCCTATGACCCTTTTTATTGTATCGCTTCTTAGGTGGACTGGTCATGTGGCTATCAAATGTTTCCCATTGATCACTTAACCATTGATCTAAACAATTGAGGTAGACGTTCGATAATAGTGACGAGATGATTCCACCTCGTGGAACACTCTTGTCCAATTTGGTTACTGTACCATTTGGTTCTTGAACGTCAGCTTTTAACATTTTTTGTAAAATTTGTAGTACTTTTGTATCTTGGATTCCAATTCCCCACAATGCTTGTCTTAATCGGCGATGATTTATATCATCAAAGAAATTCTCTATATCTATTGATAAAGCCCAATAATATTTACTAATTTGAATTCTTTGATATACATCAGCAATCGCATTTTCAGGGCTACGTAATGGTCAAGAGCCATAAGAGTGCTTATTGAACTTGGCTTCACATATTGGCTCTAGTATTTGGCGGATTGCTTGTTGGCAAATACGATCTACTATTCCAGGAACGTCTAAGAATCCTTGTTTCTCTGTATTAGGGAGATAAACTCTTTTGACGTGGGATGGTTGATAATTTTCTAGTTTATTTTGTATATAGTAGACAAACTCTTCTTCAGTCATTTGGCTCAAGAATTGTATAGTTTTTTTGTCATTTCTAGATAATTGGCTTCCCTTGCTTGGTTTTATCCGATGGTAGGCAAGTTTGATGTTGTTAGGAGATGTAATAAGTCCATAGAGGTCTTTTACATTTCTTCCCTTACTTGAAAGCCTGTAGAGTTCTTCAAAGGTGGATTGCATATCGTAATATCTAGCTGTTCGAATTGCATCATTTACTTGGAATTTCTCCACACTATCACTCTCCTTTCGGAAAGTGAAAACTCTTTTAATTACCCTTTCTGTATGAATTGGTTTATTAATTAATTTTTCTCATATTGGGACTAGAGGCTTTTGCTCCACGGATTATTATCCCCGCTTCATAGCTCCTACCTCCACTCTCACAGTAACTCAGTAATTTAGTAGTTCTGTTGAACATTTATATTTACTTATCATCCTGTTAGCACAGTTTATGAAATATTTTCATATTTCAATAATGACTCACTGTTTTCCTCGTTCCAATTTCCTTATCATCGTTATACTTAGGTTTGGGTTCTATACCCCTGCTGATTGGATATCCCCTGTAAGGATATAAGGACTTTCATAACATGGAATTTTACTCATCCTCATCAGCGATCCCTTGGATCCTACGATCTTCACTTCGTAGTTATGTTTTAGAGGCGTACGTTCGAACCTTCCA
>CAYTMK010000077.1:0-5753 GCA_964438885.1 uncultured Erysipelotrichaceae bacterium | reverse complement strand
TATTCTTGTCCATATTTTGAGTAGCAGGAATTTATGGAACATTTGAGCGTCCTATTGCCAGAATCTCTTGATCTGCTCGCAATTAAAGAGAATGGCATTTATATCGATTGCACTCTTGGAAGAGGTGGACATTCGAGCGAAATTCTAAAACGGATCCCCAATGGACATTTGTATGCATTCGATTTAGATAAAGAAGCCATCGCAAAAAGTGAGAAGCGATTGGCTGCAATTGGCTCGAATTTTACGCTCATTCATGCCCCCTTTGAAGAACTCGATATCCAACTCGACAAACTTGGAGTAGAAAAAGTGGATGGAATTTTAATGGATTTAGGAGTATCCTCTCCTCAATTTGATGATCCAGAGCGAGGATTTTCCTACCGATATGATGCAAGATTGGATATGCGCATGAACCAAGATCAAGATCTAGATGCTTGGTTTATTGTCAACCACTATTCTAAAGAAGAACTTTTGCGCATTTTACGAGAATATGGAGAAGAACCTAACGCTTTACGGATCGTCAATGGCATTTTAAAAGCACGAGAAGAAAAGAGCATTGAAACCACTTTTGACTTAGTGGAAGTCATCAAAAATTCTTTACCCGCTGCAGTTTTAAAGAAAAAGGGTCATCCGGCTAAACAAACCTTTCAGGCTTTGCGCATGGAAGTCAATAAGGAACTTCCTCAACTCCAAAGTGCCCTACAGCAAGGATTAGGGCGTTTAAAACCCGAAGGACGCATGGCCATCATCACTTTCCATTCTTTAGAAGATCGCATGGTAAAACAGGCTTTTGCCCAAGTCGCTTTACCTAAGAAAGTCAATCGGCGAATGCCAATGGAGCCAAATGAAACGCTAAAATACCGTCTGATCAATCGCAAACCCATTGTAGCCAATGCAACTGAACTAGAAGAAAATCCGCGCGCACATAGTGCTAAATTACGAGGAATTGAGCGTTTAGAGATTTAACCAAGACAAAAATTTTTGAGATATTTAAAATCAAAGAAAGAAGGTCAAGACTCTGCCACAAAAAACGAAACCTGTAACTAAAGCAGCGAAGAACAGAAATTTGTTTTCGAAGCCGTATTTTCTCACCATCTTTATCGCCATTTTGATCGCTTTACTTTACTTTAGTGCTTCTTTGGTCCTTCGAACTTATAGCAATAACCTTTCGGTAGAAAATCAAAAATTGGTGTATGACATTCAACAACGTCAAGCCAATATTGAACAACTCAAAGGTGAAATTGCTCAGCTTCAAGAAAAAAGCCGCGTTCTTGGCATGTTAGAAGGGCAAGTTTATGAAAATCCAAATAATGTATTTTACTATGGTTCTTCCTCTAAAGCGGATTCTACAACCTCTTCAAGTTCTAACAATAGCGAGGGAACTCCATAAATCTGAAAAGCAGAGCGAACGACTCTTTTTTATTTAAGTCTTTCGATCTGCTTTTTTTTATTGTAAAGTGATAATGCTAATTTTTTTCACAAATTTTTTTGTGAGTTATTTTTACCCATTATCTGTTTTTACCTAAAAAGAGATAAAAACCTAAAAGATACAAGCAAGAAAATTTATTCTTTATTCTTCGCAACTTATGAGATGGAGTATCATCTTTATCCAATCTCTTCTTAAAAATCTGTTTCATCTAGTGCCTCTTAAAGAAGAATTTTTAAAGAGCACCTAAAGAAAAGAAAGGAGGAAGCTGCTCAACAAAGATGGATATAGAAACAGAGGTGAGATCTTGCCTGAGCAGCAAAAAGAGATGGCTAAAAAATCAGCAAAAAGAAAAAAAAATGCGACTTTGAAAAACTCAAAAAAAGAGCTTTCCATTGATAAAAAGTCAAATCGCAATATTCTTTCCATTGGTGTGGTTTTTATTTGTTGTATGGCCATAGCCGTTTTTTCCATTTGTTATACCATGGTGACCCATAAACATTTATGGACTGGCCATACCGCTTTAACCTCCATTATTCGGGATTCGGTGCAAACGAAAGTGGTTGATGGAATTCGGGGCGAAATTTTGGACCATTCTGGTCAAGTGATCGCTCGTCAAACAGTCGCCTATACTCTAGCGGCGAACTTTGATACGAGAACGGAAGAAGAAAAAGAGGAAGAAGAATTCATTATTCAAAAACAGCGCCAGGATGTCTTAGATCAAGCCCAAGAAGCAGGACGCACTGAACAAGTAGAGGCCGCTTTACGGGTGGCTGATGAAGCCAATGCGGATGACTATGTGAAAGATCCAGAAGCCTTTGCAGCAGCGTTAAAATCGATTTTAGGGGATACGATTGTTGAGGAAGATATCGTGGCTTTATTAAAAAATGGTCAAGAAAAGGGCTATAGCCAAATTGAGTTGGGTTTAGGCACTAAACGAATTGATCGTGAAGCCAAGGAAAAATTGGAAGCGATGAAAATTCCAGGCCTCACTTTTATCGAGACCACTAAACGAGAATATCCCAATACTCCTTTTTCCTCCAATATGATTGGTTTTGCCGCCTATGATGACGAAACAGGCCGAATCAGTGGAAAATCAGGTCTTGAAAAAACAATGGATTCCTATTTAGGAGCCGAAGATGGAATTGAACACTATCGCTCGACCAAACTCAATCAAGAACTATCGGGAGGAAAAGAAGTCATTCAAGAAGCCACACGTGGAGATACGGTCACTTTGACAATTGATGCAGGCTTACAACAAACAGTCGAAGAAAATATGAAGGACACCATGAAAAGCTCTAAAGCCAATGCGGCTTGGTGCTTAGTTATGGATCCGGAAACCGGAAAAATCCTGGCTTGGGCTTCTTATCCAACGTTTGACCAAAATACACACTTAGTGATTCCCTCTTATAATGACAATATTTCTGAATATTTGGTCGAACCCGGATCTGTAGTAAAACCACTTTATTATGCGATGGCTATTGATTCTGGAGTTTATCCTTGGAATGAAAAATATCGAGCGGGGGAATTTTATTACACCGTAGATCCCTATTCGGGCCAAATTACGCGTGTTGCTTCCCAAGATCAGACCGATTATCCCCCCATCATGGATGCTTTAGGAACAGACTATGGTATTTTGACCTATGCGGAAGGCTTAGCGCATTCCTCTAATATTGCGCTTTGTGAACTTCTTTCCCGTTACTTAAACAAATCCGATGTAGCTCGCTATGTGGATTCCTTTGATTTGTTTGAAGACACTAACATTCCTTTTGTAAACGAAATCAAAGGAAAATTAAATATTGATCAAGCGACGGACTATATGTCGAGTGGATTTGGACAAGGGTCTTCTCTAACGATGTTAGCTCTTGCCAAAGCCTATACAGCGATTTTTAATGAAGGAAAAATGATGCAACCTTATGTGGTAGAATCCATCACCGATGGCACTACAGGAGAAGTGATTCAACAATTTGAGCCACAAGTCGTGGGAACGCCTATAAAAGCTGAAACCGCCCGTCAAACCATTGACTTGATGTGTGGAGTCATGGCTGAGGGGATGACAGGTGAACGTTTTGCCATTGATGGCGTAGAGATGGCTCTTAAAACAGGTACAGGTGAAATTTATAACCCAGAAACGGGAACCTATGATAAAACGAACTATACTTCAACTGTATTGGCTGCCGCTCCAGCCGAAGATCCTAAAGTGATTGTTCTTTGGGGAATGCAAGGAAAGAACTATTTGAACTATTCGGCCGATCCTTTTAAAAACATTATGCAGGCGGCTTTACAAACGGCCAATGTAAACATGAGCACTGAAATTGGAGACAATACCACTTATCAAGAATGGTCATCGAGTTCTATGCCATCTTTAATCAGTCATTCTTTATCTTATGCCAATCAAATGTTGGCGGATACCTCTGTAAAGATGGTCGTAATTGGCAATGGAGATACCGTAGTTAATCAATTCCCTGATACGGGAACAGCGATTAATCCAAATGATAAAGTGATGATTCTTACCAATGGTAGCGAATGGACAATGCCTGATTTAACGGGATGGACCCGCAAAGATTTAACGGCTTTTGCGCAACTCACGGGATTAAACATCACCTTTACTGGATCAGGACGAATCATTGGACAAAGCATTCCGGTGGACAGTTCTATTGAACAGGGCATGGATTTAAGTGTTCAACTCGAATAACAATGAAAAGGAATTTTTACGAATTCGTAAAAGTTCCTTTTTTTTTTGAGAAAAAAATAGGGAAATAAAGCCTATTGGTTCTTGGTTTAAGGATTTCTTTTGTTTTCTCTTCGCTTATATTTTGAAAGAAGCCGCTGAGATCATGCTAGAATTTGATAAGACTTAGAACCTAAGAAAGGAGAATTTGTTCCTCTTTGGAACTTAAACAATAATGGCTCAATCTAAAAAGACTACTTTATCCTATCAATCGCTTGAAGAGATGAATCCTTTAAAAAAGATTGGCATGATGATTGGCTTTCTTTTCATCTCTATTTTTTCTGTTTTTTTGTTGGCTTTTCATGGTCATTTATTTTGGTTCGCCTTTTTTTCTTTTCTTTTAAGTTTTTTAGGCTTTTTTATGTGCTTCTTTGGACTCATTTTTTTTCATCCCACTCGAACGGTCACGACTACAATTAAAACGACGACTACAACCTATTCTTCAAATCCGCCTTTACCCACTTTAAGTCCTCAACCCGATACAGCCTTTGTCTATCAAACTTTGCTTAAGAAGCTACAAGAAAATATCCAAAATGTGGAATCACGCCAAGAAGAAGTAGACAAGTTAATCGAAGAATCATTTGAAGGGTCTTTGATCTCAAGTAGCCGCTATAAACAAGTGATGCAAAATGCGCAAGAAGTGTTGGAAAAAAATTACCAAAATGCTTATCAAGCGGTATCCTTATTTGGATCTTCCGCTCCTACTCAAGAGCGCTTAGCGATTTTAGAAAACTATGTTAATGATTCCGATGAAGTGACGAAAAAAATTGATCGCGTAATCGAGGAACTCTTAAAGCTCCGTCAATCCAATACCTTTGAGTCAGGCGACGAACTCGATCGCCGTCTAGAAGAGCTAGCTGACACGACTGTGTATTATCGTTAAACAAAAGATAGTTTGGAAAGGAATGGTATGAAACAATCTGCTCAACAAACACCTCCACCGCTTAAACAGGAAACAATCCCTTCCTCTAAACCTCTCAATCAAAATCGAGATTTGAAAGGCTGGCTTTCTGGCCAAAAGCCAGGTCTGTTGATGACTTTATCTCTTCTTTTTTTGGTTCCTAGTATTATTGGCTTTTCTACCAGTCTTATTTTTCGCAATCATTTGGATTCTTTTAGTGTGGAAGAAACCACTACTCAATGGGGAAAGATGGGAAGTGGAGAGGTTTCTATTGATCAAGCGAGTTCTATCTTATTGAAAGATGAGGTGATTACGACCTTTAAGATTCAAAAAAATAATCCAGATTATCGCTCTTACTTATCTTTAGAAGTCGAAACGACGAATACTCTATCAGATGAAACCACTACCCATTGGCCAAACATCGGTGCTATGGGCTTTGAGTGTTCTGAAATTTGGGTGAGTTCTGTATCTCATTTTTACTACGATGTGCCACAGTCAATGGATCAAATCGAAATCATTCCAATTTTAAAGGAAGACTATTCTGATTATATTGGAAATTACTTTTACTCTAATGAAGAGGAAAGTCTAACCTCAGAAGAGTTAATCGCTCGCTATAAGAAAGAATTCCCAGCCGATTATGCTACTATTCAAGTGGACTCTACAGGAGTAGAAACGCAAAGCGGAATTGTAACCTATAC
>CAYTMK010000076.1:3768-5987 GCA_964438885.1 uncultured Erysipelotrichaceae bacterium | reverse complement strand
GGGAATTAACGCCTGTGGACTGTAGAAGAACATGTGAGTAGGTTGTTATAATCGAAAGCATACAGGAAGAAGCAGGAATTTTCTCAATATGTTTTGTCCATATTTTGAGTAGCAGGTGTTTTATGACTGACGCACCCATGACGGATCCAACTCCCACTTCCAATCAGCACCGTCCTGTTTACGAACAAGAAATTCTAGCTCTAATTGCTAAAAATCTCTCTCCTAAAGCCTTACAAGAAGCCTTAGAAGACTATCATGACAATGATATCGCTGAAGCGTCTATGCATCTTGATCCTCAGGCGCGAGAAAAATTCTTTAAGCTTCTCGATAACGATCGTCTAGCCGATGTTCTTCCCTATCTTGATGAAGAAGAACAAGCTGAGTATCTCAATACGCTTCAGATCAAAAAGGCCGTAGCCATTTTGGCTAAAATGGAACCTCAAGAAGTAGGGACTCTTTTAAAAGAGTTAAGTCCTACGCGCCGAAGCGTTATTTTTGAATTGCTAGATGAAAAACAACAGCACAAAATCACCCGGATCGCAGCCTATGGAAATGAAGCTATCGGCTCAGAAATGGCGACAGATTTTATCGAAATCAAACGAGGTTCCAATGTAAAAGAAGCCATGCGGGCCATGCGGGATCAAGCGCGTGCGAGTGATACAGATAATTTATCCATTCTCTATGTCGTAGATGAAAATGGCTTATACTATGGGGCCATTCGCATTCAAGACTTATTTGCTGCACGAGCGGATACCAACTTAGAGGATATTATTGAAATTAATTTTCCTATTGTTTATGCCATGGAGCGAATGGATGACATTGTGGACGATTTAATAGACTATGATGAAGATTCCATTCCTGTATTAAGCAATGACAACATCATTGAAGGTGTCATCACCCGTCAACATTTATTAGAAGTTTTAGACCAGCGATTCTCAGAAGACTATGTCAAGTTAGCCGGTGTATCCGCCGAAGAAGATTTAGAAGAAACCGTTTTTCAATCCATGGCTAAGCGAACCCCTTGGCTGTTGTTGCTCCTGTTTTTATCTTTGGTTGTTTCAAGTACCATTTCCCTTTTCGAAGGAGTCGTAGCGAAACTTACTGTTGCAATTGTCTTTCAATCGCTCATTTTAGATATGTCGGGAAATGTTGGAACCCAATCTTTAGCTGTTTCCATCCGCGTTTTAGCTGATCCGGATGTGAGTGAAAAGCAAAAGCGAGCACTGATTTGGAAAGAAACCCGCACGGGCTTTGCAAATGGCGTGATTATTGGTGGAAGTGCAGCGATTATACTCGGCTTGTTTATCCATTGGGTTCAACATTATCCTTGGGTTCAAGCCTATGCCATTTCCCTTTGTATTGGGATAGCAATGATTGTTTCTATGATGATTTCTTCTTTTACGGGAACCATTATTCCAATCGGCTTTCAACGTCTTCATATGGATCCGGCAGCCGCTTCTGGCCCTCTTATTACGACACTCAATGACTTATTTGGTGCCATCACCTACTACTCGATGATCTGGTTCTTTTTAATCCATCTGATGCATCTATAAGAAAGGAGCTTTTTATGGATCAAAAAAAAACAACGAAAATGCCCCTCTCTTTATCGATTTCCTCTCAATCGGATAAAAAAGAAACGGCTTCTAAAAAACGCTTTACGAAAAAAAATTCTCAAAAAGTAAAAACACCTCAACAAAATGAGGAGAAGATAACAACTCCACAAAAGCCAAAAGAAAGTCATCCCCAAGTTCATAAGCGTTCTCCCAAAGATTCACAGGCCAAACGTCCAAAAGAAACGGCTTCTTCCATCGCAAAGCGTAAAAAATTAACTTCTGCTTCCCAAAGTGAATCAAAGATCCAAGAAGTGTCTTCTACGCAAAAAGTGAAAGATGCTAATTCTCCTTTATCGGCTGTCCCTCTTCCTGTGGTTCCCTTACCTCTTCCAAGCCCATCGCTCAGCCCTAAAGAGGAGAATAGAAAGAATGAGGAGAAGGAATCCCAAGTTTCAAAGGATAGCTTTTCTCAAAAAAAGGAAGAATCGCTCGACTTTAATGCTGAGAAAAAAGAGACTTCTTCAGAGAGTGAATTTTCTACTCTTCTATTTCAAAGCGATCTAGATCTAGATCAAAAAAAGGAAGAGGAAGATAATCAAGACTTTCTTTTCTTAGAGGAGGCCAATGATCTTGATTTTCAAGAAACCAATGCTCCCTTTTTAGAAG
>CAYTMK010000076.1:0-3668 GCA_964438885.1 uncultured Erysipelotrichaceae bacterium | reverse complement strand
AGAAAAAAAGGAAGAAGGAATGGTTCATTCCCGCCCTCACTATGAAGATCAAATTCTTGAGCTGATCCGTACCATCAATGCTCCCCTTTTATTAAGCGAACAATTAGATGATTATCATGCCAATGATATTGCGGATGCAATTCATGAATTGAGCTTTTCGGAACGTGAAAAGCTCTATCGAATGTTAGATATTGAGCGCTTAACCGAGATCCTAGAGTATATGGATGAGGAAGAACAAGCAAAATATCTTAATGAGATGAACATTCGCAAAGTGATTGCGATCTTTAATCGAATGGAACCCGATAAAGCAGCGGATATTTTAAAGGAAATGGGCAAAGAAAAAAGCGATATTATCCTAGAGCTGTTACAACCTGAAGTTCATCGTAAGATCTCTTTTATTTTCTCTTACGAAGAAAATGAAATCGGCTCCAAAATGACCACCAATTATATTGAGGTTCCAAAAAACATTACAGTAAAAGAAGCTACCGAACGCTTAATTGATCAAGCCGTAGACAATGACAATATTTCTACTATCTATGTCCAAGATGAAAACGGGATGTATTATGGCGCGGTAATGCTTAAGGATTTAATCGTTTCCAAAGCAGCCACTCCTTTAGAAGACATCATTGTTACAAGCTATCCGTATGTCTATGCCACTGAAGCAATCGATCGCGTAGTAGAAGAATTAAAAGAGTACAATGAGGACTCCATTCCCGTGCTTAACAACAACAATACGCTTATTGGAGTCATCACTTCTCAAGATTTATTAGAAGTGATGGATGAAGAAATGGGCGAAGATTATGCCAAGTTAGCTGGATTGGCCGGAGAAGAAGATCTAGAGGAATCAGTGGGTCAATCTTTAGCCAAGCGATTACCTTGGCTAGTCACGCTTCTCTTTTTAGGACTCCTAGTCTCTATGGTTGTTGCTGTTTTTGAAGGGGTAGTGGCGCAATTGACTTTAGTCATGGCCTTTCAATCCTTGATTTTAGGAATGTCTGGAAATGTAGGAACTCAATCTCTAGCGGTCACCATTCGTGTTTTAATGGATGAATCGTTAGATCGAAAACAAAAATATTTTCTGATCGGTAAGGAAATTCGAGTAGGATTTGCGAATGGTCTACTCATTGGATTGGTAGCCTTTGGTTTTTTAGGACTCTATATTCATTTCCTTAAGGGCTATCTCTGGTCAAGTTCTTATGCCATCTCGTTATGTGTTGGGGTTGCCCTTTGGGTATCCATGATTATTTCTTCTTTTACCGGTACTGTCTTTCCTCTTTTCTTTAAAAAGGTGGGAATTGATCCAGCTGTGGCTTCTGGTCCTTTAATCACCACGATCAATGATATGGTCGGCGTGGTGACCTATTATGGCTTAGCTTGGATTTTCCTGATTCAAATTCTCCATCTTCATTAGAAAAAGCAGACTCTCTTCTTCTTTTTTCTTGGAAGTGAGTGTGCTTTTTTAATAAAAAACTCTTTTTGGAGCCACTAAAAGAAACTTCAGATTGGGAGATTCTATACTCGATGAAAAGAAAATTGTAGAGCTTTCTTTTCTCGTTTCTTTTGATTGGGAAGAGCTTTAAATCCAGGTGAGCCAGTTTCCCTGAACTTTTGACCTTTTAGCTATACTAAAAATAGATGCCATTTTTAGACCAAAACTGTGGTGGAAAGAATAGTTAAGGAGAAACTTCATGTTGCAATATGCTCGCGAAATGCTACTCAATCAAATCGAGAGTTCTACTCAAGCCATCGATAAAGATGCGAATAAAATTAAGTGGCTTAAAATCCATCTCAAAGAGGAACCCAACGCTTTTCGAAAATGGTTATACCGATTTGAAATTCAACATGCTGAAACAAACTTAGAGTCAAAAAAAAATCAGTTAAAGGATCTATTTTTTAACCTGCAAGTAACCGATGAGGCCATCGCATCCCAAGAACGCGATTCCAAACTTATTGAAACCAATTCTTTAATTTGGAACAGTCTACTTGAACATACGATCGCTTCTCAAATAGACGATGAAAATGGTCCAGCGGTGGCTTTTGCCAATACTCTATTTGGTTTGGTAAGCAAAACGGGTATTTTTAAAACTAATAAAAAAGAAGATAATTGTGCCGTTTCAAAAAGCGAGTCCATCTCTTAGGATTTCGCTTTTCTTTTTCGTCTTGTCTTTTTTAGCTAATTTCTTTCTCCTGAATTTGATTTTGTGGGAGATCCTGAAAATACAATTGCAGGAGTGAGTAACTTAATTGTATGTACAACTACCGAATAGAATTTAGAAGAAAGTAAATTATTCATATGGGCCGTTTCTCAAATAGAAAATAGGGAAGAAGAAGGTTGAGTAAGATTTCGAAAAAAAGATGTTATTCGTACTTTAGGAATAGATGCAAGTGAAACCACAAAATTTGAGATTAAAATTTTATGGCATTTAATCATAAATTTTCTTATGATTCTATTTATATCTCACTTCTTGGCATGAGGGACAATATTGGCCAAATTATGGGACAGATAAAGCTCACTTTAGTTGGTATAACTTTGAATGTTCCTGTTTAAAACCTACTTTAAAAGATATAAATGAATCTTCATAGTGCGATATAGTTATTGATTTTTTTTGGAAAAAGTAAAAGATCCAGAGACTATGAAATATTTTCTTGGTTATTCTTTAGCTGGGCCTTATATAAATCCAGATGGAAATTACAAAATAAAAAGTGAAAAAAATTCTTTCAAATTCTAATGAAACTTGTCCATTTGAAGATTTAAATCATGCTAGGTATTTCATGAAACATTTTAAGAAATTAAAAGTAAAAGATCTTAGACAATTATCAGCGATGGAGACTTATGTTTCTTTTTTAATACCTGTGATTCTTCTAGTGAACAACTATTATAGACATTAGAGAATTAAAGCAGGAACAATCAAAAGATGAGTCTTAAATTTTATTCAAACCTAGCTAAGATTGTTCATGAAAATTGTGCTTATAAGCAATTTGCTCAGCTTGGATATGATCAAGACAAATTAGATGAATCAGTCCAAGTCTTTTTAGAAGATTTAGAGGGAATAAGAGCTAAGGTAAATAAATGATAAAGAGTGTCTTTTGGACACTCTTTATGGATGAGAGAAGTTTTATTGTTCTATGAAATCAGAAAAAAAGACTAGTCACACTAGTCTTTTTTCTTACCAGAAGGAAAGTTAAAACTATTTATGTTTTTTAAAGAAAAGAGATTTTCTCCCTTTCTAGCCGTAGGATCTTTCGTTTAATTCAAACCAAAAGATTTTAGTTCACTCTAATCATTTTTCTAAGCTAGAGCAGCCTCTAAACATCGAAGACATATTCTCAACGGAAGAAGTATCCCAAGTAGATAGGTCTAATTTTTCTAAACTGGAGCAACCATCAAACATGAAAGACATATTTTTAACGGAAGAAGTATCCCAAGTAGATAGATCTAATTTCTCTAAGCCAGAGCATTCATTAAACATCCAAGACATATTCTCAACGGAAGAAGTATCCCAAGTAGATAGATCTAATTTTTCTAAGCCAGAACATTCATTAAACATCCAAGACATATTTTCAACGGAAGAGGTATCCCAAGTAGATAGGTCTAATTTCTCTAAGCCAGAGCAGTTTTTAAACATCGACGACATATTCTGAGCAGAAGAAGTATCCCAAGTAGATAG
>CAYTMK010000075.1:0-5994 GCA_964438885.1 uncultured Erysipelotrichaceae bacterium | reverse complement strand
TACAAGATGAAGCGCTAGAAAATGAGGAAAAAAATGAAGATTCAAATGAAAACGCCGCTCGTGGAAATGGATGGCGACGAAATGACAAGAGTTCTCTGGCATGAGATTAAAGAAACGCTTTTAAAACCCTTTGTTGATTTAAAAACGGAATATTACGATTTATCTTTGCCAGAACGAGAACGCACCAAAGACCAAGTCACCATTGATGCAGCTAACGCCAATAAAAAATATGGAGTATCCGTTAAATGTGCCACCATTACGCCTAATGCGCAGCGCGTAGAGGAATACAATTTATCAGAAATGTGGAAGTCTCCCAATGGTACAATTCGAGCCATTTTAGATGGAACGTGCTTCCGTACGCCAATCATGGTAGATGGCATTTTGCCAAATGTGCGTACTTGGACAAAGCCTATTACCATCGCTCGTCATGCGTTTGGAGATGTATACAAAGGAACTGAAGTGCGCATTCCAGAAGCTGGCCAGGTGTACTTAGTCTATGAATCCGACAATGGTCAAACCATTCGTGAAAGCGTCGTTCATTTTGATGGTCCAGGAATTGTTCAAGGCCAATTCAACAAGGATTCCTCCATTGAATCCTTTGCCCGCAGTTGCTTTGAATATGCGCTTTCCGCCAATCAAGATTTATGGTTTTCTACTAAAGATACTATTTCTAAAAAATACGATCATCGCTTTAAAGATGTATTTCAAGCTATTTATGATGAAGAATACAAAGAGAAATTTGAAAAGGCAGGCTTGGAATACTTCTATACATTAATTGACGATGCGGTAGCGCGCGTCATTCGCTCTCAAGGAGGATTCATTTGGGCCCTCAAAAACTATGATGGCGATGTCATGTCCGATATGGTATCGACCGCCTTTGGTTCGTTAGCGATGATGACTTCCGTTTTGGTGAGCCCAGAAGGTATTTACGAATTTGAAGCGGCTCATGGAACGGTAACGCGCCATTACTATCGCTACTTAAAAGGGGAAGAAACCTCAACCAATCCCGTGGCTACAATCTTTGCTTGGAGTGGAGCGTTGCGCAAACGGGGAGAATTGGATGAAATTCCTGAACTCATTCACTTTGCCAACAATCTTGAAGCGGCGACGCTCGAAACCATTGAAGCTGGTCAAATGACAGGCGATTTAGCTGGTCTTTGGCAAAAAGATACCCCAGTAGAGAAATTGACCTCTAAACAATTTTTAAATGCAATTGCCAAGCGGCTAGAAGCCAAACAAGCTGCTTAGAAAAAAGGCTAGATTTTCTCTAGCCTTTTTATTTTAAGTTTTTCTCGTTAGGATCTTCACTGGTTTTAGAGACAGGCAAATCCCAAATATTTTCATCGGTTGAAGCTTCATGAGCTGAAATAGATGAAAGCTGAAACAGCAAGTCCTCTTCTAAAGCGGAATCTGGTGGAAACGAATTGGTTTTTAAAGAAGACTGTTTCGAATCTTTCTCTTTCTTTTCATTTGGTACCGCAGGAAGAACTTCAGGAATCTCAAATTGAAGTCCTTCTCTTTCTTGGCTTGAGGCCCAATCCATTTGAGAAGAATCAAAAGAAGAGAGTTGACTTTGAGAATCTTGCTCAAAAACGGATGGCTTCTCTTCCTCTTCTTGTGTGGAGTTGGAGGAGAAAGAAAGCTCCTTGCGATTTGAGTCAAGTAAGGCTGAAGCTTGGGGCAAAGGAGGAATGTTTGGATTTTCCAAATGGTTTGTTGGAGGAATCGCAAAGGAAATACAAGCTTTAAACAAATCTCCATCGGTTTGGACTTCAAAGGTCCCTTGTTGAACTTCTACAAAACTTTTTACAATCGCTAATCCTAAACCACTTCCAGCTTCATGACGAGAAGCATCTCCGCGTACAAAGCGCTCGACAATATTTTCTGGATTAAAGGTCATTTCAGTGCTCGAAGTATTTTTTAAGACGAGCTGATATAAACCATCTTTAGCAAATAAATCAATAAACACACGACTATTTGGAAGAGAGTATTTCGAAATATTGGAGAGTAAATTCTCCATAACCCGCACCATTTTTCCAGGATCTAAGTGTAATAAGGCATGAGGTTGAAGGTTTAGAACAGTTTTTAATCCTTTATCTTCAAAAACATCATCCCATTCGGTGCTCACTTGCATAACCAATTCACTTAGGTCAATGTCGGTTAGTTCGAGCTTAATATCTCCACTGGTGGCTTTGGCTACATCGAATAAGTCGACAATTAAATCATTTAAACGAATCGCATATTGATTCAAACGCTTGGCATACGCATGAATATCATCCATGTTATCGGAAAGCGTAATGAGTTCTGAATAGCTTTGAATTCCAGCTACCGGTGTTTTCAAATCATGGGAAACATTGGAAATTAATTGCGTTTTAGATACTTGGCTCGCTAATCCCTCTTTAAGGGCAGTTTGATAGCTATCAGAAATGTGAACCAGTTCATCATAAAGAGGCTGATAATAGCCAATGTTTTGCGGGGGTAAGGCCGAAAAATTGCCTTTAGCGAGTTCTTCACTGGCTTCGTACACCGTAGCAAAGCTTTGATTCATGTGTTTAAACAAACTCCAAAAGAAAACCGCTAATAAAAGGGTGCCAAAGAAAAAGCCACCAATAAGTCCTATTGGACCTAAAAAAACCAATCCAAGAACTAAAAGAGCCGAAAAGGCTAAAGTCACAATTAAGGAAGTCAGAATAAGGCGAAAGCCTGCTCGCGAAGAGCGTTGCCCTGTGAAAGCCTCTAAGATTTCATTTTGTCCAAACTTAAAAAGAACGGCCGTAATCGTATCATGGGTTAAGTAATACAATAAGCCCATCTTAAAAATAGATTTGGTATACAAAGTCGCTAAAGCGACAAAGGCTAGAAAAATCGCCCACATCACGATACAAACACTCATGGCCCCCCAAGTAGCTTGGGCAACATTCATCCCAAACGATTGAAACATTAAAGCCAGATCCCCATCTGAATGCATCAAGGAAAGTGAATTTAAGGCCATCAAGGTGCCAACGATTCCCCCTCCCAAAAGTAAAAATGCAAAGAGTCCTTTGATTTTTTCAAAGCGCACCAAGAGAGTTAAATTTTTTTCTTGATTCCAAGGCCAAAAGAGTAAAAACACAACTAAAAGACTACTTGAGGCAATCACACAAAAGGGCCAATGAATGGTATTCATTTGGCAAGCCGTATGGGCAATTGCTCCCCCATTTGATTGAATGAGAGAGGGAACATAATAGCGAATGGAAAATCCATCAGGTAAGGTTAAACGATATGTATATTCGCTACCTTTGATGCTATTGAGTCGCTCTTCAGGAACAATAGAAGGATTGACCAAAATGGTTAAGTCTCGTTGGAAAGGAACATCGGGCTGAATCGCTCCACTATAGCTCACCTTTCCATTGTGGGAACGAATGGTGTAATCAATAGCGCCCGTTTGTTGATCATAGGCCTCTTTCCAGTTGTGTCGATATTCTTGATTGTTGTACTCAATGATCCAAGCCAAATTAGAATCCTTTGACATTTGATCTCCATTTAAGCGAACAAGACTCGCTAAATTTTCTTCGATGTAAGCGCGAATAGGTTCATCCACTTCTTCTTCGGTTTCTAGCCATACCGCTTCAGGATCAAGCGTTCGAGCGCGAAAAATAGCATTGTCTTGTAAGCGATCATCAAAAAAATTGGTAAGATCAATTCGCTGAGTGACGGTAGTAATCACAATACGAGACGTAATTTTGGTCGCCAAAAAGGACAATAAAAAAATAAACAAGGTTAAAATAAAGGCGAACCATTGAATTTTCTTATTTTTCATAACGATACAAAGCAACTTTTAAACGAGTTACTTTTTTCTATCCCTTCTTTCCAAAATATCTTAGGACTTTAAAAAAAGTCAAAGCCTCTTGGCTTTGACTTCTTAAAGCCTCTTTATAAAGCTTCATCGTCTTGACGAATTTTATAGCCAAGCCCCCAAACCACTTGAAGATAGTTTGGCTTCTTGGGATTTTCCTCAATTTTTTCGCGCAATTTTCGGATGTGCACTGTAATGGTTTCTGTCGAGATGGCTTCTTCTTTCCAAATCGCTTCATAAATTTCAGCGGCTGAAAAGACACGGCCTGGTTGACGCATTAACAGCTCCAAAATCATAAATTCTTTTGGCGTTAAATGAATAGGCTTTCCATCTACTTTCACTTCCTTAGTCATGGGGTTGAGTTCTAAACCGCGATTGACCAAGATATCATTGCGTCCATTGGTATGAGCTGCAGTGGCTTTCACATTCAAAAGTTGTGAATATCGACGAAGAGCGGCATTGACGCGAGCTAAAAGTTCCATAGAGGAAAATGGCTTGGTTAAATAATCATCCGCTCCAATGGTTAACCCATTGATTTTGTCCACTTCCTCTGAGCGGGCAGATAAGATGATGATGGGAAAATCGTATTGACGTCGCCGAATTTCTTGAATAAGAGTTTGGCCATTCATTCCAGGCATCATCAAATCAGCAATGACGAGGTGGACATTGTCTGTTTTGGCTAAGACTTTTAACGCCTCTTTTCCTTCTGGTGCTTGAAGGACATTGTGTCCTTGGGTTTTAAGATAAATTGCCACCGCTTCTCTTAGTCCTGGATCATCCTCAACGACTAAGATCGTGTGACGGGGAGTCTGTGTCGTATCCATAAAGACTGTACCTTATTCCTTTCTTTGCTTAAAAGAGCCGTTTTTATTTTAGAGGAAGCCTTCTTTATAGAGTAGAGTTGTCTTCCTCTCTTTCTAAATTTGGCCTTTAAGAGCTTTAAGAAAGCCTTTTTTAATGAGTAGAATCTAAAAAAGAACGAGAACGCATTAAATTTTCTAAGAAAGCATCTTTGGCTTCAAGACGTTTCATCTCTAGTTTTTCTTGGGCTTTTGCTTTCCAATAAGTAGCCGAGGAAATATGAAATCCAATCGCTTTTAAGGTTAAAGCGACTCCTCCTAGAAAGGATAAAAGAAGACTAAGGGGAACCAATTCACTCGACTGAAAAAAAGCAAATGAAATCCAAGTCGACCAAAAGCCAATTCGAGCCCCTAAAGAGGACAAGGTTTTTTCTTGACACAAATACGAAAAGAAAGGCAATGCAAAAAGGACAAGCAACATCGAAGCGCTTGCAGCTAAGCGAATAGAGAAAGAAAAAGTGGCTTGGGAACTCATTAAAAAGCAAAGAGTTCCTCCAAAGAGAAACAGGCTAAGACGAACAAACAATCCATGTTTAGAATTGGAAAACCATAATAAAAAGCAGGAGACCAATAAAGGGACACTTAAAAAGAGAAACAAAGGCAAATGAGGCTGTTGCAAGAAAAAGCCACCAAAAAATCCTGCACCCACCCAAAAGAGCGCACATATAATTTTTAGCATCTTCATCATTCCGTTCTATTTATAATCCTCTTTGTATAATTAAAAAGTTGAGGACCATCTTTATTTTTTTCATTGAAACGAGAGAAAAGAAAAAAATATAAGTAAATTGGGCGAATCTTCTCTTTCAGTGTAACAATCAAAAAGAAACACTTGTTTTGCACTTGCACAACATTTTCGAAAGATTGACGAACCATCTTATTAAGCTTTTTAATGGTCAAAATTCTTGAATAAAAACCGTTTCTTCTATAAAAAATAGAAAAAACATGGAAAATACTTTAATAAACAAGAACTAAATTTTTACTTAAAATTTAATTCATTAATCTAATTTAATCTTGCTTTTTAGACAAAAAAGTTGATATATATATATATATATATATCAACTTTGTAGAGGAATAAAAAAATGAAACGATTTAATCTTTTAGCTTTATCTTTGACGCTGAGTTTTGCGCTTTCTTCTTTTCATAATTTACCTATTCTCGCTCAAGATTCATTTATTCAGGAAGAGGATGCATCTAAAACCTTATTAGCAGATGTTAATTTTGTTGATTGGGAAACTGGAAGAATCATCCACACTAAAAAAAATGTAGCCCGAAAAGATGGTGTGTTAATTTCTCCCGAAT
>CAYTMK010000074.1:0-6149 GCA_964438885.1 uncultured Erysipelotrichaceae bacterium | reverse complement strand
CCCATAAACTAAGGCATTATCACACAATTTCTTGAAAAAGCCTTCTAATATCTGGGTAAAAAGATACCAAAGCCCATGGGAAACTCTCCAAGGTCCTCTCCATATAATATTTATTTATAATATTTATTTCTTGGGAGGGCTTTTTGAGTCTTTAAAGAACCCATTTTGCTTTGGACCAAAGAAAGGAAGTGCAAGTATGGTTCCCTCTTCTGTACTCAATCAGACCAAGGGCTTACGGCGTTATTTTGCCTTAGCGCTCATTTGTGTGGGCATTGAGTCAGCTTTTGAAGTCATCATTCCTTTTTTGATGGCCGACATCATCGATGTGGGTGTCATGCACGATGATCCTTCCGTATTTGTCAACCGCGGATTTTGGATGTTGATGTGTGCGGCAGGATCGTTAATTTTTGGCTGGCTCTATGCTCGCAGTGCGGCTAAGGCAAGTGCTCGTTTTGCCCAGCGTTTGCGTCAAGCCGAATTTCAAAAAATTGAGAATTACTCTTTTGAAAATATCGATCATTTTGAAGCATCCAGCCTCATTACACGAATGACAAGTGATGTTATCGTCCTTCAAAATACCATCACCTCTGGAATTCGTCCGATCGCTCGTGGGCCAATTATGTTGGTTCTGGGAATTATCATGTGCATTGCGATGAGTCCCACGCTTTCGCTCGTTTTTTTTGTTGCGATGCCAGTTATGGGCTTTTTATTGGTATGGATTGTTTCAAAAGTCGCTCCGCAATATCGTTTGATTCAAAAAACTGTCGATGCCCTCAATGGGGTAGTGGAAGAAAATTTAACCGCTATTCGCTTGGTAAAATCGTTTGTTCGTAAAGATTACGAAATCAATCGCTTCGATCAAGTCAACAATGAACTCGCTCAACTCAATGAGCATACGAATCGCTATGCGATGTTGAACTATCCAATTTTACAAGGCTCTATGTACACTGTCATCGTCCTCCTTTTAGCCCTAGGTTCTGGAATGATTATGAATCACCAAATTCAAGTGGGAGAATTGACAGGTATTTTATCTTATGTTTTACAAATCATGAACTCCTTTATCATGATGTCCAATGTATTCTTGTTGCTTACTCGTTCTATGGCTTCCCTTAACCGTATCGAAGAAGTCTTTGATGAAAAACCCACCATGCTTTTGCCTCGTAAAGGCACCACTCTTAAAGATGGCTCCATTGAATTTGAAAATGTAAGTTTCAAATATTCTAAAGAAGCCAAAGAAGATGTCCTAGATAATATCACCTTGTCCATTCCTTCAGGAAGCAAAATTGGTATCATTGGAGCCACTGGTTCGGCCAAATCTTCTTTGGCCATGCTGATTCCCCGCTTGTATGATATTTCCTCTGGAACTCTTAAAGTCGGGCAAGAAGATATTAAAGACTTGGATCTAGTCGCTTTACGCGATTCAATCGGTATGGTTTTACAAAAAAATGTCCTTTTTTCTGGTACGGTTCGCGACAACATGAAATGGGGCAATCCCGAAGCCAGTGATGCCGAGATTTTAAAAGCCCTAGAACAAGCAGGAGCTAAAGAGTTAATTGAACGCTTTCCCGGTGGCCTTGATATGGAACTTGGCCAACAAGGAAACAATGTATCGGGAGGTCAAAAGCAACGCTTATGCATTGCACGCGCTTTGTTGAAAAAACCTAAAATTTTGATCTTTGATGATTCGACTTCGGCTGTGGACACGAAAACGGATGCGAAAATTCGAGCCAATTTAGCCGAAATCGAAGACTTAACTCAAATCATTATCGCTCAACGAATTTCTTCCATTCAGCATTGCGATCAAATCGTAGTCATGGATCAAGGAAAAATTGTTCAAGTGGGTACTCATGACGAATTGTTACAAAGCAGTCCGATATACCAAGAAATTTATGAATCACAACAAGGAGGTGACCAATGATGGATAACCAAGATCAACTGGAAAAAACAATCCGCTCTTCCCAAAAGGATTCTTCTCCTTCTGAGGAAATGGATGTTGAGATCGTGACAGTGAATTCTCCTTCAAGTTCTTCGGAGGCTTCCAATTCGTCTACTTTATCCTCAGATAAATCGTTGGACTCCCCTCAAAAAGACGTTTCCACTCCTTCAAATCCAAAAAAAAGCTTAAAAAAGGGTGGTCGTCGTCAAGCTTTTGCTCAATTGCTTTCGTACATGGGAAAGCATAAGTTTGAATTTCTAGCGGTAGGAGTATTGGTCTCGGTTTCAGGAGTAGCCAATCTTTTTGGAACGTACATGATTCGGCCAGTCGTCAATACTGCAGCTGAGGGAGATGCCCATAAGCTTGGCTGGTTCTTGATGATTACAGCCTTAATTTACTTGGTTGGCGTTTTAAGTTCTTTGGGATATACCCAACTCATGGCCAAAGGAGCCCAGCAAATCGTTCAAGAAATTCGCCATGACTTATTCTCTAAAATGGAAGATTTACCCTTACGGGTATTTGACACCACAAAATATGGAGATTTGATGGCTCGTTTTACAAGCGATGTGGATACGGTAAGCGATGCGCTCAACAATTCCTTTGCTTCTGTTATTCAAAGCTTTATTCAAGCGGTGGGAACTCTTTTGATGCTATTCATTTTAAACTGGCAACTTTCTTTAATCGTCGCTGTATTCTATTTATTTATGGTGGGATATGTGCTCATCGCTTCCAAACGAAGTCGTAAGTTTTTCTCCGATCAACAACGCTTTATTGGCGCTTTAAATGGATTTGTAGAAGAATCCATTGCTGGACTTCGGGTTATTAAAGTGTTTAACCACGAACAAAAAAGCTTTGAGGAATTTGAAGATTACGATCAAAAGCTCGAACAAGCTTCGGAAAAGGCTTTGTCGTATTCCCAAACTATGGTACCTGCAGTCGTATCCTTTTCCTACATTAACTACACCATTGTGGCCATTGTGGGAGGATACATGGTTTTAAATGGTATGAGTGATGTTGGAAGTTTAGCCAGTTATTTGGTTTTCGTCCGTCAAGCGGCAGCTCCCATTAACCAATTTGTCAACCAAGCGACTTTGCTTCTTTCAGCCCTTTCTGGAGCCGAACGCATCTTTAACTTTATGGATTTACCTGGAGAAGCGGATCAAGGCATCGTTACCCTCGCCTATGGACGAAAAGATCCCGAAACAGGAGAATGGACAGAAAGTTCTATTCCAGCCGATGGTTGGGTTTGGAAACATCCAAGGCCCAATGGAAAAGTGGCCTATGTTCCTTTAACAGGAGATGTTCGCTTTGAGGATGTCGACTTCTCCTATGTACCTGAAAAACAGATTTTGTACGATTTTAATTTGGATGCCAAGCCAGGACAGACCATTGCCTTAGTGGGAAGTACAGGAGCAGGAAAAACAACCATCACCAATTTGTTGAATCGTTTTTATGAACTCGATTCAGGAAGTATTTTATATGATGGCATCGATGTCAAACTCATTAAAAAAGACGATTTGCGCAAATCGCTTTCCATGGTATTGCAAGATACCCACCTATTCTCGGGTACGATTATGGACAACATTCGTTATGGCAACCTCAATGCCAGTGATGAAGAATGTATAGCCGCAGCTAAGTTGTCCAATGCCGATTCCTTTATTCGTCGTTTACCAGAAGGATACCAAACAAGAATTACAGGAGATGGATCCAGTCTTTCTCAAGGTCAACGGCAATTGCTATCCATTGCTCGAGCTGCAGCGGCTAATCCTCCTGTCTTAATTTTGGATGAAGCAACTTCCAGTATCGATACGCGGACAGAAAAACAAATTGAATCGGGGATGAAATCTTTAATGGAAGGCCGTACCAGCTTTGTGATTGCCCATCGCTTATCGACTGTTCGCAATGCGGATTGTATTGTGGTTCTCGATCAAGGACGGATTGTAGAAAAAGGCAATCACGATGAACTGATGAAGAAAAAAGGATTTTATAGCCAACTTTATAATGGTATGTTTGAGTTAAGTTAAAGATTTCTCTCTTTATTCTGGCGATGTTTTAGCTCTAGCTAAGGCATCGCTTTTTGATCTTTTCTCAAGTCTATCCCCTTTAAAATCTGAATCAAGAAAAAGAACATGATCTTTTTTATAAACTAAAACCTTTAAATTAGAGCAAGGATGAGGTTCAATTTTTTTCCTTCAAGAGAAGAATGTGGAAATGAGATTTTTAAAGACTATAATTAAAAATACTCAAAAAAGGAGGAATGGCTGTGGACATCTTAGTGGTTTCGGATACGCATGGACGAAATGAACGCTTAATGGAATTAGAATGGGCCTATCCCCAAGTGGAGCGCTTTTTGCATGCGGGAGATTGGGGTGGAGATCCAACCCATTATCGCCATTGGCTTTCTGTCAAGGGAAATAATGACTATTATGCCCTCAATTTACCTAGAGATCGGATTGTGGAGGTGGAAGATCATCGAATTTATATGGTGCATGGCCATCAAGTTCCGTTTTATAATCGAACCCAAAATTTTGTGAATTTAGCCAAAGCTAATCAGTGCGATATTGTGGTCACAGGCCATACCCATCGCCCTTTAATTGAAGAAAAAGATGGAATTTTAATCATCAATCCTGGTTCTCTTTCGCGTAATCGCGATGGCTCTTCTCCAAGTTATGCCATTTTAATGCTTGGTGGCTCGAGTAAATCGGCTTGTATCAAGCGTTATCCCCCTACCATTTCATAAAAAAAGCTTTCTCACTCTAAAGAGTGGAAAGCTTTTCTAAATCCAAGTAACTTTGTTTTCTGCACCAGCGCGTACTTTTTCAATGTTGCTACGGTGACGATAAATAATTAAAAGTGTCACGATCCAAGAAGCGATAATCAATGTCAAACTGGTAAGATCAATTGACCAGTTCATAGACATAATTTGTAAGGAACTTGCTAGAGCTGAACAAATGGAAGCCACAGATACCATTTTGTATAAATATAAAACTGTAAAAAACATAATGAGAGGAATAAGGAAGTAAATCGGATTTTTGAAGATAAAAATTGAAATACCTAGCAAAAATCCATACATACTCGCCACTGCTTTTCCCCCTTTAAAATGAGCAAAGATAGGATAGCAATGTCCAATGCAACAAGCTAAGCCAGAAAGCATGGCACATTCAGTTGAAACTTGTGATCCGATCCAAATGGCCAAAACCACTTTTAAAGCATCTAGGATAACTACACTGATTCCGGCCTTTTTCCCAAGAACGCGACCCGCATTACTTCCTCCAGGATTTCCAGAACCATATTGGCGCAAATCCTTTTTATAAAAAACTCGAGCAATGATTAACGCAAATGGAATCGATCCTAATAAATAGCCACATACCACACTCAAAATAAACCATAGAATATTCATACTTTTTTAACCTTCTTTACGATTTTTATTTTAAACAGCCCATTTTCAGATCGCTTTTTTCTTGCACATATTCCGATTTTTAAAAATTTTGGGCGTTGCTTACCCTCGAGAAAACTAAGATTTATTAAGAAGCTACATCCTCTTTTAGGATAGATGTACCAGAAATACCAGAAAGGAGAGGTTAATTGTGAAAAAGATTCTTATTGTCCGACATGGAAAGACAGAGTCTTATCCAGATCTTTCAGGATTTAAAGGACGGCATCCCGTCGGCCTTTGTCCAGAAGGAGCTTATACTCTAGCTTGCGTAGCCGTACTCATGAAAGCAACAGGATTTCATCCAGATGTGATTTTCTCGAGTACCATCAATAGAGCGATTCAAAGTGCAAGTCTTTTTAATCATCAACAAGAACCACAAGTATCTCAATATATGATGGCTAACTTTGATGAAGTGGAACCAGGAAGCCTCGTTTCCCAGCTTGGTGTTTTAAGTCTTGCTGAATATGATGAATTGGCTCCAAGTCATGGAGCAGAAACTTCTCAACAAGTTATTTCCCGCTTTTTAGGCGGTCTTCAATATGTAGGAAGTCTTGAGCAATTTAATCAGGTCTTAATTGTTTCTCATTCATTTTTAATGCATACGGTTTATGCCAATATGCTTAAGGAAAATGATCTTCCTGAATGGACCTTTTTTGATCATGGATGTGGGTTTTGGGTGGAATTAGAGCCTACCCCTCGAATAACGGGTCTTTTCCCAAACTTATCTTCCCAATCAAACGAAAAAGAAAGCCAAGACTTTTCTTTATATTAAAAGCA
>CAYTMK010000073.1:0-6192 GCA_964438885.1 uncultured Erysipelotrichaceae bacterium | reverse complement strand
ACCATTATTCTGGTTATTTTTCAATGAATTATGTCTAAACGGTAATTATTTTTATCTAAAAGGAGATTTTAATTAAGTTATCTTTTCTTAAGCTTTCTCCCTTTATCGAACTAAGGAAAATCAAATCTCTCTATCCTTATCCTTTTGTAATCGTATCAAAGTTTAAGGGATTCAAAATATAAAATAAAAAGCCTAGGTCCCTCTATAACGGGTAATCCTAGGCTTTTAAAAACGAGAGAGCAGACTTGCATCATCTCTAAATTTACGATTATTCAATATTGGAGTAGCCCATTAAGTGTTCATCTACTTCTCGAGCACACTCTTGACCTTGATTTAAGGCCCATACAACAAGCGATTGTCCTTTTTTACAATCTCCACAGGCAAAGAGATTATCCTGAATACGATACCCCCCCGCTTCACACGCAATGGTATTTCGAGGAGTCGTGGGCAAATCAAAAGCTTCTTTAAGAGTTTCTTCAATTCCCACAAATCCCGCAGCAATGAGCAACAAATCGCAAGGAAGGACTTGTTCAGTCCCCTCAATGGGTTGAAAGTCAGGACCAAGTTCTACCGTTTGTACTCCAATAATGCGTCCTTCTTCATAGAAAACCTCTTGAATGGTCGTAGAGAAGCGACGGGGATCTTCTCCAAAGCGTTCCATCGCCTCTGATTGACCATAATCCACTTTGAGTACTTTTGGCCATTCGGGCCAAGGATTGCTGGATAAACGATCTATAGGTGGTTTTGGCATCATTTCAAGCGCAGTAACAGACTTGCAGCCTTGACGCAAAACAGTTCCCGTACAGTCGTTCCCCGTATCGCCTCCGCCCACGATGATCACATGTTTGTCTTTGGCATCGATGGTCCATGGGCGATTGGCCCGTAAATCCTTGGTGGTTTGTTTAAGAAAATCCACCGCATAATAAACACCCTCTAAAGACGGATCAACTTCCCCAAGTGGACGGGGCTTGGTAGACCCAGTGGCCAAAACGATCGCATCGTAGTGTTTTTGAAGGTCTTCTAAAGAGAGATCTTGCCCTACTTCGGTGTTCGTAATAAAGCGTACCCCTTCTTTTTCCATTAAGGCTAAGCGGCGATCCACTACCGATTTATCCAGTTTCATGTTGGGAATGCCATACATCAACAAGCCGCCTGGATGGTCTTCGCGTTCGTATACATCCACAGTATGTCCACGTTTATTGAGCGAATTGGCTGCACTGAGGCCAGAGGGACCAGAGCCAATAATTGCGATTTTCTTGTGAGTGCGTTCTAAAATTTCAGCGGGTTTAACCCATCCTTTTTGAAAGCCATTTTCGATGATATAAAACTCATTATCATGAATAGTTGTAGGCTGGGAGTCGATTCCGTTGATACAAGCCTTCTCACATAAAGCGGGACAAACGCGGCTCGTAAATTCAGGAAAGGGATTGGTTTTCAACAAGCGCCATAAAGCGTATTGGTCATTTTCTAAAAAGAGTTCTTCATTCCATTCTGGAATCAAGTTGTGCAACGGACATCCAGTGGTCATCCCTTTGAGTTCAAGAGCAGACTGGCAAAAAGGAACGCCACAGTGCATGCAGCGAGCGGCTTGTTGACGCCGTTGTTTGACATTGAGCGGATGATGGAATTCTTGGAAAGATTCCATGCGCTCTTTCGGTTCTACAATCGGATCGTCTTGGCGTTCATATTGTAGAAATCCAAAGTTCTTATCCATCTTTTGCGCTCCTCTCTACTGTGGATGTACCATGCGAAAAGCCTTAAGGGTGGCCTCTTCTTTGGGATATCCACGATCTTCTAAATGCTTGATCTGGTTTTTCATGTGTTGATAGTCTCTAGGAACAATCTTCTTAAAATGAGGAAGCATCTCTTCAAAGTGAGCTAAGATTTCTTGAGCTTGTTTGGAATGGGTAGCTTCGACATGCTCCTTTAAAATATTTTGAAGCGTTTCGATATCTTGGCGCGCTTCGACATTTTCAATATCGACAAGTTCTTGGTTTACACGAGTATAGAGGGTGTGGTCGGTATCCAAGACATAGGCAATGCCACCACTCATACCAGCGGCAAAGTTTTTTCCTGTAGAGCCTAAAATAACCGCAATTCCACCAGTCATATATTCTAAGCCGTGATCGCCACATCCTTCAGCCACCGCAATGGCTCCAGAATTGCGTACACAAAAGCGCTCTCCGGCTTTGCCGTTGATGAAGGCTTTTCCTTTTGTGGCTCCATATAAAGCAACGTTTCCAATGATGACATTGTCTTTGGCTTCAAAGCCATCGACTTCAGGGGGATAGATCGCAAGGGTTCCTCCAGAAAGACCTTTTCCAAAGTAATCGTTCGCATCCCCTTCGCACTCTAAACGCAAGCCCTGGGGAATAAAGGCTCCAAAACTCTGTCCAGCGCCTCCTTTGGCTTTGACTTGCCAAAGATCAGCTGGAATTGTTTCCTCTCCTTGTAAAGACTTGGTAATTTCAGAACCCAAAATCGTTCCAAAAGTACGATTGGTAGAACAAATGTCGACTTCCATTTTGGCTGGTTTGCGACGCTTAATGGCTTTTTGCAAGGTAGGAAGCACCACCTCGAGATCGAGGGACTTTTCCAATTGGAAGTCATAGGCCTGGTCTTTTTCATGACAGATGGGTTCAATTCCTTTTAATAACTCATCCAAATGAGCCAAGGAGGCTCGAGGTGTAATCGTCTCATCGACTTCGAGCAATTCCGCATGCCCAATCATCTCATCTAAGGTCCGAAAACCAAGTTGAGCCATAATTTCCCGCAATTCCATCGCCGTAAAGCGCATGAAGTTCATCACGTATTCAGGTTTACCTTTAAAACGTTGGCGTAATTCTTCGTTTTGGGTGGCAACCCCAAAAGGACAAGTATCCAAGGAACAAACGCGCATCATCCGACAACCCATCGTAACAAGAGGAGCTGTGGCAAAACCGTATTCCTCTGCCCCTAAAAGAGCAGCAATGGCCACATCTTTTCCTGACATCAATTTGCCATCGGTTTCCAAAATAACTTGTTGACGTAATCCGTTTTCACAAAGGGCTTTATGCGATTGCATTAACCCTAGTTCCCAAGGTAAACCCGCATGATGTATGGAGGATTGCCCTGCGGCGCCTGTCCCGCCATCATAGCCTGAAATGAGAATGACACTTGCGCCGGCTTTGGCAACGCCACAAGCGACTGTACCGACTCCATTTTCGGAACAAAGCTTTACCGAAATGCGTGCGTGACGGTTCGCATTTTTCAAATCAAAGATGAGTTGCGCCAAATCTTCAATGGAATAAATGTCATGATGAGGAGGAGGAGAAATTAAGGTTACCCCTGGAGTAGAACAGCGCGTTTGGGCAATCCAAGGATAGACTTTTTGCCCAGGTAAGTGTCCCCCTTCACCTGGTTTCGCCCCTTGGGCCATTTTGATTTGAATTTCATTGGCAGAGCAAAGATAGGCGGAATCTACCCCAAAGCGGCCAGAAGCCACTTGTTTAATGGCCGAATTTTTATTCGTCCCATAACGTTCTGGTCGTTCACCCCCTTCTCCCGAATTGGAGCGTCCCCCGAGGGTGTTCATAGCAATCGCCATGCATTCATGGGCTTCTTGAGAAATCGATCCATAGGACATAGCCCCTGTTTTAAAACGACGGACGATAGATTCGACAGGTTCTACTTCTTCTAAAGGAATAGGGTTTCCTTCTTTGAGTTTGAGTAAATTGCGTAAATTATGAGGGCGATCGGGATCGTGAATCATTTCAGAGTATTCCTTAAACAATTCATAATCGCCATCTCTTGTGGCTTTTTGAAGCATTACAATCGCTTTGGGATCGTATAAGTGATCTTCTTTGCCTTTCCCAGAACGAAGCTTATGAAAGCCAATGGAATCAAGAGAGGTATTCACCGATAAGCCAAGAAGGTCAAAAGCGCGTGTATGGCGCCACAGCAAATCCTCTTCGATCTCTTTTAGCCCAATTCCACCCATTTCATATTGGGTGTTGGTGAAATAAGCATCGATGACTTCTTTGGAAATCCCAACAGCTTCAAAGATTTGCGCCCCTTGATACGACTGCAAGGTGGAAATACCCATCTTTGCGGCAATTTTCACAATGCCATCCAAAATGGCTTGGTTGTAGTCTTCAATGGCTTTAGAAGGCTCTTTATCCAAGATGTCTTTGTCGATAAGCTCTTCAATACATTCATGGGCTAAGTAAGGATAAATCGCACTCGCCCCAAATCCCAAAAGCGCTGCGAATTCATGAACGGTTTTGGGTTCGGCACTTTCTAGTAAAATCGACATTGCGGTTTTCTTCTTGGTACGCACGAGATATTGCTCTAAGGCCGAAACCGCTAAGAGGCTTGGAATCGCCATATGACTTTCATCGACGCCTTTATCCGACAAGATCAAAATGGAGCAGCCATCGCGATAGGCACGATCGCATTCGATGAAGAGCTGATCAATCGCATCTTTTAAAGGCATTCCTTTGTAAAACAACAAGGAGATGACGCGCGATTTTAGACCGGGCTTATTCAAACCGCGAATTTTATCCATGTCACGCGCATCTAAAATTGGATGGTTGATTTCAAGCATCGCACAATTGTCCGCTTTTTCTTCCAACAGGTTTCCTGAGCTTCCAATATAAATCGTGGTATCCGTCACGACTTTTTCCCGTAAAGAGTCAATAGGTGGATTGGTGACTTGAGCAAAGAGCTGTTTGAAGTAATGAAACAGACTAGGATGCAATTTGGATAACAAGGCCAAGGGGACATCCGTTCCCATGCTGGCGACTGGTTCTTTGCGATCTTTGGCCATTGGCAAAATCTGATCGTTGACATCTTCATAGGTGTATCCAAAGACGCGATACAACTGATCGCGCAAGGCTTGATCGTGCATCCGTGGTTTTTTATCAAGGGCTTTAAGATCTTCAAGATGAAGTAATTTGAGATTGAGCCATTCACCATACGGATTGTTGGAAGCGTAACTCTTTTTCAGCTCTTCATCGGGAATCATGCGGCCTTGTACCGTATCGATCAGCAACATTTTGCCCGGCATGAGGCGAGATTTGATGGCAATGTCTTCAGAAGGTAAATCCAAGACACCCACTTCAGAGGATAAAATGAATAAGCCATCCTTGGTGATGTAATAACGAGCGGGACGTAAGCCATTGCGATCGAGTACTGCTCCACACACTTCTCCATCCGAAAATAAAATCGCTGCGGGTCCATCCCAAGGTTCCATCATCGTCGCGTAATAGTGATAGAAGTCCTTTTTGGCCTGTTCCATGGGAACATGCTTCCAGGGTTCGGGAATGGAAATGGCTACAGCTTTGGCTAAGTCCATTCCATTCATCATCAAAAATTCTAGCGTGTTATCAAGCATGGCTGAATCTGAACCATCGGGATTGATGACGGGTAAGACGCGCTTATATTCCTCATCAATCAAGGGAGAAGCCATCGATTCTTCGCGGGCCAACATCCGGTTGGCGTTTCCTCGAATGGTATTGATCTCCCCATTGTGGGCAATCAGGCGATTGGGATGAGCGCGCTTCCAAGAAGGTGTGGTGTTGGTGGAGAAGCGCGAGTGCACAATGGCAATGGCACTTTGATAGTTTGGATCTTGAAGATCTTCATAAAAGCGGCGCAGTTGATCCACTAAGAACATCCCTTTGTAAACAATCGTTCGACAGGAAAGAGAAGCCACATAGGTATTCGGGCAGCTCTTTTCAAATTCGCGACGGATAATGTAGAGCAATTTATCGAATTCCTTAGCCGTATGAATGGATTCAGGGCGCTTTAAAAAGACTTGCCAAATGGCGGGCATACATTCATAGGCTTTTTGACCAAGGATTTCTTCTTGGACGGGCACTTTACGCCAGCCAAGTACTTTACATCCCTCTTTTTGAGCCATGGTTGTAAAGAGCTTTTTGGCTTGATTTTGTCTCAATTCATTTTGAGGAAAGAAAAACATGCCTATGCCAGTATGATGATCGGGAGTATAGACGATGCCATCTTTTAAAGTCGCCTGTTCAAAGAAACGATCGGAAATCTGAAGTAAAATGCCTACGCCATCTCCTACGGTTCCAGTGGCATCTTTTCCGGCGCGATGTTCAAGTTTTTCAACAATATGCAGCGCTTGATCAACAACCGTATGGGACTTGCGCCCATCGATTTGACACACCACCCCAATTCCACAGGCAT
>CAYTMK010000072.1:0-6340 GCA_964438885.1 uncultured Erysipelotrichaceae bacterium | reverse complement strand
GGCTATTTGAACAACAGTGAAATCTCCACCTATACCCATTTTGGTCTTGCTTTCTTGTTGTTTTATCCCTACTTATGGTGGCATCTCAAAAAAAATCACAATGCCGCTCGCTTCATTGGCGATGTCTTTGTCATCGCTCTTGGCTTACAAATGTTGTTTTTGTTTGTGCCTTTTCCAGAATGGCTCGCTAAGGTGTTGTTGCTTTCGATGTGCAACCGCATGCAAACGGTGTTTGGCTTTACGGCCGCCCTTTTTAGTATTTGGATGTTTAGCATGATCGACCAAGAAGACTTGCCGCACAAAGCGCTTGTGGGCGGGGTGGTGTGTTTGATCTATGGGCTGCTTTCTTTATGGGTCAATTCTTCTTTTTTGTATCCAGGTATCCTCGAGTTTTTAAACAACTATGGCCAGCGCTTTTTATTTGGCTTCACCGTTCCGCTTTTCTATGGCTTGGCCATCGCCTTTTCGTTTGGCTTGTGGCTGTGTTTTACCAAGTGGAAACAACTCATGTATTGCGCCTTACTGTGTTGGAGTGCGGTAGCGGGACTCTTGGTCAATCCCATCATGCAAGGCAGTGCGGCCATTACTGATTATCCCTTGGCACATCTTGTCCAAGAAAAAGTATCCCAAGATCCAAATGCCAAATGGTTGGCTTTGGGATTGGACCAAATTCAAGGCTTGTTGTTGGCCAATGGAGCCAAAGTCTTAAACGCAGTCGATTTTTATCCCGACTTTGAAAAATGGAAATTAATCGATCCTGGGCTTCAACATTTTGAGGCCATCAATCGCTATGCCCACATTGAAGTGAGTCTTACTCTAGATCCAACCACCATTGAAGCCACCCAACCCGATCTCATTGAACTCAAGCTCAATGTCGAAGATCTCAAAAAATGGGATGTTCGCTACATCGTGGGATCCCAAGAAGATCAAGTGCTATTGGAAAAAGCGGGATTAGACTATGAAGTTCTTTACGAAGAACAAAATTCTCCCGATTCTATCGTGGAAATGGCTTTTGAATTGCGGAAGACTTAAAAAAAAGCGCCCTTAGGGACGCTTTTTTAATGCAGTGTAGCTTGTTTTGAAGAAGATGGATGAGAGGACTGGGTGAAGAGTGGAGAAGTCTTAGGACGACTTTTGATTTTTTGGGCGGAAGAAAAGTATCTTGATCCCAGGCCCCGCGAACGCAGGCCTTTTTTCGACTTGGTTTTAGAAGCAGTTTTAGTCGGTTTTGCTTTAGGCTGAACGGCTTGTGCGCTTTCCTTTACACTCTCGTTGGCCTTTTGCGCCTGTCTTTCTTTTTCTTTGGCCTCTTCCTCCATAAAGATAGAAAGACGAGGACGAGAAGAAACGGGTTGAGTCACTGGCTCTTTTAGGGAAGCCTTTGGCGATTGAATGACAGAAGAGGAGGTAGAAGTCACCGCTTTGCCTTTACGCTTGGCTTTGGCTTCAGCTTTGGTAAGACCATGAATATTGCGCTCAGGTTCTTTTTGGCCTAGGCTTTTTGATTTTTGAAGACGAAGGGTTTGGCGTAGGGCTGTACGATCTTCATAAGAGGGATAGAAGGGATGATCGACTAACACAATAGAATGGGCAAAGTGTTGAAGGGTAGGACTCATCTTTTCGCGCAAGGCTTCTAAGAGAAGTAAGACATTGCGTTGGCGCCACCAGAAACAATAGGAAAACACCAAATAGAAATACAAGGCCAAAACCAATAAAAGAGAAATCACAAAAGGAAAGTGAAACACCAAAACTCCAAGGGCAAGCAAAGCTCCACAGGCAAGGGTGGTGAGCGTCACCATTTGCCAAGCGTCTTTGCTTTCCTGATGCTCGAGTTCATGGCTCCAATGCGCTTCCTTTAAAAATTGAGGCACGATCTCTTCTTCATACTCAATACTTGGAAACATATGCTTATAAAGTGTAGAGTCTTTGGCCCGACAAAGAGCATTCATCCAAGTGTAAGCCGCATCCGCGCTTTCATAGCGCCCAATTTGTTCATCACGAGCGGCGATCATTGAGAAGACTTTTAATACTCCATTGATCTGTAGTGAAGGAGCGTGTTCCATTGTCCGCAAATACGTTTCTAAGCGCGAATCGCTCGATGAAAAAGTGGAGAGTTCATTTTCCATTCCTCGCTCAATTTGCGTCAAAGCCAAATAGTTTTGATCTCGGCTCATCCGATCGCTCCTTTCCACTCACCCATAGAACCTCTTTTCTCAATTTTAAAGGAAATTCTCGAAAAGAAGGAAGTAGATTCCCTAAACTCTTTGCTTAAAACGCGTCAAGCGGCTTAAAATGGAAAAAGTATCCTTAAAAAGAGAGAATCCTCTTATTCCTCAGGCCCTCTTTTCTCCCTTTTTAGAAGGCTAAGTTCGCTTCTTGCAAGGCGTTGCAAAAGAATCTGCGCCAAGTAGGCGATGCATAAGCCGGATAAAACGGAGAGCGCGATTAAAACGGGAAGCAGGACTTGAAAAAGAGATTGCTGGTATAAAAAGCCAATGGCTAGCACTTGCCCAAACGTGTGACTTGCGGCTCCAGCGACACTCACGCCATAAATCGTAAACCAGCCACTCTTTTTAGCCAGCGCCATTGCAAGACAGGCGAGCGTACATCCACTGATCGATAAGAGAAAGGGAATGGAAAAAAGCGTTCCAGTGGCAAGAGAAGCCAAAAACACGCGCAAAAAGGTGACCATCACCATCGACTTGACATCAAAGGCGTATAAGGCAAAGAGGCTTGCGATGTTGGCGAGGCCGATTTTATAGCCAGGAATGAGTAGACCAAGGGGAAAGAAGGATTCAATGAGCTGCATCAAAATGCTCACGGCAACAAGCATCGCAAGAAGGGTGATCTTTTTCATTGGATGATGGTATCCTCTTCTTGGGGTTGCTCGGATTCAATGACGATGACAGTATCATTGGGCAAGCACACAATGGGAATGGCAGTGCTGCTGGTAAAGCCTTGTTTGGAGCAGTAGTGATAGGGAGAATTTTCCTGGCTCACGGCCACTTGCCCCGCTTTGACTTCAATATGGACTGGTCCAAGCGTTCCATTGACGGTATATTGGCCATCTTCTTCTAAATTTAAGCGCATGGCTTCTTCTCCTTTGACCATGACACGCGCATAAGCTCCCGCTTGGCTTTGCTGAAAGAGGGGAATCAACAAGAGCAAGGAAGCCAACCACAGCGTGACGATGAGACATTTATCGGCAGTATTCAAGGCTTAACCTCCTTTGACCACCACGCGAATGTGGCGGATAATGGCATTGCCAAAGCGATCGCGAATCTTTACATCCACTTCGTGCTCGCCAAGAGTAGAAGTCAGACTCGTAGGGGCTTCATAATAGACGCCGGATAAATCCGTGGCCTCAAACACCGCTGGCCAATCGATCTCGGTGCCAAGAAACACTTCAATAGAAGCAGGGAATTTTTGGAGAGTGGGTGGCTTGGTATCTTTGACTTTGACAAGAAAGGGAATCTCTTGCTTTCCTTGCCGCAAGACAAAGTCGTATTCCCCCACATTCAAGTACTCTAAATTGACCGAGACAAAGCGATTGTTGAAAAGCGATACACTTGGACTTTTCGCTTCAACCACAAGGCCATCGAGATTCACCTCTTCAGGATGGAGGTAGACTTCGGGATTGGCATAGATGTCTTGACCCAGTTCAAAGACGAAAGTCTGGTTTTTCAGGTGCATTTTGGGACTACACCCCACGATCAAAGAAAGGCTGAAACAAAAAAGAGTGAAAGGAAAGTTAAGCGCAAAGGCGTGCTTTTTTTTTGGCCTCATTGTTCGCCCCCTGAAAGCGCCAAGTCTTTGATGCGGGCCATGCGATGCTTCATACCAGATTTGGTAATCGTTTCCCCATACAACAAGTACACCACATCACAAAGCTCTAAAGTAGAGGCATCGGGATTTTGTTTGCGCGCTTCCATGACGTGGCGAATTTTAACAGGCACTTCACATTGACTTTTTTCAATGGCTTCAATCCAAGCCAATTGTTCTTTGGCTGCTTTCATCGTTTTCATCTCGTTGGCCACTTCACAATTATCTAAACGGGTAAGCTGGTTGTAAAAGTCGCGCTGGATGCGCTGGTCTTCAAAGTGAAAGAGCGATTGACTTGCTCCACACAGGCGCAAAAAGTCGGCGATTTTATCTCCAGCTTTGGTGTAGACTACATAATTCGCTTTGCGTAGCGTGATCTTGGCCGGAATGTAAAAGCGATCCAGAATCTTCACCGCCATCGTGGCAAGTTCCTGACTTGGCAACGTCATCTCTAGATGGTAATTGGTGGTTTTGGGATGATTGATCGAGCCGGTGGCCAAAAACAATCCTTGAATAAAGGCGCGCGCATTTTTCTCAGAGCGAATGAGCGCATAAGGCGGCGTATTGTAGAGCGTTTGGCTGCGCCATATGCCAAGACTTTCTAAGATCTCTTGCGCTTGAGAGGTGATGGTTAAGCGGTATTCGTTGTTTTTCTTGAGGTTCATGCGTTTGATGGAGGCAATTTGGACTTGGGCGTTGTATTCGCTTTTTAAAAGGCGAAACACCAACTTCGCAATCGAGGCATTTTGCGTTTGAAAGGCGATCCACATGCGATCCTGGTTCCAATTCAGAGTGCCCCTCGCTAAAAATAAGGCGCTTAAAAGCGCCTTGGCTTGGCCATCCCGAAAGGGAAGGCGACTGATTTCTTGTTTGACATCACTTGAAAACGACATGGCCTTGATCCTTTTCCATTTCCGCTAAGACAATTTTCAAGCTCTCGGCAATCGCTTTGGAATCATGGCGAATGCGCCCTGTTTGATCCAAGATGGTTAAATCGTGCTCTAAGACTTTGTAGGCATGATCGCTTTCCTGCATTCTGACTGGCACACTGCCTTGTCTTGCATAGCGCTCTAAGGCCTCTTGGTCGATCGGGGCTTTGTTGATGATGGCATATTGAATCGGGTTTTTATAGGTGTGGTATTCAATCGCGCGCACATGGTCTTCCAAACTAAAGCCATCCGTCTCGCCAGGCTGGGTCATCGCGTTGCAAAAATACACCTTGGGACAGCTCGTTTCCGCAATCGCCTCGCGAATGCCTTTGACAATGACATTGGGCAAAATCGAAGTATAAAGCGAGCCGATCCCATAGACGATCAAATCCGCCTTCGAGATGGCCTCTAAAGCCTTGGGGTAGGCACGGATGTCATCTTCATAAAACACCTTCGAAATGGAGTTGTCTGTACTTGGGATGTTCTTTTCCCCACGGACAAGTGTGCCATCTTTCATCAGCGCATACAAAATCGCATTGTTTAAAGTCGAAGGCAAAATGGTCCCCCGCACATTTAAAACCCGAGAGATCGCTTGGACCGCCCCCATAAAGGATCCCGTTAAATCGACCAAAGCCAAAAAGATCAAATTGCCCAGTTGATGGCCCCCGATATCTTCCGAGCCACTGAAGCGATAGTTCATCAATTTGGCAAAGAGCGATTCATCATCCTCATCAGCCATCGCACAAAGCACGTGGCGAATGTCTCCCATCGCAGGAATGTTATAGACCATCCGGATACGGCCTGTGGAGCCTCCATCATCGGCGACCGTGATGATCGCTGTTAAATTCATGTCCTCCATGTTCTTTAACCCGCTCATCATCGCAGAAAGACCCGTACCCCCTCCAATGACGACAACATTTTTCATGCTTCCGCTCCTTTAGGCGCATCGCGATGAAAGCGAAACGTCTTATAATCTTCTTTTTTGTAGTGATCGTAAAGCCAATTGCAAACAGATACCGAACGGTGTTGACCGCCCGTGCATCCGATGGCGACGATCATGTGGTTTTTGTTTTGAGAGCGATACGATTCAAACACAAAGTCCAAGTAGTTTTTTAAGCGTTCCACATAATCTCTTGTTTCCTGACGCTCCATGACGTATTGATAGACCTTTTCATCATTGCCCGTAAGCTTTTTGAGTTCCGGTTCGTAAAAGGGATTGGGCAAACAGCGCACATCGATGACGATATCAGCATCCAAAGGCAATCCGTTTTTAAAGCCAAAGGATTGAAACGTAATCGCAAACTCCGGTTCACTTTTATTTTTAAAGTAAGGCTTCAACGCATTGACAAGCGCTTGGGGCGTTAAGCGCGTCGTATCGACATGCAAAGTGTCCTTCATGTTTTCTTCTAAGACCTTAAAGGAATCGCGCTCCAATTCAATCGCTTCTTCTAAAGTCGACGCTTGTCCATGCAATAATAAAGGATGCATGCGGCGCGTAAAGCGATAGCGCAACAACAACTCTTCATCGCTCGCATTGACAAAGACCACCTGTAAAGGACGCTTGAGGTTATCAAAAAAGTTCATGAAAT
>CAYTMK010000071.1:0-6373 GCA_964438885.1 uncultured Erysipelotrichaceae bacterium | reverse complement strand
AGCTCAAAAGATCCTGTTTTGGCATATTGAGTTTTTTGAGAAGACTTTCCTCGATTTTTTTTGGATCGGTACATTTCACCTGATGGACTCTAATCATTGGGAATTCCTTTTCTTAGCGACAAACTACATGATCCAATGCAACCATTTAAATCGAGTACTGAAATGAACGACCACTGTCGCAAACAATTGCGAACAGGCTAACGTTCCAAGATAGACCACAAGATGCATGGTCGGTAAAGCAAGAAGCAATAAACGAGCAAATAAGATATGGCTGACATAAATGAGCGTGGAGTCTTGTCGCAGAGTCTTGTAAAGCGGCTTGCGTACCATCTTGACTTTTAAAAGCATACTCATCAAGAAATACAAAGCGGGCAAAAGCATCAAAAACATACAGCTTTTGTCATTCAACAAGCCAAGGGCCGCATACAAGGTCACTTCTAGTATCAAGCAAATAAAGGAAATCGCAAAGCCAAGGGCACTGATTTTCAAAGGCAAGCGATGACGTTGGGCGATAAAGGCTCCAATGGAAATAAAAACAGGAGCAAAGAAAAAGCCATCGCGAGCCGTAACGAGTGTCTTCACGAAAAAACCGTAAACAGCGGAAACGCCATTGACTGTTTCCCAAAAGGGACCGTAAATGTTGATGAGATACCCGATCAAATACAATCCAAGAGATACTTCCAAAGCATACATAAGGTCCTTGCGCTCATACAAGAGCCATACAATCACAGTTCCAAGCATCAAAGCGGGTAAGAACCACAAGTGATAGTAGGAGCCGTTTAAAAAGAAATCACGAATCCAGCCAATAAGGCCTCCTAAACTAAAGCCCACTTCAGCATAATTCCAAATTGTATAGGGTAAGTAAATAATCGTCCAAGCCAAATATAAAATTCCAATGCGGCGCAAATAGTGCCCCACAAGTTGATGATTGACTTGATCTGCCTCGGGCTTAATCCTTCGAAAAAGAAAAAAGCTACTGGCCACAAAGAAAAAGGGTACTGCAATGCGACAAAAAGTGGAGATAAAAAATAAGTTAAAGGTTGGAGAGATTTCTTCAAATGGAAAGGTGTGAATCGCCACCACCAATATAGCGCAAATATACTTGGCCAAATCAACCGCCGGATACTGTCTAGGTTTGGTGGCTGTCGTCCTAGATTTGGTCAATAAAATTCCTCCTCCCCAAAGCCTTAAAGCGGATTAAAGTGACTTCAAAAGGCTTTCTCAATAATGAAAGGTCAAGAAGCATTTTTCGTGATGAGAAAAAGCCCAAGTCCCTTGTAAGAGTATCTTATCAAATTTCCTGATGTCAAAGAAAAAACGCTCTGCCAAATTGATTCCAGTATGCAAAGAGGCAAAGCGCTTTAAAAACTCAATTCCTAAGTTTTTGGAATCCGTACTACTCGTTTGGTCAAGCAAGAGAGCGTTTCATTATTAATCGTACCCGCTCGCCGACTAATTTGATCGATGGTGCAGACATTTTCTCCATCTTTTCCTACGATCGTCACCACATCCCCTTCTTGAATATCATCAAATCCTGTGATATCCGCCATACATTGATCCATACAAATATTGCCAACAATCGGAACCAAATGGCCTCGAATCGACACCATCAAATTTTGGTTTGAGCAAGCTCTTGGTAGACCATCTGCATAGCCTATAGAAAGAGACGCAATCTTACGCTCTTCTTTGGCCACATAATGGCGGCCATAAGAAACCGTAGCTCCCTGTGGGATGGTTTTTACAAGCGTTACTTTCGCTTTTAAAGCCAAAATTGGAATGTATTGAGGACGATTGAGAGTTAAAATCGCATCATCACTCGTTACGCCCATATACAAAAGACCAGGACGGCAATAGTCCATTCCTAAATCTTGATAATTTAAAATCCCATATGAATTCTGAATGTGGCGTAAGCCAACTTTTACTCCATCCTCTTGTAGTCGTTTACAAAGCTCATTAAAAAGTTCGATTTGATGTTTGGTAAAGTGTGTGCTTTCTATTTCTAAATCATCACTTACGGGAAAATGGGAAAATAGTCCATTCACTTCTAGACCTTGAAGATTATACACTTCCAAGATGTCTTGGTACTCTTTAGCGCCTTCTTGATATAAAATTCCCGTTCGATTCATCCCTGTATCCACTTTGACGTGACCTTTCATGTTCACATCATATTCTTGACCAAAAGCAGCCAACTTTTTAGCGTAGTCAAGGGATAAAAGCGATTGGGTCAAATCAAGGCGCGCTAACTCAGCAAAACTAGCTGGGGGAGTATATCCCAAAATAAGGATGGGGTCTTGAATTCCCGCTTGGCGCAATTCTTGGGCTTCTTGTAAACAAGCCACCGCAAAAAAATCGATTCCACAAGCCTGTAAAGCTTTAGCACAAGCGATTGCGCCATGGCCATAGGCATCGGCTTTTACGATGCCCATAATTTTTGTTTTCCCGATAAGCTTTTGCGTTTGTGCTACATTATGCGCAATGGCTTGATAATCCACTTCAGCCCATGCCCGCTTATCGGCAATAGGATCAAGAGAGGTGTTTTTAGAGGGATTAGGAGATAGGTCTTTTAGAGGGGAAGAAAGGATTTTAGATTCTGTCATAAAATTTTAAGGTTAAAACTCCATTAGGAGAAACTCCTTTCCTTTCTAGATTTTTTATCGGATTACTCAATCGATTTAAGGCTTCATGATCCTCTTTCAATTTTTGATCTAACCGATTGAAAGCGAATCTTTTTTAAATTACGGCTTTCTTTTCCATGGCTAAATCCACTAAGCGATCAATCAAATCGCCAAAGGATATTCCTGCCTCTTTCATCATCGTGGGATAGCGGCTTGTAGCGGTAAAACCAGGAATCGTATTGACTTCGTTGAGCAAAATTCGACCATCGCTGTCAATAAACATATCCACTCTGGCCATATCGCGACATTCCAAGACACGGAAAATTTTCTGAGCTAGATCTTTCGCTTCTTTTGCTTTTTGTTTGGAAATGCGGGCAGGACAGTAAATAGCCGAATCCTTCATTTCATATTTGCCTTCAAAATCAAATACTTTACCAGCCATTTCGATTTCATCGATTTCACCAGTGGTCAGCACTTTATCCCCTAGTACGGCACAACCGATTTCAAAGCCATCGATGGCTTCTTCAATTAAGATTTTTCCGCGGCCATCGTAATGAAAGGCTTCTTTCACTGCCTTTTCAAACTGTTTTTCATTGTCCACAAAACTTACTCCATAAGAACTTCCCGCATTACAAGGTTTAATCACCCAAGGAAGAGGAATTTGTTTGGATAAGGTTTCAAAGGAAGGAATGGGTTGGTTTTCATGCAAACAAAGGTATTTTGCGGCAGGTAAACCACTTAAATCCATTAATCGATGCATCACTTCTTTGTCCATACAAATCGCCGAGCCTAAAACATCACAACCGGCTACAGGTAAGTCGAGGATATTCATCATGCCTTGGATCGACCCATCTTCTCCATTTTTGCCATGTAAAATGGGGAAAATACAATCTAAGTCAATTTTGGCCTGACTTTCCAATTCATAGATGCCTTTATGCACCCAAGCAATAGGCTTCGCTTTTTCTTGCCAATGATCATGTTCTAAAGCTTCTAAATCCCCAGTATAGTGATAAAAACCGCCATCTAGAGAGATTCCAATCATTACAACCTCATAGCGATCGGGATGAATGGAGCGTAAAAAAGAACCAGCTGAATGTAAAGAAACGCTATATTCGCTACTTTGCCCTCCAAAAATAACGCCTAAACGAAGTTTATCCATAAAATTAAAAGTCTCCTTTCAGGCAGGCTTGTACTACTTCATCCATTTTCATGGCGCGACTGCCTTTAACTAAAATCACCGCATCTTCTTGCGCATAAGGCTTTAAAGCGGTCAGTAAGTCTTGTTTATTTTCAAAATGGGCTTTGGTTTTATGAAAAGCATGACTTGTTTCTTCACTCAAAGGTCCCCATGTCAATAACACATCCACACCGAGTTCATTGGCCCAATCCCCTACTTGCGCATGTAAGGCTTTTTCTTCTGGGCCTAAATCTAACATATCGCTTAAAACGGCGATATGTTTGGAAGCCGGAATTTCCATTAAAGAATGCAAAGCAACCTGGACAGCCTCCGGATTGGATTTATAGGTATCATCTAAGAGAATGCTTTGTTTCCAAGGATGCAGGTCTCCTCGCATCGGAGTAAGTTGAGTGGTGGCTAAGCCCTCATGCCATAAATCAGGGCTTACTCCTCCAGCCCTTGCCGCAAGCAAAGCTGCGGTCGCATTGAAAGCTTGAACTTGGGAAGCGGAGGGCACTAAAAAGGGCACATTTGAAAGAGCTGGGAGACAAAATGATAATCCTTGACGCGTATGAACCAGTGCCAAAGGATCATAGTTCGTATGATGACCATAGGGAACAATTGTCCAAGAAGGATCCATTTCGATTTCTTTAAGAGCCTCTTGAATTTCTTGACTATCCACATGATAAATAAAAGTTCCATTGGGTTTTAAAGAGGAAACAATCTCACATTTGGCTTTAGCAATATTGAGCTTACTGCCTAAATTTTCCATATGTGCTCGACCAATTGAGGTAATGATCGCAATATCGAGTGGTGCAATGGAACATAAATATTCAATTTCTCCCGCATTCTCCATCCCCATTTCTAAGATCAACACCTTGGTATCCTGGTCCATTTCAAAAATGGTCAAAGGCAACCCAATTTCATTGTTGTGATTGCCCTGTGTTTTCCAAGTCTTCTCTTTTAAAGAAAATAGATTGGCGCAAAAGTCTTTAGTGGATGTCTTTCCATTGCTTCCCGTAATTCCAATGGTTAGAGGGGAAATATCTTGCAACCATCCTGCTGCTAAGCGTCCCATGGCTAATATCACATCTTCCACCACAATGACAGGAATATCTTGGGGAATGGGAAGATGATCCGCTTGCCATAACATCCCTGCTGCTTTCGCTTCTTTGATTTGTGAAGCAAAGCAATGGCCATCTACTCGAGATCCGACAATCGGTACAAACAACATATTTTCTTGAATCGCTCTTGAATCCGTACTAATGCCAGAAAAGAGGGCATCTTTCTGGCAATTAAAAAGCTGACCACTCATAAAATGGGCCGCTTGTTGAAAAGTCATTGTAATCATAAAAGTATCCTTCCACATTCTTAGACCTTTTCTCTTTGCCCCTCTTATAAAGAAATTTTAAAGGGATAGAAAGTCCAAGCGTGTAAACAATATCGCCATTATAACAATCTAGAAGAAAAAGACCTATCTGCCTTTTCTGTAACTTCTTTCATTCCGCTTATCCCTCTTACATCTCGCTTCTTTGAGAAACCAAAAAAGAAGAAAGAAAAGAAGTCAAGGAAATAGAGAAACAAAAAAATAGAATAAAGGGATGATCCCCCACTTATTTATGGTATTTTAAGGGAAATAGGGACTTATATTGAAAATATTCCCAATTTTTAGGTTTGATCTTCCACTTATGGTATAATGAAATCGCAAAGCTCCCATGAACTTTGTACGAAAAAAATTTCTTTTTCGTTTTGAATGTTTTATCCCCTTATACGAAAAGTTAGGTCTCCCCTTAGCCTAGCTTTTCGTTTTTCTTGCTTAAGACCAAAAAAGAGACACGAGAAGTGTCTCTTTTTCTTTAAAGGCTTTCTTGAAAAATAGCAACCAATTCGTTAGGATCAGCCAAAGCAACAGGTTCACTTTCCAAAATAAGAGTATCTTTGGTTTTATCAAGATAGCGAGGAATGACATGGACATGAAAATGGTCCACAGTTTGACCAGCCGCTTGACCACAATTCGCAATCACATTCACTCCATCGCAATGCAAGCCACTTTCCATTGCCTTTCCCAGTTTTTGCGCAACTTCAAAAATGTGGCCAAGTTTTTCGCTTGGATAGTCTAATAGGCTTTTTGCATGGTCTTTAGGTAAAATAAGCACGTGGCCTACACTAGCTGGATTGATATCTAAAATGGCTCGTACTTCTTGGTCTTCATACACGGTAAAGGAAGGAATTTCTCCTTGGGCAATTTTGCAAAACAAACAATCTTCCATAATAACTGCTACTCAAAATATGGACAAAACATATTGAGTCCTGCTTCATCCTGTATGCTTTCGATTATAACGAGTCGCACATAATCTACTCACCAGTTCATCTACAGTCCACAGGCGTTAATTCTCAGCCTACAGTACATACTTTACTTTATGAGACAGTATGATAATTCAGCCCTCAGGTTCAGACTTGCATTGAAATTTCGGTCTATTGTGGATCCGCATTGAAGAATATGTTCGCTCTGTTCAAATCAACCCACACACAGGTTTTGCTTGATAGATAAAATCTGTCAACAAATCGTAGTTCAATACCA
>CAYTMK010000070.1:0-6585 GCA_964438885.1 uncultured Erysipelotrichaceae bacterium | reverse complement strand
GACATAAAAATCCTTTCCGTTAGTCCTCCATCAGTTCCAAGGAATGCAACACGTTGTGTGCACGGACATTCCGATTCCTGATGTGTGTATTTACGGCCTTAAACCGCAAGGCCAAGTATAACAAAACCAATTCCTGGCTTCAACCATTGTTCTTATTTTTGAACAAAAAATTCTTTCTTGGACTTGACAAAAGAATAAATAAAAAGGCCGAGAACCGGCCTTTAAAATTGCCAATCGGCATTGATAATGGGCGCAATTTCCTCCATACGCTTTAAAGCATTGCGGGCAAGAATTTCCTTACGCTCTTTTTTACGCACTCTTTGAGGCAGTTCAAATAGACCAAAGTTGGCATTCATTGGTTGAAAGTGCTTTGGATCGGCATGGGAAATGTAATAGGCTTGCGAACCAATGGCGCTTTGGCGTCCAAGTAAAATTGGCTCTTTTTGAAGCAATTGGCGCGCCAAAGACATTCCCGCCACTAAACCAGAAGCTGCACTTTCTACATAGCCTTCGACCCCACTGATTTGGCCGGCAAAGAAAAGATCCGGACGCAATTTACAACGGTATTGCTCATCCAAAATCAAGGGCGCACAGAGAAAGGAATTGCGATGCATCACGCCATAGCGGACAAATTTTGCGTTTTCCAGACCAGGGATCATAGAGAAGACTCGCTTTTGTTCTGGCCAAGTCAAATGCGTTTGAAACCCTACTATATTATAGAGCGTTGCGCCGACATTATCTTGGCGCAATTGGACGACAGCCGTAGGATGTTCGCCTTCTTTCTCAAGACCTACTGGTTTAAGAGGACCAAAGAGAAGCGTTTGAAAGCCGCGGCGAGCCATTTCTTCGACGGGCATGCACCCTTCAAACACTTTGGGATCTTTTTCAAACTCGTGCAGCTCTACGCATTGGGCTTGAATCAGGGCTTGGTAGAAGGCTTCATACTGTTCTTGACTCATCGCACAATTGATGTAAGAAGCCTCGCCCTTGTCATAGCGCGATTTAAAGTACGCCTTGGAAAAATCAATGGAGTCCTTTTCGACAATGGGAGCGGCCGCATCAAAGAAGTGCATGGAGTCCTGGCCTGTAAGCTCCGTGATCTGTTGGGCAAGAGGTTGGGCGCAAAGGGGACCTGCCGCAATGATGGTTGGCCCTTGAGGAATTTCAAGCACTTCTTCTTGAATCACTTCAATCAAAGGATGATCTTTGATGCGCTTGGTAATGGTTTTGGAAAAGCCTTCCCGATCGACCGCTAAAGCACTGCCGGCTGGAACACGGTTTTCATCGGCCGCTTGTAAAATGAGCGAATGCAAACGGCGCATCTCCTCTTTCATCACCCCAACCGCATTGTTGAGCGAATCGGAACGCAGCGAATTGGAGCAGACTAGTTCCGCAAATTGATCGGTATGAAAAGCGGGCGCAGATTTTTTGGGACGCATTTCATATAAGCGCACGCCAATCCCGCGATTGGCCAATTGCCAAGCTGCTTCACATCCCGCAAGTCCTGCTCCTACCACATTGACTTTCAAAGCAGAAGAAGAAACTTCCTTATTCATGATGGGCCTCATCAAGGCGCACCTCGCTAAAGGCCTCTTGAAGATCGAGAGAATCATTGGAAAACTCAAGACGGGCCGTGGAATCGATGATATCTTCCTCTTTTTTGTTTTCTACGCCCGATTTGGTGTCTTTGACAGATTTTTTGATGTAGTGACATTTGGGATAGTTCGAGCAACCGATAAAGGGTTTTCCATAGCGGCTGATGCGTTGGACCAGCTCATGGCCACACTCTGGGCAAAACTCACCGGTAGGCGTAGGTTTTGGTTTTTCCTTGAGTGGTTCGTTGTGTTTGCATTCGGGATAGTTCGAGCAGGCCCAAAAAGGACCAAAGCGGCCTTTTTTAATGATCATCCGGCTGCCGCATTCTGGACAGATCTTCTCGCTTTTCTCGAGTTCTTGTAAATCGTTCTCGGCATTCTCGGTGTACTTGCATTCAGGATAATTGATACACGAGATGAAGCGTCCAAAGCGTCCATTGCGGTAGACGAGTTCGCCGCCACACTTTGGACAACTGCGTCCGACGCGTTCGAGTTCCTTTTTGGGCATCTGCTCATAGGCATTGGCGACAAGGGGTTCGAAATCGTCATAAAATTCCCGCAAGAATTTCACGTAATCCTCATGGCCCTCGGCGATGATGTCTAGATTTTTTTCCATGTCCGCTGTGTATTCGACATTGATGATCTTTTTGAAAAACTCCTGTAGTTTTTCATTGGTCAATTCTCCTTGAGCCGTTGGGGTAAACACCTTGGTTTTAGAGGTTTCGCTGACTTTATCCAGGGTGACATAGGAACGCTTTTGGAGGGTATCGATGATTGTAGCGTAGGTAGAAGGCCGCCCGATGCTCTTTTCCTCGAGTTCCTTGATGAGTTTGGCCTCGGTATAGCGAGCAGGGGGTTCAGTAAAGTGTTGACTGCCCGAAATAGTAACATTTTTGAGGACTTCATCCGCTTTCAAGAGTGGCAAATTATTCGTAGTGGCTTTTTCGTATTTGGAATACACTTTCAAATAGCCATCAAAGACCAACACTTGACCACTTGCGCTGAATTGACAAGGTCCCGCTTTAAACTTAGCCGTAGTGGTATTGAACTTCGCATCGGCCATCAAAGAAGCTAAGGTACGGGCGTAAATGAGAGAGTACAAGCGATATTGCTCATTGGTCAAATAGTCTTTGATCTTTTCGGGGGTATTGCGAATATCAGTAGGACGAATGGCTTCATGCGCTTCTTGGGCATTGGCCACTTTCTTTTGATGAGCATGTCCTTTATAGGAGGCTCCATATTCTTCTTGAATGAACAGTTCGGTATCTTCAACAAACAAATCGGAAAGGCGGGTAGAGTCCGTTCGCATGTATGTGATCAATCCAGTGGGGGTGCCCCCTAAATCGATGCCTTCATACAATTTTTGTGCAATGGACATCGTCTTGCGGGCTCCATAGCCCAGTTTGGTCGAGGATTCTTGCTGAAGAGTTGAAGTGGTAAAGGGTGGTTTTGGCGCTTTATTTTTGGTTTTAGCCGTTACACTCTCGACCACAAAGGGCTGCCCTTGACACAGTTTTAAGAGTTCATCGGTCTCTTCTTGGGTGGAAAGCTTTGGTTTCTTTCCCTCGACTTTGACCAAATCGGCCTCAAAGGTCGAATTTCCTTTTTTGACCTGGGCTTCTACACTCCAATATTCCTTCGTTTTAAACTTTCGGATTTCCTCTTCACGCTCCACAATCAAGCGCAAGGCGACAGATTGAACACGACCAGCGGATTTGGATTGAATTTTGTTTTGAAGCAGTTTAGAAAGGCGAAAGCCGATGATACGATCCAACATCCGGCGCGTTTCTTGGCTTTTGACCAAATCCATATCGATTTGATGCGGTTCTTGAATGGCTTGGGTCACCACAGGTTTGGTAATCTCATGAAAGGTGACGCGGTTGTTGTCGGTTTCTGACAAGCCAAGCTCTCGAGCCAAATGCCAGGCAATCGCTTCGCCTTCGCGATCGGGGTCACTTGCCAAAATGACTTTGTCAGCTCCCTTTGCGAGTTCTTTGAGTTCTTTGACGACTTCTTTTTTCTCTTTAGAGATACGATATGTGGGTTTGAAATCATGCTCCACATCGATGCCTAGTCCCCCTTTTCCCGAGGTGGCCAAGTCACAGATATGGCCTTTCGAGGAAACGACCTTATAGTCTTTTCCTAAATATTTTTCAATAGTCTTCGCTTTTGAAGGCGATTCAACAATGACAAGATTCTTTTTCAAGGGATATACATCCTTTCTAAAGTCTATACAAAACAGCTCTTTTAGGAACTGTTGAATTTTTTAAGCCTTGTTTATCCTACAGCTTTAAGCCAAGGATGTTTGATTTTTGCTCCAAGAGAAAGCAAGTAGCGGTCTTAAGGCTTTCTCTTGATCTACGGCGACAAATCGACCTTATTTCTAACATGAGCGGCTCAAATGATCAAATAAAAAAAAAGGTTCTGTTTAGATTTTTCCTTTTTAAGAGGTTTGATCCGCCTAGCATCTACCATAAAAAAACTCCTCAAAGCGAGGAGTCAAAAAAGAATTAGTCAAGCAATCGTTTAACCGGCGCAAAGGAGCGACGATAGAACGATTGTGGCCCATAGAGATTGAGTGCTTCTAAATGCTTTTTGGTGGGATATCCTTTGTGATTTTTCAAACCGTATTGGGGATACAACGCATCTAAGCTTTCCATATAATGATCGCGACTTACTTTGGCTAGGATGCTGGCAGCCGCAATGGAAAGCGCTTTTTGATCTCCCCTGACAATGGATACAGAATTGGTAAAGCCAAGCAGGGGCATCGCATCACTCAAGATAAAATCCGCTTGGGCTTTTTGGGCAATATGGTGCATCGCCTCTTGCGTAGCCCGATAAATATTGAGACGATCAATCGTTTCTTCATCCACAAATTCAATCCAATAGGCTAAGGCATCGCGCTGGATGACTTCAAAGAGCGCTTCACGCTTTTTAGCCGAAAGCTTTTTGGAATCGTTAATCCAAGGATTGTGATAGTCCGCGGGAAAGATCACCCCAGCCACCACCAGAGGGCCGCAAAGGGGACCTCGACCGGCTTCATCCATCCCTAAAATAAGGGGATACCTTGGCCAGTATTCTAGTTCAAGCGGTTCATTCATCCTGGCCACTTTCTTGATCAAGCGCTTTAGACTCGATTTCTTCTTTGAAACGAGGAGGCAATTGCCAAGTGATCCGACCAAGTTTTCCTTGACGGATATCTTGAATGAAGGAGCGCATCGTGCGATTTTCATCGACCTCTCCGCGTTGCAACCAGCCGCGTTTACGGGCAATGGCTTGTAAGGTTTCCCAAGGTGTTGGATAAAGGGTTTCAAGACCATAGGTATTGAGCAAGGATTCAGGATGGTAAGTGGACAAGTACTCACAACAATAGAGGGCCAAATCGTCCATGTGCACGATGTCATCTTTAATCGAACCAAGGGCCGCAAGCGTCAAAGCATCTTTCTGGTCTTCCAATTTTGGCCAAAGAACGCCAGGGGTATCGAGAACTTCGAGTTCTTTGCCCACTTTGATCCATTGTAACGATTTGGTCACCCCTGGCTTATCGCCCGTCATGGCCGCTTTGCGCTTGGCAAGCGAATTGATGAAGGTGGATTTGCCGACATTGGGAATCCCTACCACCATGGCTCGCAATGCGCGAGGACGAATCCCGCGCTTCTTTTGTTTTTCAATGAGCGCTTCATTGAGTTTTAAACTCTCCGCTACGATTTTATTCTTAAAGTTCTCCTGAAGAAGATCTATGGCAAGCGCACTCGATTCGTCACTTGTTAAATCCTCGATCCATTTTTCGGTAAGCTTCGGATCGGCTTTGTCTTTTTTGGACAAAATCACGAGCCGCGGTTTATGTTGAGAAAGTTCATCGATGAGGGGATTTTTAGAGGCCCCTGGCATACGCGCATCTCGAATTTCGATGATAAAGTCCACTTTTTTTAAGTTTTCTTCCATCTGCCGTTTGGCTTTGGCCATGTGGCCTGGATACCATTGAATGACTGAAGAAGGCATTATTTCACCCCCGCTTTATTGAATGGAAACAACACAAATAGTCCCTTTCCAAAAAGGGAATCTCCCGTAATAGGACCGATATAGCGCGAATCTTTGGAATAAGGGCGATTGTCCCCCATCACCCAATATTCATTTTCTCCAAGAGTAACGGGACCAAAATCAAAGGTAAAGGGGCCATAACTCATCCCATGTTCCGCTTGGTATTTCGCCAAGGTTTCTTCAATGTAGTCTTCATTTAAATAGCTGCTTTCATCTAAAGGCTGTCCATCGATATAGACCACTCCATCTTTGGCCTCAATGGTTTCTCCTGGTAAACCAATAATGCGCTTTACCCAGCGCTCTGTTTGACCATTGGCTCCTTCTTGATTGATGATGACAATCTCCCCTCGCTCTGGAGCCGATAAAGCTACAGAAAGGATGCTTGTAAAGCCGTATTCTCCATCCGCTAAAGAGGGATCCATAGAATGCCCCGATACGTTCACTGGATGGGCAATAAAGTTTAAGAAGAGTAAGACTCCAATGGAACAAACGGCTAAGACTTTGACAAAATCCAAGACATCAGCTAAAAACGTGTTTTCATTGGTCTTTTTCTTTGTTTCTTTTTGGGATGAGCCATCCTTTGGGGTTTCGCTTTTTTCCACTTTTTGAGGAAGAGCAGGAAGGGAATTAACCTTTTCTTCGTTGGCTTGTAAAGAAGAGGCCTCTTCTTGAAAAGTTTCTTCTTGCGGCTCTTGAATGGGAACCCCATCGAGTTTAATGACTTTAATGGTCATCTTTTGAGCGTCTATCTTTTCATCCTTTGGATTGCTTGATGTTGTTTGATCGGACATATTTCCTCCAAATTGTTTTTATTATTTTTTCTTAGGCCATTGAAAGGGGCTGTTTTTTCTTTAAAAAGGTTGTGATTATTCGCTTGAGGGCGAGCTATGCTCATTGTACTCACCTTTTCACAAGCAATCATTAAAAAACCCCGGAATCCATACAGATT
>CAYTMK010000069.1:0-6959 GCA_964438885.1 uncultured Erysipelotrichaceae bacterium | reverse complement strand
ACTTCAATTCGAACCATTTTACCAAACGCTGTTGGATGAATTGGCTGCGTATTCATTGGCTATTGGTACCATTTATTCAGATCAGTTGACGATTGCTCCAAAAAAGGGAGCGATGCGTGCCAATGAAGCTTTAGCCTTTTTATCGGGTATGGCTTTTAAACTGGAAAATGATCCCGAAATGGTCAAAAAAATAGAAGCGTATGCAGCTTCTTTACCAGAAAATTCTCTTGAAAAGAAAGAATTAGAATTGCGCTTACGCTCTTTAGAAGATACCAAATCCATTCCCGCCGATGTTTATCAAAAATCCGTTCAGGAGCGCGCCAATGCGGAAACGGCGTGGCATGAAGCCAAGGAAAAGTCCGATTACGAGTTGTTTAAACCGCACTTGAAAAATGTGGTCCGCAATTCTTTAGAACTTGAACGTTATTCACCTCGCTTTAATGGCTCTAACAGCTATGATTTGTTGCTCGATAAATTTGAGCCTGGAATGGATAGTGCTCAATACGATGCGTTTTTTGAGGTTTTAAAAGAAGAACTTATTCCATTTATTGAGCGTATTCGTAAAGCCAAACAAATCGATACCACCTTTATGAGGCAACCCTGTGACGTTCAAAAACAAGATATTCTTGGCCAATATGTCTTAGAGCTTTTAAAGGCAGATCCAAAGCGTGTTTATATGGGAACAACTGAGCATCCCTTTACTAATTTTTTGAGTCATGATGATGTTCGAATTACGACACACTATTATCCAAACCGTTTAATGAGTGCGATTTTATCTACCGTTCATGAATACGGTCATGCTTTATATGCCCTTCAAACCGATCCTGATTTTGAAAAAACGGCTTTAGCCGATGCCATTGGTTGCGCGGCCCATGAATCCCAATCACGCTTTTTAGAAAACCATATAGGCCGGACTCAGGCTTTTTGGGATGCGTTGTATCCTAAAATTGTGGAACTCTTTCCACAGTTCCAAGAAATTTCCAAAGAAGAATTGTACCGTATGGTCAATGCGACGGAGTGCTCTTTAATCCGTACCGAAGCGGATGAACTCACCTATCCCTTACACATTCTCATTCGCTATGAAATTGAAAAGATGATGGCCGATGGAAGTCTTGATTATGACAAGCTTCCTAAAATTTGGGCCGATAAATACGAAGAATATCTTGGAGTCCGTCCTCAAAACGATCGTGAAGGCGTTTTGCAAGATATGCATTGGTCGGCTGGAGATATCGGCTATTTTCCAAGCTATGCCCTTGGCTCAGCTTTTGCAGCCCAACTCTACGAAAAAATAGCTGAAGAATTGGATGTCGCTACTCTTATCGCCAACAATCAATTCGAAGTCATCGCCAAATGGTTGGAAGAAAATGTTCACCACTATGGCGCCTTAAAACCCATGAAAGAAATTGTGGAAGAAGTCAGTGGAAAACCATTTGATCCTCATATTTATACGAATTACCTTAAAGATAAATATTCTAAACTTTATGGTTTAGAAGAGTAAAACTTTTTTTTCTTTTTCGCTTAAAAAAGCCCTGTCCACACAGGGCCTTTTTTCTAGATTTCAATCTTCTTTTGTATGGCGAAGTCTAGGTTCAAAGTTTTTAGCCGCAAAAACGATAAGTTGAGAAGCCTCTCCTAAGGTAAAGCTTCCCGTATCAATGCATAGATCGAAATAAAAGGCTCTTCCCCATTTTCGGGCTGTAAAATATTGATAATGGGCTTTTCGACGTTTGTCTTTTTCCTTTAAACGCTTTTCAATAGGAACCTCAGTTTCTCCATATTCTTGTAAAATGCGTTGTTTGCGCACTTCTTCATTGGCATAGACAAAGCAACTTAGAACGTTGGGATCTTTACGCAACAAGTAATCGGCACAGCGTCCAACAATGACACAATGGCCCTTTTGAGCCAATTGAAAAATAACGCGTCCTTGGGCCTCAAACAATTGTTCGTTTAGATTGAACCCAAACGTATTTGAGGCGAGCATTCCCGCAAAGCGACTTTGTTCTTCGCTGTTTTCTTCAATAAAGTTTGTCGCAAAACCTGTTTCTTTTCCAATCTTTTCCACGATGTTCCAATCGTAAAAATCATACCCTAACGCTTCGGCAACCATTTTTCCAACGGTTCGTCCTCCAGAGCCAAATTCACGTGTAATTGTGATAATAGAAGCAGTCATATCTTAAGGGGGTCCCCCGATCCTCCTTTCTGAAGCATTTTTCTAATGAAAAGGAAAGAAAATCAAAAGCATTTGTTCAAATGATCTAAAAAAAGTCTAACATAAAAAGAAAATCTTTTTATATCCCTAAAATTGAACTATTTTACTTCTTTTGATTCTTGCTTAACCTGAAAAAATATGAAGAAAAAAACTCGCTCCTTTTATAGATGAGCGAGTTCTAAAGCGTTTCTTTTTTTTGGCTATCGTTTCCATCTTTCTCTCATTCTTAGAGAAGAGATAGGTTAGATTTCTGAGTCTTTTTTTTTAGCTTTTTCAGGTCAAATGGAATCTTTGAAGCCTCTTTCTAGAAGACTTTAAAGATTCAATGGTTTATCGAGAGCTCCATAACAATCGTAATAATTTTTGAGCTGTTCTTCTAGAGAAGCATCTAAGAGTCCCCGCTCTTTTAAACTCAAAACCACTTCGGGCATCGAAACAATAGCAGCAGTAGGAAAGCCATAGGTTTCTTTTACTTCTTGCAAAGCGGAATTTTGGTCTTTTCCCTTTTCTGCTCGATCCAAGGACACCATCAATCCTTTAATTTCTACATTAGCGGCCTTTTTTACTTTTGGAACGGTTTCTTCCATCGATTTTCCAGAGGTTGTTACATCTTCAATCATGATCACGCGATCTCCATCTTTGAGCTGAGTGCCTAAAAAACTTCCTTTGTCGGCTCCATGGTCCTTTTCTTCTTTGCGATCGCTACAATAGCGGATCTCTTTTCCAAACAAGTCATAATAGGCTTCCGCGGTTACCACGGCTAAAGGAATGCCTTTATAAGCTGGCCCAAAGAGAACATCAAAATCATCGCCATATTGATCATGAATGGCTTTGGCATAAAATTCCCCAAGTTTTCGCAATTGACGACCATTCTCATAGCCTCCAGCATTCATGAAAAAGGGAGAAATCCGTCCCGATTTTAAAGTAAAGGTTCCAAACTTTAACACGCCACTATCCAGCATAAAATCGATAAAATCTTCTTTATATTGTTCCATTACCAGTACTCCATTTCTAATATTTTTTATTTCTCTTTTAAGAGTAAAGAAGAAAGCCTCGCCTAGGCGAGGAATAAAAGCTTAGCGACGATTGGGTTCAAGTTCTTCTTTTAAACCGGCCAAAATTCCAGCTAAGGCACTCAAAATCAACATCGCCGAAATGGCGATCACAATCCATTTATTTTCTTGCATAATTTTCTCCTCTTTTCTTTTAGTGTAATCGAGTCTTCAAGATAACTTTAAAAAATTGCCTTGATCTCTAACTCTCTTTAAGCAGAAACATTGCTTCGCTTTTTAGAATATGGCAGGCTTTGAACATGACAAATTTTTCTGAAAAAGACTCGAATGAAAGTTCTTCTAAGCGACCCACTTGGATGGTTATTTTAACTTTAATCGTAATCCTAGCTCTTATTGTTGTATATGTTTTATCTTTTGTTTAAAAACCTTCAAATAATAAAGCACCTAGAAAATTTTTAAATCATTCCGTAAAAAATTCCAGTGCATTGAAAGGAAGGATAGAGAAAAAGGCGTGTATTATGAATCCATAAAGAAAAGGGAGGTCATGCAATTATGACAAAAGATGAATTCAAAAAGGTTCTTGAAACTGCAGTAGGCGGTAGTGCTTATGGAAACGAAATTATCGAAGATCTTGTGGCTCACTTCGGTGAAACTGGCAAATATGCCCAAAACGCAAAAGACCGTCTTGATGACAGACTTGGCTCTTTAAAAGGTTGGGAAAAGAAACATCGTGAAGAAGGCGATGTGGTAAAAGCGGACGAAGAAGCCGAAAAGATTGCGATCGTTGAAAAAGCGCTTGCGGCCATCGCTTAAGTTTTTTCCTCTCGTTTTAAAATCAAAGAGAAATAAAAATTTTCCATTTTTTGAGTGTTAAAATCATGTAAATGGATGAAAGAGAGTATATTAGTAAAGTAAAGAAAAGGGAGGTCATGCAATCATGACAAAAGATGAATTCAAAAAAGTTCTTGAAACTGCAGTAGGTGGAAGTGCTTACGGTGACGAAATCATCGAAGATCTCGTTGCTCACTTCGGCGAAACTGGAAAATATGCTCAGAATGCAAAAGACCGTCTCGATGACAGACTTGGTTCTTTAAAAGGCTGGGAAAAGAAACATCGCGAAGAAGGCGACACTGCTAAAGCTGACGCTGAAGCTGCTAAAATCGCACTCGTTGAAAAAGCGCTTGCTGCTATCGCGTAATGAGCTTTTCTCAAATTCTTAAAAAGAAAGCGGGCATTTCCCGCTTTTTTTATTTTCTTTAGAATATACTATTTATAGTTTCATAGAGCTCTTCCCCATGGTCCTATCCGGCTTATCCTTCCTTGTCGGTTATAAAGTTCCGTAAAAAAGGGGAGCATTAAAAAAGGAAGCATACAGGCGAGAGAGTAAAATGAAACCATAAAGAAAAGGGAGGTCATGAAATCATGACAAAAGATGAATTCAAAAAAGTTCTTGAAACTGCAGTAGGTGGAAGTGCTTACGGTGACGAAATCATCGAAGATCTCGTTGCTCACTTCGGCGAAACTGGAAAATATGCTCAGAATGCAAAAGACCGTCTCGATGACAGACTTGGTTCTTTAAAAGGCTGGGAAAAGAAACATCGCGAAGAAGGCGACACTGCTAAAGCTGACGCTGAAGCTGCTAAAATCGCACTCGTTGAAAAAGCGCTTGCTGCTATCGCTTAATTAACAATCCGATTCCTAAAAGTGGAGATTACATCTCCACTTTTTTATTTCCTTAAATGTCCTTTAGGATCGAATGGAGAATCATAAGAGTTTTTATCTTAGAGGATAATAGTACGAACTTATTTCAAAGAGATAAGATGTATAATTTTACAAAATAAGTATATTTAGGATGGAAGTGAACTGTATGAAGTGGGGAAAATTGAAAGATAGCATCCAAGGATTAACTATCACTATTTAAAGAGATTTTTTATTACATTAAATTTTCTCTAAATTATTTCTCCATTAATATTCAAAAGTGGATTCTAAAAATTCGACTCTCAATTTTTTACTACTCTAATGAATTTTATATAGATAACAGAATCTATTTTTAGAGGAAGACTCAAAGACTATCATAGAAGATTTAAGTGTAAGGAATAGAAAGAAGTATTAATATGGCAGATATAAAGACGAATTTGAGAGAATTAAGTGTAATACTAACTGTAGGATTAATTAAAGAAAATAGAGCTTCTGATTTGATCCAACTTTACCATGACAGATCATTTATTAAATTAACCAAACAATTCGTTGGACCTGATAGTGCTTTCAAAGCAAATAATATTCTTGGAACTGATTTATCCTTAGATGAATATACCTCAATTATTAAGAATGGAATTAATTTAGGTCAAGCTATTTGTAATCATCCAAACTTTAATATCAGTAATAAGCCATCTTTAATATGGTGTGGATATAATATTCAAAAGAGTGATCCCGTCGATATTTATATCGATAATTATGGCTTTTCCCTCAAAGAAGATAGCTATATTTTAAAGAATATGGGATTTTACGAATTTTTAAATTCTATGACCGGTTCTCAATTTAAAAAGGGATTAAATATTTATACGACTTATGCTCCAGAAGAATATGAGGAATGGTTTAAAACCACATGGGAATTGCTTATTGAATATTTAACTCATTTCGATGAATGGATTTTCGAACATAAAGGTAAAACTTCAATAATCCATTTAGATGGCGATAAAGTTATTTTCAGTTTCGATGATAATAAGATGATTCTTCCAATAAATATCAAAACAGTAAAAGAATTTACGCAAATGACTAACAATAAAATCAGAGAAGAGGTTTTTTCTAAATGGATAAACAAAGTAATCTCTAAAGATCCAAAATATATAGAAAAGAAAAATGCAGCCAGTATGAAAGCTGGAGCTGCTGTCAGTACTTTTATAAATAAAAATAATAATCCAAATTATTTTAAAAAATTCTTTCAGATTCATTCTCAAGAATACTTCTATGCTAAAACGACAAATAAAGGAGTGGAAATCTTTAAAGTCCCTTCTGAAAGAGAATTTAAAGTTGAAATTCAGTTCGTTAACTGCGTATTTTCAGTACCAAAATCTCAAATTAATATTTTGACAATATTTAAAAATACTAAAAATGGTAATCAAATCGTCTTTAGAAATGAATGCCGGTTTTCTCATGGCCAATTTAATGGGACACCAGAAGCGAAGCTATATATTTCTAGGGATTCAAATCTTACTGATATTTATGAAAAAATTGGTTAACTCTCAAAATATTTATTCCATAAAGACCCTAATCTCATAGCAATATTATATCCAAGAACGCAGGGGACAGCGTTTCCAATAATTTTATAGGCATTACTTGCATTGACAGAGCTATTATCTTCTGTTTTCTTTAAAATAAACTGATAATTGTCTGGAAAAGTTTGAAGTCGAGCGCACTCTCTAACAGTAAGACGACGCTCAGAAAGTCCTAATTCCAGTTCAGATAAGTGTGTGCCTCCATGATCTTTACTCAATCTCCTATATTCAATATTTCCATGATGTTCAGAACGAATGGTGGGAGAAATCCCTTCAAGTTTGATCTCAGTTTGTCCTTGACAATGATTTCCCATAAACTTAGCCTTTGAAAATTTCATTTGGCTCAGATCTTTAGTTATATTTGGTTCGTCTAGGCCATGTAAAGCTTCTTTACAAGTTACAAAATTTTTTAAATGACTTCCATTAATGGAATAATTATGCGTTTCAACGGGATAAGGATCA
>CAYTMK010000068.1:0-7032 GCA_964438885.1 uncultured Erysipelotrichaceae bacterium | reverse complement strand
AGCGATCGCTTGACGTAAGCGAGGCAATACCTCTTTTTCAAAAGCGGGATGTGCTTGGGGCCAACGAAAGTTTAAAGGAGAAGGATGGGGTAGGACAAAACAAGGCTTACCATGGACCGTTAAATCAGAGAATACCAAATCCTCGAGCTTTTGTCCTGGAAATAGACGATTGGCTGCTTCGCTGCCAATGACGATGTAAAGCGCACATTGGTCGAGCAATTCTAATTCATGTTTGCTCCACTTTTCCCAACAAATTTTAGGCGGCTTTTTGTCGGTGTTGTTTTTATTTTTGCCTGGGAAGCAATGGCCAGCATTGGTGAAGTAGAAGAGATGGGGATTATAAAACTGGTCTTCACTGATGCCAAACCACTGTTGGCGCAACTTCTTTCCAGAAAGATCGCTAAAAGGTCTTCCGATTTCGTGAACACGCCAGCCTGGAGCTTGGGAAACAATTAAAATTTTGGCATCGACTGCTCCCCATTGAATGGGATGGGGTTCAAATCCAAAACGAGCTTGGCATTTGCGACAGGCTTTGAGGTTTTCAATGAGTCTGGTGAGTTGTTCTTCTTTGGATTCTTCAAAAAGTGATGGTTGAAGAGAGAAATCATCGTTAAAGGGCATAATTCTTCCTTAGAGGCTACAATCACTTTTTTCGAGGCGAAAAAAGGACTTTGCTTTTTATTTTTGCTTGGTATAAGCAGAAGTATAGGTTTTCTTTTTCACAGCCTTTTTGGCTTTATTTTGAGCCTTAGCTTGTTCTGGTCGGGCCTGAATTTTTGTGGTGTTTAAAAAGGATTTCCACCCCACTAAAAAGAGTCCTCCTAAAAGCAATCCAGCAATCAAAAGGGTTAAATTGATGGGCTGGTTGGTATCCCATCCATGAAAAAGAGTCATGGGACGGTGATTGAGAAAATTAAAGAGATAAATATAGATATCAAGAATCAAACAAGCAATGTTTAACCATAAAATCAACACCGTAGAACTCATGAGGTTGCGGCTTTCTTGGTCATCGAGTTCGAAAAACTGTTTTCGCGCTTTACGATCCATTCGTCTTAAAAGTTCTTTATTTTCTAAAACGCGTTTTTTACGCCTTAGAGCTTTTTGGACAACATAATAGGCGCCTGCAACTACCGTAAGATTGGCGATCACATACCAGCCTACATAAGAACACAAAAAGAGAAGAACCATGGAAAGGATCGCAAGGATCCCCCAATACTTGGTTAGGAATTGTTTTATTGAAATGATCATGAAGACTCCTTTCTGATCCACTTTATCAAACTCTCTTTCTTCTTTTTTGACTCTCTTCAAATGGATGTGATTTTAAGGCAGGAATCATCAAAATCCAAAAGAAAAAAAGCGGCTTGTCAAAAGACAAACCGCCAAGGGCCCATCAACGCGAGGGACTTGGAAGCAATTTTGGAGTGCGTTTAAAAAGAGGTTTGAAAATCTGATAAATATACCATGCTAAAACCAATAAAGCGAGAATGGTTCCTAAACCAAAGACTCCAGTAGTCAACCATGTGCCAAGTTGGTAGACCATGAGCGCTACGGTATAGGCATAAAACATTTGCCAGCTTACGGAGAAAAGAGTCCATTTCAGACTATTCATTTCTTTAGCGAGGGTTGAAATGGCGGCTAAACACGGCGCATCGAGTAAATTAAAAATTAAGAACGATACCGCAGCAAGCGCACTTGGAAACATGGTGGTTACAGCCGCTAAAAGTTCAGGATTAGCTGTGCTATCATCTGCGACATTGGCTAAGATCCCAATGGTGGAAACGATTTGTTCCTTGGCCACAAAGCCAGAAAGGGCAGCCGCAGTGGCTTGCCAATTGGCAAAACCAAGAGGCGCAAAAATAGGCGCAATCCAGCCACTCAAAATAGCTAAAAGAGAATCTTGCGTTTCCACTAAGCCAAATCCAGCTTCATCAAAGCCAAAGGAGAGTAAGAACCATGTTACAGCACAACAAGCAAATAAGATGGTTCCCGCTTTTTTCAAGAAATGCCAGCACCGTTGCCACGTTTGACGCAACACATTGACAACTCGTGGCCAGTGATAAGCAGGGAGTTCCATGATAAAGGGAGCCGCTTCTCCTTCAAAGGCCTTGGTATGTTTTAAAACAATGGCGGAAAGAATAATGGCCACAATGCCAAACATATAAGTCGCCCAGGCGATCCACCAAGATTCGCCATTGCCAAGAATAGCCCCTGCCATCAGGGCAATAATGGGCAATTTGGCACCACAAGGCATCGAAGTGGTGACGATCATCGTCATTTTGCGATCGCGCTCTTCTTCAATGGTGCGCGCAGCCATAATTCCAGGTACGCCACAACCAGTGGAAACCATAAAGGAAATGAATGACTTTCCTGAAAGACCAAAGCGACGGAAAACGCGATCCATAATAAAGGCAATTCGACTCATATAGCCACAATCTTCTAAGAAGGATAAGGCTAAAAAGATCACGGCCATTTGGGGTAAAAAGCCTAGAGGAGCGCCAAGGCCGCCAATGATTCCATCTACAATTAAGGAGATCACCCAATCTGAAGCATGAATGCTTTCTAAAAAGGCACTCATTCCACCTTGGGCCCATTCTCCAATGAGGACATCATTGATCCAATCTGTCGCCCATGTTCCAACGGTGGAGATGGCTAAGTAGTAAACAACGGCCATAATCAAGGCAAAGATAGGAAGGGCTAAAAACCGGTTCGTCAAAATTTGGTCAATGCGTTCTGAAATCGAAAGAGTATGGGTCGTATTTTTCTTCCAAGTCTTCGCTAAAACCTGCGCAATCCATTCATAGCGCTCATTGGTGATGATGCTTTCCGCATCGTCATCCATGGTTTGTTCTAATTGAGTGCGAATGGCATTGACTTTTTCTTGATCTCTTAAAGAAAGATGCAAAGAGTCTAAAATCGGCTCATCTTTTTCCAATACTTTAATGGCTAGGTAGCGATTATCATCCTCTTGGGGAAGTAAGTCTTCTACTTGTGCAATCGCTTTTTCCACCGAGGAAGAAAATTGGGTAGGATGGGGAACTTGGTGTTGATTCACCACCTGAACAATTGCCTTCATGGCTTCCTCTAAGCCTTCTTTGTGAATGGCCGATACTTCAATAATCGGACATCCTAGCTTGTGAGAGAGTTCTTGAATATTGATTTGGTCTTGTTGCTTGCGGACCAAATCCATCATATTCAAAGCGACAACCATAGGAAGACCCAGTTCTAGAAGCTGACTGGTTAAATACAAATTTCGCTCAATATTGGTTGCATCCACGACATTTAAAATGGCATCTGGCTTTTGGTCGCTTAAGTAGGTGCGACTGACGCGCTCTTCTGGAGAATAGGGGGAAAGGGAATAAATTCCGGGTAAGTCTTGAATTTTAATGTTGGACTCTCCTTTATAGATTCCCTCCTTTTTCTCTACAGTAACGCCAGGCCAGTTGCCGACGTATTGCGAAGAACCGGTGAGCGCATTAAAGATGGTCGTTTTGCCGCAATTGGGATTGCCGGCGAGTGCAATTTGAATCATGGTTTTAAACTCCTTATATCTTTAAGTGGTGGTGACTTCTACACATTCGCATTCTTTTTTCCGTAAGGTTAATTCATATCCCCGAATGGTGATTTCCATGGGATCTCCTAAAGGAGCGAGTTTTTTGACTTGTAAAGCAGTTCCTTTTGTCAATCCCATATCCATGATGCGGCGCTTTAAAGCACCCGTGGCATGAATTTTTTGAATGAGAGCCTGATCTCCAGGCTTTAAGGCATCAAGTGTCATCGCTTTCTCCTTTCTTTACGCTTCTTGAACTTGGATACGACTGGCTAAATGCTTATCTAAAGCAATACGCGAACCTTTTACCTCAATGATGAGGTTTTGGCTTATGGAGTGTTGTAAAGAAATGGTTTCGTTTTCCACAATGCCAAGATGACCAAGGTGACGACGCAGCTTATCGTTTTGAGAGATCCGTACAATCTTGTAACGACGACCAGGCTGGCCAAAACAAAGGGGCATAGAAGAATTCCTTTCTTGATTGTTCATAGTGTTAACTGAGTATGAGTTTGTCTTCGCTAACTCTTTATGATTTGAGTTTACATTGACTAACTATTAAAGAGCAAGGGAAAGTTAGTCAAAACAAACTCAAGAGCATGAAAATGGACTTTCTGAGCCTATTTTTTCCCATAAACAAAAAAAAGCCACTTCTCAAAGTAGAAAAGTAGCTTTAAAAAATGAAAGGAGAAAAGCCAAAGACCTTCTAGGCGGCCTTTAAGAGGATGGAAAAGGAAGTAAGGCCTTGTTCACAATGTACTTTAATCTTTCCTTGATGGCTTTCTACAATACTTTTAGCAATCGCAAGACCCAGTCCATAGCGACCTGCTGAACTATTGCGAGAGCTATCCGCCCGATAAAAGCGTTCAAAGATTTTCTCTTGTTCTTCAGGGGAAATGGGTTCTCCCGTATTGGAAATCGTGAGTACTACGTCTTTTCCCTTACGGATTAAGCTGGCTTTGACGAGTCCTTTGCTATGGGCAATGGCATTATCGATTAAAATCGCAATGACTTGTTGCAAAGAAGCACTCTCTCCCATGACAAAGACATCGGGTTCAATATCTTCTTCTAAGAGAATGTTTTTTTCAAACATATAGGCTTCCATGATTAAGCATTGTTTTTCTAAAAGATGAGAGAGATTTAACTTAGAAAGATTGACTTTCCCAGCATCGGCTTTGGTTAAGTCTAATAAATTGACAATTAAACCATTCATGCGATTGGCTTCTTCTTTGATGTTTTCAAGCCAACGGGCTTGAGGATCTTGTTCCATGGCTTCCGCATTGGCCAAGATGATCGCAACTGGCGTTTTGAGTTCGTGACTTGCATCCGCAATGAATTGTTTTTGTTTTTCCATCGTCTTTTCAATGGGAGCCGTCATCCAGTTGGCTGCTTTACGACACACCAAGAAGAGCACACCTTCAAAAAAGAGGGCAGTCAAAAGGGACCACAAAAGGGTATGAAGCAGTTTTTGTGAAACTTTGTGTAGACCAATCATGATCAAAACGGAAGGAGAAGCATAATACCAAGCGAATTTATTCACATACAAGTTCTCTGTTCCCATCCATCCTGTTTGAAAATCATGTCCAATTTCATCCGCATCTTCAATGAGTGCGTCTACATCGATGTCCTCAAAGGAAGCAGAGTAGACCTTCCAAGGCGTTCCTCGATCCATTGCGATCAAAAAAACGGGATTTTCATAGAGAAGCGACAAGCGATCCATATCGGGATCGTCTTCTTCTTGCTCAATATCTGCTCGATCGTGATTGTTGGAGTCTAAAGACGTAGTAAAACTCGTTGTTCGCTTCCAAGGGCCAAAGCTGATTCCTAAAATCTCTCCTGATACTTCACTAATTCTCAATAAGGAGCTTTGCAATTCCTCTTTGGTTTCCATGTAAGCTTGATAGTTTTCCATTCCCATTACCAAAAGGACCAAAACCGTAAAGAGGGAAAATAGGCTCCATAACATCTTTCTTTTTAGTTCACGCATTTTTGAGATGGATGCGATAGCCTAATCCTCGCACCGATTTGATTTCTAAATTACTTTCTAAAAGGCGCAATTTTTTTCGGAGAAAAGATAAATAGGCTTCAAGATTGTTGGATTCAATATCATTGTCCCAACCCCAAACTTTGGAGTAAATTTGTTCCTTAGATAAAATTTGACTCGGATGGGATAAAAAGTATTCTAAAAGGGTATACTCTTTTCCCGATACCGGAAGGGTTTCTCCTGAAGCCTGACTTCCAAGGAGTCCACTTGATAAATCTAAGTAGGTATTGCCAAGAGTCAATCGATTTTTTTGAATATGTGTTTGTTTTTTCAGTTGAATGTCCACGCGCGCTAAAAGCTCTTCCATATGGAAAGGCTTGGTCATGTAATCATCCGCTCCATTTTTTAAGCCGTTGAGTTTGTCGGACAATTCACCGCGCGCCGTTAACATGATGACTTTTGTTTCTGGAGCCAGGGCCCGAATGTCCTCTAAAATTTCAAAGCCATCTTTTTTGGGCAACATGACATCCAAAATCACAAGGTCATAAATTCCACTGCTCGCCTTCTCGGCTCCGATTTCTCCATCGTAAGCGATATCCACTTGATAGGTATGGTTTTTCAACATCGCTGCGGTAGCTTGGGCTAAACGCGGCTCATCTTCTACAATTAAAATTTTCATATCATTTCCACTTTCTTTTTGATCCTTCTCATTTCCAATCCATGGGCTTTTTTTAGAAGCTTTATCTTATTTTACTCATTTTCTAGAGGCTTCGTTTTTCTTTAGAGATCGAATAAAGGCTCGAAAAAGAGATTAGTAAGGAGGGAATAGCGATGACAGACTCCAATTCATTTTCAGTTTTCCCCAAAAATATGGAAGATTTAATTTCCTTATTTGAACAGGTGAAAGATCATTGTCGAAAAGCTGGACTGCCCATTCAAGAATCTAACCTCAAAATAAATGTACGCTTAAAACGATCTCTTGGTCGTTGCTGTAAACAAACTTCATCCAAAAATCAAGAGTTCTTTCTCATCGAAGTGAGTAGCCTTGTCTTAGAGATGCAAAATATTTCCTTGTTGCGCAATGTCTTAGCCCATGAACTCATTCATACCATTCCGGGGTGTTATAACCATTCAACCCATTTTCATCAAGCGGCCCAAAAACTGAATTCTTACCATCTAAAACTTTATGCCGTAAAGGTAAAGTATAATTTAGCGGAATATGGGCTTTTCTATCCTAATTCCCCTTCTTATTTATATGCGATCGTATGCACCCAATGCCAATATACCCTTTATCGTCAACGAATGAGCAAAACCCTTCGTCATATTGAACGATATTGTTGTCCTAAATGCCAAGGTTCTTTAAGAGTTTATCCTCTAAATTCAAAGTCTTCTACGGAGGCAAAACTCCAAAAAAAGTCTTAAAATTAATTGCACCCCTCAAGGAAATAAGGTATACTGATCAAGCGTTAAGGAATTACGGAGACTTAGCTCAGTTGGGAGAGCG
>CAYTMK010000067.1:0-7143 GCA_964438885.1 uncultured Erysipelotrichaceae bacterium | reverse complement strand
CAACGAGTTCTTCATCATCAACCATGTCGCATTTATTTAAGAAAACAACCATTTTAGGTACACCTACTTGACGAGCAAGCAAGATGTGCTCACGAGTCTGAGGCATAGGTCCATCAGTAGCGGCAACAACGAGGATTGCACCATCCATCTGTGCTGCACCAGTAATCATGTTTTTGATGTAGTCAGCGTGACCGGGGCAGTCAACGTGTGCATAGTGACGATTTGGAGTTTGATATTCAACGTGTGCAGTATTGATTGTAATACCACGTTCTTTTTCTTCTGGAGCGCCGTCAATCTGATCGTAATCAGTTTTTTCAGCCATACCTTTACCGCTCAATACGCTAGTGATTGCAGCAGTAAGAGTAGTTTTACCATGGTCAACGTGTCCGATAGTACCAATGTTGACATGGGTTTTGCTTCTGTCAAATTTTTGCTTAGCCATTTTATCCTCCTAGATTTTACAGACTGTAAACATTTTAAAGGATTGGGTATCTAAAAGCAATAATTTTTTACTTTCCAGATTCCGCAATAATCTTTTCAGAAATGCTCTTTGGCACTTCGGAATAGTGATCAAATTTCATGGAGTAGTTACCACGGCCTTGAGTGAAAGAACGTAAATCCGTAACGTAACCAAACATTTCAGATAATGGGATCATCGCACGAACGATCGTCGCATTACCACGTTCTTCCTGGTCAGTAATTTGACCACGACGGCTAGAAACGTCACCCATTACAGAACCAAGATACTCTGAAGGAGCAGTAACTTCAACGAGCATTACAGGTTCAAGCAATACAGGATTGCATTTTTTAGCGGCTTCACGAAGGGCCATAGAAGCGGCAATCTTATACGCTTGTTCGGAAGAATCGACATCATGGTAGCTACCATCAAAAAGAGTCGCTTTGACATCGATCATAGGATAACCTGCCAAAACACCTTTTTCCAAAGCGTCCTGGAGACCTTCATTGGTTGGTTTAATGTATTCTTTTGGAACGGTACCACCAACTACAGCATCTACGAATTCATATCCTTTTCCTTCATTGGGTTCAAATTTAATCCAAACGTGACCATATTGACCTTTACCACCAGACTGACGGATATATTTTCCTTCACATTCTGCTGCTTTACGCAAGGTTTCACGATAAGCAACCTGTGGTTTACCAATTTTGGCATCGACATTAAATTCACGACGTAAACGGTCAACGATAATATCGAGGTGAAGTTCCCCTACACCAGCGATGATGGTTTGACCTGTTTCTTTATTGGTATAGGTTTTGAACGTTGGATCTTCCTCAGCTAACTTAGCTAAAGCTAAGCCCATTTTATCTTGGTCAGCTTTGGTTTTTGGTTCCAAAGACAACTCGATAACGGGTTCTGGGAATTCCATTTGTTCAAGAATAATTGGATGGTCAGGATCAGAAAGGGTATCACCAGTTGTTGTATTTTTCAATCCAACAGCTGCAGCGATATCTCCAGCGTAGACCTGTGGAATTTCTTTACGGTTGTTGGCATGCATTTGCATCAAACGACCGAAACGTTCTTTTACATCTTTGGTGGAGTTAAGAACATAGCTTCCAGAATCCGCTACACCAGAGTAGACACGGAAGAAGGTTAATTTACCGACGTATTTGTCTGTCATGACTTTGAAAGCAAGAGCCGCAAAGGGTTCATCATCCGAAGCATGACGGACATCTGGTTCTCCATCAAGAGTGGTTCCATTGATAGAAGGAATATCAACAGGAGAAGGCAAATAATCAACAACTGCATCCAACATAGGTTGAACCCCTTTGTTTTTATAAGCCGATCCACAAAGAACAGGGAAGAAGTCACCATTGCACACCGCAATGCGCATCACGCGTTTAATGTCTTCTACAGAAGGTTCTTCACCCTCTAAAACTTGCATCATGAAGTCTTCATCGTAATCTGCTAAGAGTTCGAGAAGTTTTTCACGATACTCTTCCATTTGGTCTACCATATCAGCAGGGACTTCACCATAAACGATTTCCATACCCTTATCGCCTTTATTGTAGATAGCGCGACGTTCGATGATATCGACGATTCCTTCAAAGTCACTTTCAGCACCGATTGGCAACTGAATAGGACAAGACTTAGCACCCAAACGATCCACAATGGTATTGCAACTCATGATAAAGTCAGCACCAGTGGAGTCCATTTTATTAACAAATACAATTCGAGGAACTTTATATTCCGTGGCTTGACGCCATACAGTTTCGGTTTGAGGCTCTACGCCAGCTTTGGCATCCAAAACAGTCACAGCACCATCCAATACACGTAAGGAACGTTCTACTTCGACAGTGAAGTCTACGTGTCCGGGAGTATCGATGATGTTAATACGGTTGCCATTCCAATGAACGGTTGTTGCAGCTGAAGTAATGGTGATACCACGTTCTGCTTCTTGGTCCATCCAGTCCATTGTGGAGGCACCATCATGGGTTTCACCAATTTTTCTATTTACACCTGCGTAAAATAATACACGTTCAGTGGTTGTTGTTTTGCCGGCGTCGATGTGAGCCATAATTCCAATGTTTCTTGTGTTTTCAAGGGAATAATCTCTTGGCATACTTCGACATCCTTTCGTTTCAAATTTATGACTAGCCAAGCTGGCTTAAAACGCTTACCAGCGGTAATGAGCAAATGCTTTGTTGGCCTCAGCCATACGGTGAACGTTATCACGCTGTTTTACAGAAGCCCCTGTGCCATTAGCAGCATCGATGATTTCTGCAGCGAGACGTTGTTCCATCGTTTTTTCATTGCGCAATCTTGCATAGTTTACAAGCCAACGAAGACCCAACGTTAAACGTCTTTCTTCGCTTACTTCAACTGGAACTTGATAGTTTGCACCACCAACACGGCGAACTTTCAATTCAAGTTGAGGCATGATATTTTCAAGTGCTTGTTCAAACACTTCCATTGGTTGTTTTCCAGTTTTAACTTCTACAATGTCAAATGCATTGTACAAAATCTTTTGAGCTGTTCCACGTTTTCCATCAATCATGATTTTGTTGATTAAACGAGTTACAAGCTTAGAGTTGTAAATGGGATCTGGAAGTACATCCCTTTTCGCTACATGTCCTTTTCTTGGCATGGTCTATTCTCCTTTCACGACTGATAGATAATTTTACTTTTTAGGTTTTTTCGTTCCGTAAAGAGAACGGCTTTGTCTGCGATCATTTACACCAGCGCAGTCAAGTGTTCCACGAATAATATGGTAACGAACACCAGGCAAGTCTTTAACACGTCCACCACGAATGAGTACTACGGAGTGCTCTTGCAAGTTATGGCCGATACCTGGAATATAAGCGGTAACTTCCATCCCGTTGCTCAAACGTACACGTGCGTATTTACGAAGAGCAGAGTTCGGTTTCTTAGGAGTCATAGTTCCAACACGAGTGCAAACACCACGTTTTTGTGGGCTAGACAAATTAGTTGGACGGGACTTTAAAGAGTTATAGCCGCGATTGAGTGCAGGAGATTTGGAAACATTCTCACTAGACTTACGGCCTTTACGAATCAATTGGTTAATTGTAGGCATTGCTTCTCCTTAATTTATCCTTTTTTCTTTTGTTTCCATACAAACGAATCCGGGTGGGTCATTTGTCTTTCTTTAAAAAGAGCGACCCAGCCGCTCATTGCATGCTTTGCAAGCATACCCAAAAGGTCATTTAAAGTCAATAAAAATTTAAATATTTTTTATTTTTTAAGCTCTTTGAAACGACGAAGACTTTCGATTGAATTGGGATTCTTTTTCCCTATTTCTTCTTTCTTCATTTCTTCAATTTTTGGAACTTAGGAGTCCTTTAAGCATTCATGAAAGAACCTATTTATTTTTTGTTACACTTAGTAATGCAGAAGAAAGGACAATGCTCATGAAAAAGAAAATCGTATTTATAGATATGGATGGCACGCTTTATCAAACAGAGAACGATGTCGTTCAACCTTCCTCCATCCAAGCCATTCAAACTTTAAAAGACAATGGATTTAAAGTATATGCGGCCACTGGTCGGCCTCTTAATATGTTGCGCCCCATTTTGGACCACGTTCAATTTGATGGCTATGTTCTAATCAATGGCGGCTATACCCTAGACCAAAATTTCAAGATTATGGATGCCAATCCAATTTCAGCTCAAACGTTAGAGGATCTACTCGCCCTGGTTCATGACCATCAGCTGGGATTGATGATTCACTTTGGGGATGCTTCCTACATCTATAACGATTTTTATCCTACCTATGAATTTGCTAAATACACCAACTCCCTAGATGGTTTATTTTATGATCCTACCCTTTCCTACCACAAACGCCATCCAGCTTATAATGCGGTAGTGATGACGAAGGATCCCAGTTTAATTCAAGATTTTATGGAAAAGCATCCTGATTTGCGCCTTGATTTAATCAATGTAAAAACCAAAGGATTTGCCTATGATATCTTCCCTAAAGAAAATGATAAAACCCGTGGAATTGAGGCCGTTTTAAAACAAGAAAATCTCGACTGGCCAGAAGCGGTAACCTTTGGGGATTCGACCAATGATTTAGGAATGCTTGAAAAAGCGGGACTAGGTATTGCGATGGGGACGGCGAAAGATCGAGTCAAAGCCGCTGCCAATTATGTCACAACTTCCGTTTACAACAATGGTATTGCCAACGCTTTAAAACTCGTTTTGGAATCGGAGTAATACCAAAGAATCCTAACTTAACCAATTTAAAATTCTACTTTTCTTCCCATTAAGAGAATCTCGCCTCTTTGAAGAAAGAAATAGCCAGAACTTCTGTAGGATAGAAGTTCTGGCTATTTTTAGCTTTTTTATAAAGACACGGGAAGACTAGTGATATTTTCTTTCCTCTTCTTCCTCGCTTTCTTCTTCCTCTTCTTTTTTGGAAGCCATTTTCAGGGCAACAAGCGCTCTTAAAACTTCTTCAGGAGGAAGGTCATCATCCGCTACTTCAAGAAAATATTGACTCACCCACTTTTGAGCCAAAGAATGGCGAAGCTTAACCTCCAAGGGAGGAAGGTCTCGGTCTCTTACTTCTTGAGCCGCAATGACATGAGCCACTAACATTTCAAGGGGAGTACCAATTTTCGATTTTCTTTTTCGATCCTTATCGGAATGATCGCCTGAAATGAGAATCCCATAGGCCTGAGAAATACAATACGTAGCTACCGTATGAAGAAATTCATGAAAATCTTTCGCATTGAAGGAAATAGTTTCTTCTAAAGGATCCATTTCATTCTGATCAAAGGAATGATCTTTATTCAAAGTTACCTCGCCACCTTTCTAAAGTATTTTCTAATTGTATTTATATCATAATTTTATTAAATAAAATTATGGAAAGAAAAAATTTTAAAAGAGATTTTTCTAAGAGGATTTCTCCCTAAACTATTTTAAAGTTAAAACAAAAGCAGCTTTCGCTTGAGATAATACAGTAACTAAATCCCAAGTTTTTGATTTAGCTTTGGAATTGGGATCATGAACATTCGTTTGATTGGTATTGACCAAATTTTTGATTACCATAATGTGCCCCCCAGAAGTAAAATCCCCAGGCCCCATAGATAAAATCACCACATGATCTTGAGCCAGCTCTTGGGCAATCAAAGTTTTATCGAGTATACATTGCCAAACGTCAACACCGTAGAGAGCGGAATAATCTTCAAATAAAGCCCAAGCCGTCCCCACTCCATTTACATAATAGCCGTTTTGTTGGGAATAATCGGCTATCTCTACAGGAGAAAGAGCTTGATTGGTTAAAAAGCTTAAAGCCATCGCTAAGGAAGTCGGTCCACATCCCGTTTGGGATAGCAAACCGTCTCCATACCAAGTATTTTGATACTTTTCGTCGGCTTGAAAATAATAGGGCATTCCATCCACAGGGAGGCATTTTTCTTGAGGAGTAGACAAAAAAGTGAAGAAACCAAAAAGGATAACCAAAACGAGCCAGAGTACAACTCTTTTTTTCTTAAACGTTTTAGAAAGCTTATCTGTTTTCATGTTTTTAAGCTAACACCTGAATCTAAAAAAGAATGAAAGAAAGAGAAAACGATTGATAAATCTTTTCCCAAAATTCCAAGGATCACTCTTCTTTTAAAATCAGTACTTCAGCTTTTAAAAATTCGGCTTCCGCTATATCGTGAGTAGAAAAAACCAAAGCAAAATGCATCTGGTTTTGTAAAGCCAATAGAGTCTCCATTAATTGTTGTCGGAGAGATTCATCAAGGGCATGAAAGGTTTCATCCAATAATAAAAGATCAGGCTCTTTCATCATGGCTCGAGCCAATCCCGTTCGTTTGCGTTGACCAGCCGAAAGCGTATTGGCTTTTTGCTTCCAAAAGGATTGGCAATCAAAAACTTGAATCCAATGTTTCGCCATGGCTCGACGAGTGGTTAAGGGAGTAGTGGAAAAATCAATACCTAGCTCAATATTTTCTAAGCAGGAAAGCATCGGATAAAGCGCATCCTGATCAAAGACCATCGAAACACTCCCTTTACGAGAAACTTTTCCTTCCGTGGGTTCGAGAAGTCCTGCCAATACTTTCAATAAAGTGCTCTTTCCCACCCCAGAAGGCCCCATCAAAGCAATTCGTTGACCTCTTTCAATTTGAAAAGAGAAGTGATCTAAAATTGGCTTTCCATCTAAATCAATATGGATGTTTTCAAGAGATACCAAAGGACTTTGGTTAGAATATTTACCCGAGAATGGAGAATTTTGGATTTCTTCAGTCTGAGAAGAAGAGAAGATCCAAGGGAAAAAATTTTTCGTTTCAAAAGAGAAACCATTAAAAAGAGTCTTGAGAAAAGTCCAATCCAAAATAGAGGAATGATTCATCCTTAAAACCACCTTCCTTAAATTTTTTCTCTTCTAGAAGAGAAAGAGGAAATGAAAAAAGAGGATGGAAACCAAATGATTTTAATCTTATTTTCAATTTTTATATTTTAATTAAGATTATAACCAATCATTAACCATAAGAGAGTGGTCAGAAAAGCTTTCAATTTTTATTGGAGTTTTTAACTCTCTTGCTAGCTTTCTCTCTATGATTTGTTATAATGATTTCGCCCAAGGAATTACATTTTTCCTACAATTGAGATATGGGATTTCGGATGTACTTACCGGTGTCGAAGACCGTTGGATTCATT
>CAYTMK010000066.1:0-7542 GCA_964438885.1 uncultured Erysipelotrichaceae bacterium | reverse complement strand
TCTGTCTTATAGCTTTTGAGCATTCGTCCCCCTCTGTCACGTTGTGACTGAAACGCCTATCTTTTCAGTCTTTAGGTTTTACTCATAAGCTTACTTCCTTATAGATCTGTAACATTTAAACATTTTTGTCAGTATTTTTCTATTTATTTAGTAACTCCTTTTTTTATCAAGCCTATTTTAGGTGATCGAATAAAAAGAGTATCTTACCGTAACTTAAAATGACGAAAGAAATCGTATTTTAAGATTATTTCTATGGTTTTCAACCAAAGGTCATACAGTTAACCTAGCTTAAACGCAATTCGATCATTTACCATACATCTTGTTGTTTAAGTTTCTAAACTTATATACTGCCGTACAGGGAACACTTATCTTGCAGTAATACATCTTTTTACGACAAGGCGTTACTTAGTTTACAGTATCTAAGTTAAATTTCTAAGTAGAACCTATCAATTTTAAAAGGTCAACTAAAGTATAGAAAAAAATAATTCTCATTTTTCTCCATTTATTGAAACTGCTGACTTACCCATGCAAAAAAACAGGAGCCATTAAAAAGGGCAACATGATACCGATTAAAAAGCCACCTAGAACTTCAATTGTCTTATGACCAAGTACGGTCTTAAGTTTTTGAGAATAGAGAGGACTATCGAGTTCAACCGTTCCTGACTTTTTGAGGTCTTGAATCAGTTCTTGGGTTAATTCAATGCTCTTGCCCGTATAGTACCGCACATGGCAAGCGTCATACATGACAATACAAGAAAAGACAGCGGTTACAGCAAAAAGAGCCGAATCAAATCCCTCCTGCATGCCAATGGCCATGGATAAAGCCGTAACAGTCGAAGAATGGGAAGAGGGGAACCCTCCAGAGGCTAAGGCCCAGCGAGGATCCCATTTTCCAGTTTGATAATAAAAAACAGGAACTTTTAACACTTGGGCCAATACATCTGAGAATAAAGCGGTTAAAAGTGGAAAAAGGGAAGAGGGAAACATGGTTCTCCTTTCTTTGATCTCGTTTTAAAAGATCGTATCCAAAAGATCGGAAAAAGTATTTACATTCATCTTAAACGTTTTTGGTCTAGAGTTTGGAATTGAAAATTTCCAAAGCAGAATTCCTTGAGAAAAAAGTTCAGAAAGTCAAGATCTAAAGATCGTATCAAGTCTTTGGATAATATCAAAAATGGTATAATGAAAGCGCAAAACAGGAGGATTGGACTTTGATTAAACTTGATTTGACCCATGCCAAACTCAATGAATCTCCAAGCGCTTGGAAAGACAAAGTCGCTGAGATCAATGAAACCCTTGTAAATGGAACTTGCCAAGGAAATGACTTCATTGGCTGGATGACATGGCATGAAGATTACGATAAAGAAGAATTTACTCGGATTTTAGCCGCTGCAAAACGCATTCAAGACAATAGTGATGTATTGGTGGTTTGTGGTATTGGAGGAAGCTACCTCGGTCCTCGAGCTGCAATTGAAATGGTGAATGGCTTGTATCCAAGCAATCAAAAAGTAGAAGTTATCTATACAGGAAACACCTTCTCTTCTACTTACATTAACCAAGTCATGGAATACATCAAAGACAAACGCGTTACGGTAAATGTCATCTCTAAATCTGGTACAACTACAGAAACGGCGATTGCCTTCCGTATTTTAAAACAATTCATGGAAGACAAATATGGCGATGAAGCCAAAGACCGCATCATTGCTACAACCGATAAAGCGCGTGGTACTTTAAAGGCTTTAGCCGATACCAAAGGATATGAAACCTTTGTCATCCCTGATGACATCGGTGGTCGTTTCTCTGGCATTACGCCAGTTGGTTTATTGCCTATGGCTGTAGCCGGTCTTGACATTGAAGCCGTTATGAAGGGCTTAGCCGATGGAATGGCAGAATATGGTAGTGGAAACGTGGATGAAAACCCCGCTTACCAATATGCGGTAGCTCGTCGTATTTTACAAAATCAGGGTTACGATGTTGAAATGTTTGTGGAATACGAACCGCAGATGCAAAAAATCGCCGAATGGTGGAAACAATTGTTTGGTGAATCTGAAGGAAAAGATGGCTTAGGTATTTTACCGGATTCGGCTGTTTTCTCTACGGATTTACACTCTCTTGGTCAATTCATTCAAGATGGTAAAAAAGTCTTGTTTGAAACCAATTTATACGTCGATCAGCCTCCCGTAGACATTCCTTTCCCAAGTGATGACGAAAACCTCGACAACATGAATTATCTGGCTGGTAAGTCCATTGATTGGGTCAACAAAATGGCTGCTCAAGGCACCTTAGATGCCCATGAAAACACGGGAAATGTTCCAAATATCGTTTTAACGATGCCTGGAATGAGTGCTTATGACTTTGGAAATATGTGTGCTTTCTTCTTTAAAGCCATCGCCATGACGACTTTGTTGAATGGTTCCAATCCGTTCAACCAACCTGGCGTAGAAGTGTATAAGAAGAACATGTTTAAATTGCTTGGCAAAAATTAATTGCTTTTAACCGCAAGAAAAATCTTGCGGTTTTTTAAAGTTTAAAACGACCAGCCTAAAAGCTCAAAAAGTGTTCAGCTAAAAAAGATTATGAAATGATTGTTGATCTTTTAAAGATAGAGTTAACTTCATAGCCCGTTTAATAACTAGCAAAAAATAGCAAAATTCCTAGTTCTTTTTTTGTCTTATACTAAGCTATAGATAATGAGAAGTAGAAAGAAAGGTAAAAGATAGATATGGGAAAAAAAATTACAGATCATGTCGAATGGGTGGGAAAAACTGATTGGGAACTTAAACACTTTCATGGGGACGAATATTCAGTTGATCGTGGGTCAAGTTACAATTCTTACTTAATTCGAGATGAAAAAAATATCTTGATCGATACCGTTTGGTCTCCTTATGATCGCGAATTTGTCAGAAACCTAGAAAAGGTTATTGATTTAAAAGACATTGATGCGATTGTCATGAATCATAATGAAAATGATCACAGTGGGGCCCTTGTAGAACTCATGAGCAAGATTCCAGATACTCCAATTTACTGTACCAAAAAAGGAGAAACCATCTTAAGAGGATTGTATCATCAAGACTGGAATTTCATTAATGTAAAAACTGGAGATACTTTAGATCTTGGAAACAGTACCTTAACTTTTGTTGAAGCCCCAATGTTGCACTGGCCAGATACGATGTTTACCTATTACGATACAGATCAGATTCTCTTTTCTAACGATGCCTTTGGTCAACATTTTGCCAGTGAAAATCTCTATAACGAGGATGTGGATCAAGCCCAATTGATGGAGCAAGCCGAGAAATATTATGCCAACATCCTGAATCTTTACAGTACGCAAGTCAAAGCCAAAATCAATCAAGTTTTAAAGATGAACTTACCTTTAAAACTAATTTGTCCGAGTCATGGGGTCATCTGGAAAGAAGATCCTACCTATATTGTTAACAAATATTTGGAATGGGCCAATGAGTATCAAACCAATCAGATTACGATTGTCTATGACACGATGTGGAACTCTACACGCCAAATGGCTGAAGCGATTGCTAGAGGTATTGAAGAGGCCGATCCAGAAGTAGAGGTTCGATTAATGAATGCTTCAAAGGATGACAAAAACGATATCATTACTCAAATTTTTCAGTCTAAAGCGATTTTAATGGGATCTCCTACCATTAATTATGGCTATAGCTATGCGACAGCTGGCTTACTGGAAATGATTAAGGGACTTCGTTTCAAAAAGAAAAAAGCCGCTGCTTTTGGTAGCTATGGTTGGAGCGGTGACGCGGTAAAGCAAATTTCGGCTAAATTGGAAGAATGTGGATTTGAAATCAGTCATGATCCTTTAGGATTGCTTTGGAATCCCGATGCCCAACAAGAAGAAGCTTGTGTGACTTTTGGAAAAGAATTTGCAAAATCTTGCCACTAAAAATCTCTCAAGTGTGAGTTTTCTCTAAATGAAGACTTATCTTCATTAGAGAAGAGGTCACATTTCCTTAATTTAGATATTTCTAAGAGCTGTAAAGTATTCTCGATTAATAAAGAGAATTCTTTACAGTTCTTTTTTTCGTCTTTGATTTAAGAAAAGTTCTGTTTAAAAGCGTATAAAAATGAGTTTCGCCTCTCAAAATAAGTATCCATTTTTTTCGAAGATGGTTTTAAGTTTACTTAACCTAAGCGTTTACTCGGTTAAAATAGGAAGTTTACACAATATTTGATGCAATTTATATTCATCGAAGGGCAAATATTCGGCAATGGTAAACCCCACCAAATTGGAATGAGTATTGATCAGTTGTAAAATCTCACTCAGTTTTTCAAGCGACATTTTCCCTCCTCCACTACCGTCTCCCACTAAATTGGGATTAGCAAAATATGTGGAGTGAAAGAAAGCTGGATCCAACACATCAATATCAAAGTGCACAAGAATGGCATCAAATCGTTTTAGAAAATCGAGAATTTCTTGATTGGAAACAAAATCTTCTGTTTGAATTTTAAAATGGACTCCCATCTTTTTTAAAAGGCTTCTTGATAATTGTGTAATCCTTGTAAGCCGACATATAAAATGTCACTGGGTTGAAAGGCCTTATTTTTGAGCAACTTGCTTAAAGAAGGGGCTCCATATCCCATTAAAGCTCCTAAAACCATCGCATGCGCATTGGGATAGCCATCTTTAGGAGTGGAAACATCCGGATGGGCATCGATCCAAATAATTCCCGTCTTGGGATAAAGACCATGCAGATAGTCAAAAGGAGCGAGGGAAACCAAGCAATTGCCTCCAATCGTAATGATCTTATCTGGTTTTTGAGCTTTAATCTCTCCTATGGCTTTGTGAAGGCCTTCTAAAACTTCTTGCTGGCCATAAATGCCTTCTGTTATGGCTTTTTCTTTTCCATCTGGAGGGGTAAGGTCAACACGCACAAGCGGCTGATTTTTGTTTTCAGGTAAAAGGTGGACCAATAAATTGGCTCCAAAATAATAGGTATCCAGCCCTCCACTTACATAATCTGGATACAACAAGCGAATTGTCTTCATCATAAACCTCTATATCGTTGTTCACTTCTTCTATTTTTTTATTTTAAACCTTTCATTCCTCCAAAAGGCGATGAGTTTCGCCCCAATCACACATCGCATCCAAAATCGGAATTAAAGATTTTCCTCGCTTGGTAAGACTATATTCGACCTTAGGCGGAATTTGAGGATATTCTTTACGATGAATCAATTGATCGGCTTCAAGTTCTTTTATCGATCGCTTTCAGGAGGAGAACTGGCTCGAGTAGAGCTGGCTAAGTTATTGCTCAAGCGAGTGAATTTCCTTTTAATGGACAAGCCAACCAACCATCTTGATATCGCCTCACGGGAAGCCCTTGAAACAGCCTTAAGCGATTACGATGGAACAATGCTTAGGGTTTCCCATGATCGATATTTTATAAACAAGCTTGCCGACAGAATTTTATATCTCACTTCAAATGGAATTATAGAGTATCAAAATTATGCCGATTATCTTGCTCATAGACATAGCATTCCAACAGAAAAGAAAAAAGAAGAGCAAGAAAAAAGAGATAAAGAAGAAAAGGAACTTCATTACAAAGAGAGAAAACGAATTATAGCCGAAAAACGGAAAATTCTAAACAGATGTTCTAAAGTCGAAGAACTTGTAGAAGCTACTGAGAAAAAAAACGATGAGCTGATCCAAGAATGCGATAATTCTGAGATTTCTTCAGATTATGTGAAATTAGGGAAAATATCAATTCAAATAGATAAGCTTCGTTGTGAACTCGATGAGTATATGAAAGAATGGGAAACTTTGCAGAAGATCTTTGATAAAGATTTATTTGGATGACTTTACGATTCCTGACTTTAGGGAGAGGAAATACTGAATTTATCTACCATTTAAAATGGCCAAAACTCAAAGGAAAAAGGAGTTTTGGCCATTTTTCTATCTTTACCTATCCTTGCTTAAACTTTAAAAAATCTTATCTCTAAACAACTCTTTTAATCCTCGCAGTAAGGTTAAAGGATTAAAGACGGATAAAATTTCTAATCTTAAGTATGAAGAAAATAAAGTATTTGGAATTCCTCTAACTTTTTTTAATAAAAAAAGTTCCATTTAAAAAGATCGCAAAATTCTTGAGGCCTAAGTCAGATTTCAAATTAGAACAGGCTTTTTAGTTTCTGCTTCTTCCACTCAAACAGAAACATAATACCTTCCAGCTTTCATAGAAACAGAACCACTTTATATGATATGTGTTTCCGAATTTGTCGAGATATAACCTTTTTCTTTAAGACGTACCCAATTTAATGTTGGTATTCTGATTCTGTGACGTTCACACAAAACAGGTTGTTTTACTCCATTTCTTACAAAATACATTTTCACATCTTTGATTTTTTCTTCCAGTTCGGAAATCCTGCTTTATGATTAAAAAACTGAAAGCTCTGTCGGCATTCATAATCCCTTGCTTGACTGATTTACTACCCACTCAGCCATACAGTCATATCCTGAAACAAATCTTTCTTCTTTTTTATAGATTTCTTTAATTGTGGGCTAGATAAAAATATAGACAAGCATCCATCAATTGTTCTATGACTGTTTCTGTTGAGAAGTCGGATTCTGTCTTATAGCTTTTTAGCAATTTCTTCGTCCTCTTTGATTTTCTTTTTGTATTTTTTCAGTCCATCAATCCGACCACTGAATCCATGAATAATGGAAATCAAATCATTTATCAGTTCCTGTTCAGGTGACATTTTTTCGTTGTTCACAACGATGATTTCAGTACCTTTAGACTGCAACAATCTTTCAAACCATTCATAACCAAAACGAATAAATCTGTCCTTATGGGCTATTAGGACGGAATTGATTTCACCATTGAGACATCTGTCAATCAACTGATTCCATTTCTTCCTGTTGTAATCCAGTCCGCTTCCTACCTCTTCAAGAACTTCATCAACAATCATTCCTTTGGCATTTGCATATTGCTTTAGAAATTCAACCTGATTGTTCAAATCATCTCTTTGATTGTTGGCTGATACTCTTGCATAGATAAGAGTCTTTCCGGATTTTTGGGCTTGGTTTCCTGTGTACTCAGAATATTGTTGATCGGTATAGTATCTTCTACCTTTTGGTGTGCGATAGGCTTTCAGTATATTTTCTCTATCCCACCTCTGTAACGTTTTGACTGAAACACCTATCATTTCAGCAAATTCTTTCGGTTTATAATTGCTCATAAGCTCACTTCCTTATGAGTATGTGATATCTTATTTAAACACTTTTATCAATGTTTTTATATTTATTTTGTAACTCCCTTTCTAAAAACCTTATTTTATAGGAATCTTTGTTCTCTGCTCGCCAGCTTATTTCTTTTAATCGGCAAATAATACCTAAAAAGAAGGAAAAGCGAATATCATATATTTTTAAAGAAAATTTAAGATCCCTAAAAAAAGAGAAAAAAGGGTACAAAACCTTCTTTTTGTTAGTTATGACTAACCTCTCCATGCTGTCCGAAATTGGAATTGTCTTTCAATGAATTGGTTTTTTCGCTTATAATGTCAACGACTTATTAA
>CAYTMK010000065.1:0-7619 GCA_964438885.1 uncultured Erysipelotrichaceae bacterium | reverse complement strand
TGGTGACCACACTTCCTAAACGTTGGTATTCTTCGTTTTCGTATTCAATGGAGGCCTTCAACCAGTTTTCGCTATCCAAATACATCACAATCCCACATTGATCAAAGCGGCGCTTGCTTTCAAACTCGGTTTTCACCACGAAGGAGAAAAATTTTTCTTTTGTACGCATTTGAAAAACGGGGGCATTGTCATTTACAAAGCCGTAATAGGTTTTCTGCCAAAGATCGGTATGCGGTTCGGTGATGATTTGAAGCGTTTGCTCTTCAAAACAATAGGTTTTGGGTTCTCTTATCCAAGATCCGTTTTCGTTACTCCAAGAGTGCATGATTTTACTCCTTACTCTTTCTATTTCCAAAGCGCTTTAAAAAAGACCCTACGTGAGGGCCTTTCATCTAAACATTAAACCGTTACAATGCGCATCATGTTGGTTGAGCCAGAGCCGACTGGATAGCCAGCGACCACTAAGATGTTATCGCCATGATGCAAACCGTTTTTAAGAGCAATGTTACGAGCCAGCTGGACTTCGTTTTGTTGGGTGTTTTGTACATCGGTTACCACAGGATGAACGCCAAAGACAGGAAGTAAGGAACGCTGGACTTCTTCATTGAAGGTAACCGCAATGATTGGAGCTTCTGGACGGAATTTAGCCAATCGTTTCGCCGAGCTCCCAGATTGAGTAAAGGCGATAATCGCTTTAATGTCCATCGCCAAGGCGGTTTCTGCCGCCGAAATGGCAATAGAATCACTCATGTTGCGTTTAGAAGAAGCAATGCCATCGGCTAAACGGGCTTTGTAGTCAATCATCGGTTCAATGGCTTTAGCAATCTTAGTAAATGTATGAACCGCTTCGGCTGGATAGAGTCCGGCAGCCGTTTCAGCAGAGGTCATGACACAATCGGTGCCATCCATAATCGCATTGGCCACGTCAGAGGCTTCGGCCCGAGTGGGACGAGGATTTCCTTGCATCGATTCCAACATATGTGTCGCTGTGATAACGGGTTTGCCGGCTTCGTTAGCCATCCGAATCATTTGTTTTTGGTAAATTGGAACATATTCCAATGAAACGTTTACGCCTAAATCTCCACGGGCCACCATGATGCCATCAGCCACTTCGAGAATATCTCGTAAGTTATCAAAGCCTTCTTGGTTTTCAATTTTCGCAAAGATTTGGATTTCATCCTTACCCTCAGAAATTAAAATATCTCGAACCGCTAAGACATCTTCTTTGCGGCGAACAAAGCTCAAAGCGATATAATCGACATCATTTTGGGCTCCAAAGCGAATGTCGGCTTCATCTTTGGCAGAAATAAAAGGCATCGACAAAATAATGCCAGGTAAGTTGCATCCCTTTTTGGATTTGAGGAAGTGCGGATTGGCAACGATTCCTTTGAATTCTTTACCAGGAGTGACTTCGGTGATATCGACACGCATCTTGCCATCATCCATCAAAATAAAATCTCCAACGCGGACATCATTGAATACTTCGGGAACGCTAATCGCAAAGCGTTCTCTATTTCCCACTAAATTTGGATCGTTGACAATGGTGACGACATCGCCCTTTTCAAATTGCACTCCACCGTTTTCCATCTCGCCAAGACGAATTTCAGGCCCTTTGGTATCAAGCATGATTCCAATGGGCTTTTTTAACGTTTTGGATACCTCACGAATCATATCCATCCGATTTTTATGTTCAGAGTAGTCGCCATGTGAAAAGTTCAAACGGCAAATGTTCATGCCTTCATTGACAAGCTTAGAAATCATTTCTGTATTTTCACTGGCAGGGCCAATGGTGCAAACAACTTTTGTTTTTTTATCCATGAAATTACCTCAAGGGAATGTCTATCTCTTCATATATAAAGATCATAAGAAGAAAAACATTGGTTTTTATCCTAGACGCTCAAACAAATTCGTTAAAGGTTTTTTGGATTCCGAAGGCATGACAAGCGCTCGTTCAATTGGATACGAAACGATTTTATTTTGGCGAATGGCTACGCATTGCCCCCCAATGCCTTGCATCAATAAATCCACTGCTTTTTCTCCCATTTGACTCGCTAACATACGGTCAAATGGACAAGGAGAACCACCACGTTGAATGTGACCAAGAACGGTAGCACGACCAGAGAAGCCGGTATTGAGAGTGACTTTTTTCGCAAATTGATGTACATCTGTAATTTTCTCGGAGATGATGACGATCGCGTGTTTTTTCTTTTTAATTTGATCCAAATCACGCAAACGATCGAGAATGTCCTGTTCATCAAAGCCGCTTTCACTTGTGACTACGATTTCAGCTCCGCAAGCGACACCCGCCCATAAAGCCAAGTCACCGCAGCGATTTCCCATGACTTCGACAATGGAGCAACGATGATGGGAGTTCGAAGTATCTCGTAGTTTATCGACCGCATCGACAATGGTTTCCAAAGCCGTCATAAAACCGATCGTAAAGTCGGTGCAAGTGATATCGTTATCGATCGTACCAGGCAATCCGATACAATTGATGCCCATATGGGTCAATTCCAAGGCTCCGCGATAGGAGCCATCTCCACCTACCACGACGACCGCCTCAATGCCACGCTTTTTGAGCTGTTTAATCGCTTTTTCGCGCACTTCTACTTCCTTGAATTCAGGTAAACGAGCGGAACCGAGAATGGTTCCCCCGCGAGTGATGATTTCGCTTACGGATTCGGTTGTAAGAGGTTCAATATAGCCTTCTACCATTCCTTTGTATCCATTGTAAATTCCGAATACTTCAAGTCCAGCGTTGATTCCAATGCGGGTTACCGCACGAACTGCTGCGTTCATTCCAGGCGAGTCGCCTCCAGAAGTCAGAATACCAATTCGTTTAATCATTCGAAAATGCTCCTTTTGCATGGGCTCTGGCCAAGATTTGTTACGAACGGATTCCTTATAAAACAACTTCTTTTAAGGATTCTAAAAGTCTTAAAAAGGAAGAAAAAGATACCAAACCGTTCGTGTATTGAAAGCTCTTTTAAATCTTTAAGACCCAAATGCTAGTTAGTTTAATTTTAACAGATGGCCCAATAAAAGTAATTTTTTCTCCTAGACTGTTTAGAGGATAAAATCACTCTTCTTAAAGGAGAGAAACGAGAAGAAAGTTTTGGAAAAACTCCAAATAAAAAAGCAACCAACTCGGTTGCTTTTTAGAATAAAAATAAACTTAGCGCAGAGCTTCAAAGTCTTCCATGCGCTTTTCTTCTTGTTGTTGAAGACGGCTAAATTCTTGAGCCATCGCTTTAACGTTATTCACTTCTAACATTTTGTAGTAATCATTGCGCAAATCCAAAGGAATCACAATGGGAGCTTGGTTGCCGCGAATAAGCATCGAGTCAATTAAAATCCGACCTGTTCTTCCATTTCCATCCGAGAAAGGATGAATGTTTTCAAACTGAAGATGCAAATCGGCTACATCTTCCATCGTAAAGCCATTTTCTACGTGGTCATTGTAACGCGAAATAAATTGTTTTAAAAAGGAAGAGATTTCCTCAGGTCCTGGAAAAACTTTTGTAGAACCTGAAACAATTGCTGGATCCTCACGATAAGCACCACCAAAAAGAATATTTTCGTTGATAATATCATTAATTTCCATTAAGGATTCTTCGGTGAGGGGTTCATTGTTATTGATCCGATCCAATACATACACCAAAGCACGTTTGTGATTGATGGCTTGATGGATTTCTTTGGCATTAGCATTAATCGGACAATGATTGGAGTCAAAAATCAAGGCATAGGTTTCGTTTCTCGTTAAGGTGCTGCCTTCAATGGCATTGGAATTGTAGACGGCACGGGTAACAAAGTCTTCAAAATAGCTTTGATTGGTATTCAACACGTCTTTTACATCCATAATCAGTTAAGCCTTCCCTTTCTAGACTTTTATCTTCAGTCTTCTCTTTAAGACAGCGTTTGGCTTTTTCATTCAAAAGCAGTTCACTGAAAGTTTATCATAGCTGAAAACGCTTTACTAGGTGCGCTCTAAGCCAAAAAAGAATCCGTACGGATTCTTCTTTAGACTCTCTTTAAATTTGGGATTCGATCTCTTTTTCTTCTTCTGGCGTTAAATCTAGGCGTTGTCCTTGCGCATTAAAGACTTCATCGGGTTCGCCTTCTAAAACATATACCTCATCATTAGAAGCAGGCGTATTCGCTGTTTGTTGGGTCATGGGAAAAATCCTTTCTTCAAAGTCTAACTTTAAACCATTATATTAAGTCCAAAGAGAAGAGCCAAATCTCAATCTTCTTTACCGAACATTGGCACCTTCTTTTAATTCATTTAAACAAAATCTTAATTTCTTTCTTTAGAGATGAAATGAAGAGATTAAGATTTTTAAAAGATAAAGAGAAATTGAGAGGAAAACCACTCTTTTGAAAGGGGTTTTTCTAAAACCTCTTTTCTGTTAGAAGTCTATCCTGGTTTCTTTATGAGAAGAAAAAGGAGAAATCTTTATTCTATACAAGGATGAGATAAAGAAAAAAAGAGTCTTCTTAGACCCTTTATAAGCTTCCTTAATAACTCCATTTCTTATATTAAGAAGGTGTAAAATAGCCTAAACTGTTTCAAAAATATAGAAAATAAGGTACTTTTTACTTTAAATAAAGAGATGAAAGCGATCTCTAGTTTCTAAAAAAGACAAAAAAAATTTAAAAAAATTTGCAAAAAGTCGTTGCATCTTTACTTTAGTAAGGGTTAAGATAAAGACGAAGTTAAGGAAAAGAAAAAAACAAATCACTCAATATAAACTGATCAATATAAACTCAACGAAAGTTTTGGAGGAAAAATTATGAATAACGCTGTATTGTTTTATACCTCTCCTGGTTGCGCAAGTTGCCGCAAGGCGAAAAGATGGTTGGAAGATAACCATATCAATTTCGTAGAAAAGAACATTTTCTCTAACTTGCTTTCGGAAGCGGAAATTAAATATCTTCTTTCTCGTTGCGAAAATGGTACCGAAGATATTATCTCTACTCGTTCTAAAGCCTATGCCACTTTAAAAACAAGCTTAGACGATATGTCCCTTTCACAACTCACTCGTTTTATTCAAAGAAACCCATCCGTTTTAAAACGCCCCATCATGTTATCCGAACGCAATATGGTGGTTGGGTACGATGACGATGAAATCACTGCAATGATTCCCGTCAGCCGTCGTCAAGACGAATTGCGTCGCATCGAACAATCGATTATCGTATCCGATTTAGAGCTTCGTACTTTCTAAAATCACTCCTGATCAACCCAAGGTTTCACTGCGGTGAAACCTTTTTAATTGAAGCTCTTTGTAAATTCATTGTGATCTCTTCTAGGAAGATTTCAAATTCATTTGCATTATAAATTCTCTTGTTCAAAAAACGAAAAAAGATTCTTGGTTCCATCCCACAAAAGATAGAACCGAGAATCTTTTTAAATCCGCTTCCATTGACGCTCATTTTCCAGATCAATGAGATCTTTAAAGAAAGCATAAACCGCTTGATACAATTCCTCTTTTTTCATTCCTCGGCCCCAAATTTCTTCAAAGGGAGGAACGTGAATAAATCCCCCAATTTTATGATGCGTTTCACACCAAGCTAAAATACGATACATCACATCATTACATACGTACGAACCAGCACTCAAACTAATTTTTCCTGGCCAAGTACGATGGACTTGATCAATCAATTCAAAAATAGGTAAATCGGTTTTACGAGCCAAAGGACCATGAGGATCAATAGAGCAATCTTTAGGACTCAATCCAGCTTGATCAGATATCTTCGCCCGTTGTAAGTTGATGGCCACATATTCTATTTCTAAAATACGAGCTTTAGAATTATATCCAAAGCAAAGAATACAATCGGCTTCAATTTCTTCAGCTTTCTTTAAAAGCTGAAAAGCAGCCTGTTCATAAATTACCGGAATTTCAAGCGTATCAATTTTAACTCCATCTATTTCTTTAGGAAGGCGAGATATTGTTTCCCAAGAGGGATTGAGGTCATCGCCTCCAAATGGAGTAAATCCCCCTACTAAAATTCGTTTCATACAAGGTTCCCATAATCTTGTTTATGGGAAAAAAATTCTCCTTTCTTAAGAAGTTCTATAGGAATTATTTTAGGGGATACCATCCCTTTTCTTTTCTCTCTAAAGAGCTTAAAAAATTTCTTCAAGGTTTCTTTGGGAAAAAGAGGCACTTTAAGCCTACTTAATTTCCGATTCTTCCAAAACGTTGGTTTCTTCTGGAAGTTCTAGAAGATAAGAAGCAGAATTCAATGCTTCTTGATTTATCGAATCTTCTAATTCACCAAAAATCATCACTCGAATAGGACCAAGTGTTACACTTGGCCAACTTGCAATTCGTGACAAAGAATGAGCACACAATGCGGTGATCAGCATGATCACCAAGCCAAAACCCATAAGACTTAAAGGAAGTAAAAATTTCCAATTTTTTTTCATTGTAAACTTCTCCTTTTTTTGTGAATCCATTGGATAAAAAAGCTTTCTTGTTTTTTGAAAAAGTGTAAGGTTCTAGGCCAAGCGATTTTAAAAATCCAATGAACCAAATTCCCTAAAAGCCAGGTCAATCCGATGGCAAACAAAGTGGCTCCCAAGTCAAATACAGCGCCTAATGGATCGTGCCCAATCAAATAAATTCCTTTGCCAAATACGATAAAAGCCGCAAAAATTCCTGAAATAAAAGCTACGATCAAGGATAAGAAAACCATGAATAGGCTTAGAAAAAGCCCCAAGATCACCAGTAGAAGACCAAAGACTAAAGGAATAGCAAAAATCATAATCAAGAAACTAAAGACCATTTTTCCCCAAGAATACGTTTTTTTTAAAGCCGAAGTGGTTTTAGCAGGAATAGGAGGAGGAGAAATAGGAGAATTAAAACTTTCCAAAATCTTTTGAGCATACATTTCCGGATTCCCAAGACGATCCATGATTGAATCTGAAGAAGTTCCTTCTTGAAACGCTTCAACAAACAATTCTTGAACAAACTCTATGGCCTCTTCTCGTTCTTCAAAAGGCAAAGAACTTAAAGCCAAATCCAGTCGTAAAAGATATTCCTTATCCGTCAATTTTGTCATCTCCCCTCAAAAGACTATTCATACTCTTTGCAAAAACGGCCCATTCTCTTTTTAAAACGAGCAATCGTAAATATCCTTGTTTGGTTAAAGCATAATAGCGCCTAATTCTACCGTTATGAATCGTTTCAAACATGGTTAAAAAACCATTGGATTTTAAACGTCGTAAGACAGGATAAAGTGTCGATTCGGATAGAGAAAAAGACTTGCATATGGTTTTGGTTAATTGATAACCATAAAGTGAGTTCTCTTCTAAAGCGGACAAAATACACAGTTCAAGAAGAGCTCCTGTAGGTACGATATCCATTCTATTTCTCCTTATTTTCATTTTACTTTATTTTTTATAATATTATATGATTTATAATATTTATCTCTAAAAAAAGGGACCGAACGTAATCCTTAGTCATCCAAAGTAACTAAATAAGTTTAAAATTAAAATGAATTTTGAATGGTTTGAAAAGTGTAAATCGGAAAAAAACAGACAAAAAGAGAGCCTAAAGGCTCTCTACTCAAAATAAAAAAATTCCAATCTCTCCTTTAAATAAAGTATTTTAAGG
>CAYTMK010000064.1:0-7644 GCA_964438885.1 uncultured Erysipelotrichaceae bacterium | reverse complement strand
ATGATTGCAAGAGCCATTGCTCCAAAACCCAAGATTTTAATGTTTGATGAAGCGACTTCTGCTTTGGATAACATTACCCAAAAAATCGTTTCTGATTCCTTAGAGAAACTGAAATGCACTCGAGTGGTCATCGCTCATCGTCTTTCTACCATTAAAGAATGCGATCGAATATTGGTTTTAGATCAAGGAAAAATTATTGAAGATGGAACGTACGATGAACTGATCGCCAAAAATGGTTTCTTTGCTGAACTTGTTGAAAAACAACGAGTGGATAACGATTAACTGTGGTTCAAGCTAGGTTTGCTTTTCAGCTTCCTAGCTTTTTTGTTGAATTACAAAAGACAAGAAGAAATTTTAAGACGTTTCTTTAGATTTTGAATTTGTCTTGAAGGCAAGAGAAAAGACGTGTTTTTGCCATGCTATAATTTTGAAGATTTTGGAAGAAAGGTGGTTTTATGAACAGTATGTCAACCCTTGACTTGTCATCCTTACTTTGGGGACTCGGTATGGGGGTTATCGTTTTGGTTTTAATACTTCTTTTAATGCCCTCTTTGATTCAAGCGTTACACCGACTCAAATTTGGTCAAACGGAACGTGAAGAAGGCTTAGAAAGTCATAAGAAGAAAACGGGAACTCCTACAATGGGAGGAATTGCATTTGTATTTATTCCCTTAGTGGTCTATACCCTTTTTAGTCTTTTTTCTCCCTTTAAATGGTCATTTATGGCGACATTTTTATGGGCTACTTATGTGGGATTTGGCTTAATTGGATTAGCCGATGACTATTTGATCATCATTCGTCACACAAATGATGGCTTACCCCCTAAAGTGAAGCTAGGCCTACAGATTTTACTTGGTGGTCTTTTGAGTTTTATCTATATGAAAACCCAAGGAACTACGATCTATTTGCCTGGACCTACCCTTTGGATCGTCCCAGAAATTCTCTTTTTTATCTTGGGTCTTTTGGTGTATGCTGGTTCAACCAATGCGGTTAATTTCTCCGATGGCGTGGATGGCCTTTGCGCTGGTCTTTGTGCTATTGCGTTTGCTCCTTTCATGGCTATTTCGATTTGGGAAAACAGTTTTGATGGGACTGTGATAGCTTTTATGATCATTTGTGCTTTACTTGGATACTTGCGCTTTAACTATCATCCTGCCAAAGTGTTTATGGGTGATACAGGATCTTTAGCTCTTGGTGGAGTCTTTGCGGCTTTTGGCATGGTGACTCACTTTGAATTATTATTGATCATCTTAGGGTTCGTCTTTGTGGTAGAAGCACTCTCGGTTATTATCCAAGTATCCGTTTACAAAGCAACTCATAAACGAGTCTTTCGTATGGCACCCATTCATCATCACTTTGAAAAGAAGGGGTGGAGCGAAAAGAAAGTCTGCTTCGTGTTTTGGAGCTGGGGAGCACTCTTTGCGCTACTCTCTTTGGTTTTAGCTTGGATGTCTTTATAACTGGAAAGAAGGATTTAGAATGAATGTTCTTGTAATTGGGGCTGCTCGTTCGGGAATCGCAGCGGCTAAGCTTTTAGCCAAACATGGGTATTCGGTTACTTTAACGGATCAAAAAGTTGTGGCTTCAAAAGAAGAGTTGGAAGCGCTGGGTATTGTTGTGTATGACAATGGCCATCCCGATTTTTTAAAGGAGCAAGATTACGAATTCATCGTTAAAAACCCTGGAATTCCATATCATGCTCCCTTTGTTGCTTTTTTTAAGGAGAAAGGCGTTCCCATTTATACTGAAATCGAAACAGCTTATCGTTTGGCTCCAAACTTTACCTATGGAGCGATAACAGGAACCGATGGAAAAACCACTATCACAACTTTGCTTTATAAGATGTTAAAAGCACAGTTTGAAAAAGCTAAAGTCGCTGGCAATATCGGTATTCCACTTTCAGAAGTGGTTCTTGAAAGCGATGATAATCCTACGCCAGTGGCTTTGGAACTAAGTAACTTTCAACTTCTCGGAATTGATCAATTTCATCCTCATATCAGTGTGGTGTCCAATTTGGCTCCTGACCATTTGGATTACATGGATTCCTTAGAAGATTACTACGCTTCAAAATTCAAAATTTATCAAAATGAAACTATGGATGATTTTTTCATTCGCAACCTAGACGATCCAGAAATCATGCATTATGCCAAGAATATTCCTTGCCAAGTGATTGATTTTTCTTTGACCAATCCCCAAGCCAATCTGCGGGTTGAAGAAGGTTCCGTCTACTTAGACGCTCTGCGCTTATTTCAAGTAGCGGATTTAAAGTTAGTGGGTAGCTTTAATTTGGCCAATGCAATGATGGCAGCCGCTATGGCTTGGCATTTAGGTGTAGAACAATCCACCATTGAACAAGTGATTCAAACGTTTAAAGGGGTAGAACATCGCATTGAATATGTGGATACGATCAATGGCGTGCGCATTTACAATGATTCGAAAGCCACCAACACCCATTCAGCCAAGGCGGCTCTTTCAAGTTTTCCAAGCGGCGTACGCTTATTAGCGGGAGGAAAAAACAAAGGGATCGATTACACTGTTTTAAAAGAGTATGACGATCATGTGGCGAAATGTTATTCTTTTGGAGAAATTCAAGATGTTTTTCAAGACATTTTCTCCCATGTTCAAAGTTGTGACACGATGGAACAAGCGCTCGATGCCGCTTTACACGAAGCCAAACCGGGAGAAGTCATCCTACTGTGTCCTGCGACTTCTTCATTTGACCAATTTAAAAATTACGAGGTTCGTGGCCGAGTTTTCAAAGATCTCGTCCATAAACGAAGCCAACAAAGCTAAAATCCATTTTCTAGACTGTTGAGTAGTGTCATTCAGCAGTCTCTTTTTTCTTTTTCAAATCTAGCTTTTCTCTTGATCTTTTCAATGCGGAAGAGTGGACAGAAAATAGAAGAAATATTTTCGGAAATCAGAGGAAAAATTCTGAAAATATATCTTAAACGATAAAGGGATAGAAATTTAAGAAAAAAACAATATATTTTGTGAAATTATCACATAATTAGAAATTTCTTTCAGAAGGATGCCGTAAAATAAAATGTCAAAATAAATTTATTAAAACCATAAGAGAAAAGGAAGCGTCTGTTTAGGTACTTTAAGTAAAAGAAATTTTTATAAAAAATGTGAAAGCGCTTTGAATTAGAAGCCTAAATAGAGAAGAAAAATACAAATAATTTTCTCTTTTCTTTCCAATTTGCCCTAAAAATTTCTCAACCTAAGTAGGCTAATCGCCTTTAAATAAGGGATTGAAAGTGTTTTTTTGAAGTATTAAGATGATTCTATTGAATAGAACATGAAATAGGTGCAGGAGAATCATATGACAGACGTTATTTTGAGAACGGACGCAGCTCAATCTGTTCGGTGCGATGGGATGGAAATTTTACTCCACCTTAAGTGCGAAGGATTGTCCATGCAGGCGAGTCTTCAGAAAGTCCAAGAGTCCGCTGACCAACTTCTCGCTTCTTTTCAAACCGCATCCATCAACCCATCTTCTTTTTCGATTGAGAATCTTGAAGCGATTTCAAGCGAGGTCAGCCAGCGTCATTTAGCCCAAATTGTTATTAAAACCAGTGGTGAAAGTGACTTATTACAACTTAAAATGATTTGGCAAATTATATCTAAAATGCCATTTCTTGTGGAAATGAAAGTCCATTTTTATTTGGTTGATGAAGATCGTTATTATCAAGCGCTTCATGAAAATGCTTTGATTGAAGCCAAAAATCAAGCCCAAAAAATTGGAGAACTTCTCAATGCCGAGATCTCCCTATGCACCACCTTAAAATTTGAAAATCATAAAGAATCCACCCTTGATTTCCAAGCCCTCTCCTTTTGTAAAGCGGTAGATTATTCGGAGGGAGAATACCCTTCCTTTTGGCTTCAAGCTCAAGCTCCGTATATTACTCTTAAAACCACAGCTGAAACGTCTTGGTCCTTTGGTTGTGAAACGTCTTGATCTTGAAAAAAGTTCGAAAAGTGAAGGATAAGAGGTAAAAAGGGCATATACCCGTTTAGAATTTGATTCCTATGCGATGGAGCCAAACGAAAGATAGAAGATCGAAAAGAAAGCCTTGAGGATCATTCTTTACTTGTTTGATTGGTCTAAGAGTCAAATTCTTGGCTATATGCCCTTTTTATGTCTTTTATTCGAAACGATCTTTATTAAGCAAAAGAAATTTTAAAATCGAAGGATATTTTTATTTTTTCTTGTCTAACAGCTTAAAGTGAAAGGCCAGTTTTACGATACACTTTTGCCACTTTTTTATTAGCTACTTTTGAAGCCTTTTCCGCTCCCTCAGTTAAAACTTGATCGACTGTACCACTAGCCAAAATGTCTTTGTAGCGGGCTTGTAAATCACTTAGAAATTGGTAAACAACATCACCCGTTTCCTTTTTGAGTTCTCCATATCCTTTTCCTTCATAACGAGCCACGATGGATTCAATAGGTTCATCCGTTAAAGCGGATAAAATGGTGATCAGATTGGCTAAACCAGGTTGGGTCTCCGGATCAAAGCGAATAACTCCCAGAGAATCGGTCACCGCTCCTTTAATTTTGTTACGCGCTTGTGCGGGATCATCCAATAGATCAATGACTCCTTTAGGATTCGATTCGGATTTGGACATTTTTTTAGTGGGATTTTGTAAATCATAAATCTTAGCGCCTACTTTTGTTACCAAGGGTTCAGGCACTTTAAAGGTAGGAGAATAGCGACGATTGAAGCGTTCCGCTAAGTCACGGGTTAATTCTACATGTTGTTTTTGATCGACTCCAACGGGAACATAGTCTGGATCATACAGTAAAATGTCGGCCGCCATCAAAGCTGGATACGTATATAAACCAGCCGTTACTCCTGTTTCCTGTTTGGCCATCTTGTCTTTAAATTGAGTCATGCGTTGCAATTCGCCATATCCAGAAAGACAAGTCATGATCCAACCAAGTTGAGCATGAGCTGGTACATCACTCTGTAAAAAAATCGTGGCTTTTTGAGGATCTAAACCAGCCGCTAAATACAAGGCGATTAGATCTTTGGTGTTTTTGCGCAGTTCTGTCGCTGAAATGGGGACAGTTAAAGCGTGTTGATTAGCAATAAAAATGAACATTTCGTATTCATCTTGGTATTTCACAAATTCACGAATGGCACCAATGTAATTTCCTAAAGTAAGGCGTCCTGTGGGTTTAATTCCACTCAACATTGTTTTCATAAAACAACCTCCTAATTCGACTTGTTAAATCTTTTAGAAAAACTTATTGAAAAGTGTCAGATTTGCGTCCACGTCTAATAGTATTACAGCCATTGTACAGGAGTTGAAATAGTAGCATATCTAGAAAATACGGAAAAAAACTTCAAACATAGTGGGATAACAGTATGGGAGGGATATTTGACCGCATTGGTAGGTCAAATATCCCAAGAAGTCATTGAATACTGAGTAATCTGGAGTTTCAACGAACGGTTTTGAGTGAATTCGAAAATAAAGAGGAAAAAATTTTGTACTTTGATCCTTTAAAAAATATAGGAATTATAATAGCTTTCTCATTTTTAAAGTTTAGGAACAATCGTAAGAAAGTAGGAAGGGTTGGTTTTTATGATTGAACTCATTAGCATTTCAGGGTGTCCTCGTATGAAAAGCGTGAAGCAGTTGGCTAAAGAGATGGGTATCTCTTTAACGGAAAAAAATCTTTTCAAGTTGCTTCTTGATTCCAATAAAAAGAAAAATGCCATCTGCCTTTTGGAGATCGCTAATTTTTATGGCGTTTCCTTAGAAGAGCTTCAACAAAATCCTTCTGGGATAAGTCGTCCCCTTTTACGAATCACTAAAGAGTTAACACCAAACCAACAGATGTTTTTAGAGACATTGCCCCAAAAGCTTTTTTATCCGAGTTGTCCTAAGCAATGTTTAAAGCGTACAGTGTGTCCTGCGCGTCAAAAGTCCATTGATATTATTGGATACAATCCCAAAAAATTGTCCGAAATTGGCAAGAAAATAGAAAGCGCTTGATAGAAGTATTTATTTTAGCCCCGAAGATAAAAGAAAACGTTTTTTTTGCTTGAAAATAGAGTAAGATGAGGCAGAGAAAAGTTAGCAGAAATGCGCCCAAAATATAGTCTGGCTGACTAGAGAAAGACTTAACTTATTAATAATCTTTCTGTTCTGCTGCAAGCTTGGAGCGAATTTTGTGCGCTTTCTGAAGAAGGAGGAAACGCATGGAAAAGAAATATGTTTATCTTTTCGATGAAGGCAATGCGGATATGCGTAATTTGCTCGGCGGTAAAGGTGCAAACCTTGCTGAAATGAGCAATTTGGGTATGCCTGTTCCAAATGGTTTTACCATCACTACCGAAGCTTGTAATAAGTATTACGAAGATGGTGAAAAAATTTCTGAGGATATCCAAGAACAAATTTATGAATACTTGGACAAACTGGAAAAAGAAACAGGCAAAAAATTTGGAGATCCCGATAATCCACTTTTAGTTTCTGTTCGTTCTGGCGCGCGCGCTTCTATGCCTGGAATGATGGATACTATTTTAAACCTCGGTATCAATGATACAGTGGCGGCATCCATTGCGGAAAAATCCGGCAATCCACGTTTTGCTTATGACTCTTATAGACGTTTTATTCAAATGTTTGCCGATGTTGTAAAAGGTCTTTCTAAAAAACGTTTTGAAGAAATCATTGATGAAGTCAAAGCGGAAAAAGGCATCAAAGATGACCTTGAGTTAACCGCAGAAGACATGCAAGAACTCGTAAACCGCTTCAAGGAATTCTATAAACAAGAGCTCCATGAAGACTTCCCAACTGATCCAAAAGAACAAATGATGGAAGCCATTGAAGCTGTTTTCCGTTCTTGGAACAACGAACGTGCGATTTACTATCGTCGTCAAAACGACATTCCTTCTGATTGGGGAACGGCTGTAAACGTACAGATGATGGTATTTGGTAACATGGGAAATAGCTGCGGTACAGGTGTAGCCTTCACACGTAATCCAGCAACAGGCGAAAATAAATTGTATGGCGAATTTTTGATGAACGCCCAAGGTGAAGACGTAGTAGCCGGTGTTCGTACGCCAAATAAAATCGCCCAACTTCAAGAAATTTCTCCTGAAGCCTACGAACAATTCGTAAAAATTTGTGATACCCTTGAACATCACTATAAAAATATGCAGGATATGGAATTTACCATTGAAAATGGAAAACTCTATATGCTCCAAACCCGTAATGGAAAAAGAACCGCTCAAGCGGCATTAAAAATCGCTTGTGACATGGTGGATGAAGGACTTGTTAACACTGATGAAGCGTTGATGATGGTTGAGCCTCAACAGCTCGATACACTTCTACACCCTATGTTTGATGCCGATGCTTTAAAAGCAGCAGAAGTTGTAACGACTGCTTTACCAGCTTCTCCAGGCGCAGCATGTGGACAAGTTGTTTTCTCGGCTGAGGAAGCGATTGAAGAAGCTGCCAATGGTAAAAAAGTTGTCTTAGTGCGCTTAGAAACCTCTCCTGAAGATATCCAAGGTATGGCAGCTGCCGAAGGAATTCTCACTGTACGTGGTGGTATGACTTCTCATGCTGCGGTGGTAGCGCGTGGTATGGGTGCTTGCTGCGTATCTGGTGCTGGTGATATCACAATGGATGAGG
>CAYTMK010000063.1:0-7740 GCA_964438885.1 uncultured Erysipelotrichaceae bacterium | reverse complement strand
GATCATCCCCGCGCATGCGGGGAAAAGGCTAACGATCCCCTTTATTTATAGCATGAAAAAGAATGTATTTCCCAATTTTTCTTTAAATTTTCTACCTTAAGCTATTGTTCATTTTCAAACGGAATAAAGAAGAGCAAGAAATATTCTTAGTTTTATAAAATTTGAGTTATATTTTTTTAGAATATAAATAAAGGGACTATACCCAATAAACTTCTGCTTATTGGGTATAGTCCCTTCTTTTTTATAAAGAAAAATCGCAATGATGGTTAGACGAGTTGAAAGCCCGCTTGATTGAGTGCTTCATGAATTTCTTCAATATGGGTGGCATCTCTTGTTTCAATGTTGATGCGTAAGACACAATCGGTAATGGAACTGCCTTCACTGGCTTTTTCATAAAAGACGCTGACGACATTGGCATTCAAAGAGGCCAACAGAGCAGACACTTTAGCCAATTGTCCTGGTTGATCAGAAAGTTGAATCGCTAAGGTGTCACTGCGTCCTGATTTAAGCAGACCACGTTCGATGACTTTAGACAAAATGGTCACATCGATGTTTCCACCCGATAATAAACACACCACATTTTTCCCTTGAACAGGAAGTTTATCATACATCACCGCAGCAACACTGACTGCTCCTGCTCCTTCGGTAATGAGTTTTTGAGTTTCAATGAGATGCAAGATGGCTCCAGCGACTTCATCATCCGAAACGGTCACAATATCATCGACATACTTTTGGACCAAATCAAAGGTATGCTCCCCTGGTTCTTTGACTTTGATCCCATCCGCAATGGTGCGCACTTCTTCTAAGCAGACGATTTGGTCTTCCTTTAAAGAAGACACCATACTCGCGGCTCCTTCGGATTGCACTCCATATACTTTGACATCGGGACGCAACGTTTTAATGGCATAAGCCACACCAGAGATGAGGCCACCACCACCTACCGGAACGACAACCGCTTCGACTTCATCGAGTTGGTCTAAAATTTCTAAGCCAATGGTCCCTTGCCCAGCGATGACGAGTTCATCGTCAAAAGGATGAATGAAGGTATAGCCTTCTTGATCACGCAAATCGATCGCTTTTTGATAAGCATCATCGTATACCCCAGGAACGAGAACCACATTGGCTCCATAGGAACGGGTGGCTTCTACTTTGGAAATAGGTGCGCCTTCTGGTAAACAGATCACGGCAGGAATACCACTGGCTTGGGCAGCTAAAGCAACTCCTTGGGCATGATTGCCCGCTGAACAGGCGATTACCCCATGGGCTTTTTCCTCTTCAGAAAGCTGGGAAATTTTATAATAGGCTCCCCGAAGTTTAAAGGAACCCGTTCGTTGGAGGTTTTCGGTTTTCAAGTACACGTTGACCCCTGGTTTGATTTTGGTAGCAGGGATCAGATCCGTTTGGCGAGCCACATCTTTTAAGATGTAGCGCGCATGGTAAATCTTTTCAAGCGACAACATGGTTAAGCCTCATTTCTTTCCAAATTGGCAAGGCCCTTTTTGGCAGCCTCAATTTCCACAAATTGCCGCGCCGCTCGAGCGGAGCGACCACCATGACTAAGTGCAAAGGCTTCCGCTTCTTGTTCAAAGGCTTCGGGATCAAAATTTTCTAAAGCAGCTTCTTGAAGCACTTTGTATTCGTCAAAGATTTGATGCACCAACTCCAAATATTCTTGAGCAGAGGGTTTTTCAAAAAATAGACAGAGGCCAAAACGCTGGGATAAAGAGAGGGTTTCTTGCATCGTATCGCGACGATGGACATCATCTCCAGCTCGAGCCGCTAGGCTTTCCTTGACCAAATGACGACGATTACTCGTGGCATAAATGACGGTATTTTTAGAGCGGGCGGAAGCGGATCCCTCTAAGATCGCTTTCAGCGAGGAAAAGGAATCGTCGTTTTCGCCAAAGGACAAATCATCGATGTACAAAATGAATTTCAAAGGTTCGCGGGCCAAGCGATCCAAGAGATCGGGCAATTCATCCAAGTCATTTTTGGAGACTTCAATAAGCTTTAAACCCTCATCGGCAAATTGATTGCACACCGCTTTAATGGAAGCGGATTTTCCCGTTCCTGCATCTCCATACAGCAACAAATTCGAACAAGGCAAATTATGAAGGAGGGCCTTGGTGTTGCGAATGATTTCCTCATGCTGCGATTGATAGCCATAGAGGGTATGGAAAGTAATGGGATCGGGACTTTTGATGACAAGAAGCTTTTCTGGTTTGCGCATATCAAGGCGAAACATGTGCCCTTGGGTAAAAATCCCTGTGCCATATTGATCTAGATGCATTAGGCGATCTAAATATTGAGCCTGTAAATCCACACGCGCTGCCCGCCAGCCTTTGCGTCCCACAAGGCGCAAAGTATCGGGCGAAACTTGAGCAGCAAAGGAGAGCGTTTGAAGCTCTGCCATAGCTGTGTTGATCATGCGCTCTGGCAATTCAAATTCGGTTGCGGCGACAAAGGATAAACACGTTTCCATAGACAAGATGGTATTGGTTAAATACGTGGCCCAATCGTCAGTTTTTTGGTTGTACAAAAGTCCCGTAAACCGAGCAACGGCTTTTAAAAAGCCGGCTTCCTGGCCCTCCATATTTTCTTTACGATAGCTTTTGAGCATTTCTAAAAACGCCATGAACACGGGATTGTCGTAAAGGGCCATAAACACGGCGAGTTGCTCAAGGGATTGGATGAGATCGTCAATCATGACAAAACCGCGCCACGATCGGCTCCCGACACAGCTGCTGCATAGCGTTTCAAGTACCCTTTTACATCCTTCTTGGTCTTGATCTCCATAGTTTTCTTGCGGTTTTCAAGTTCTTCTTCGTCTACCAACAATTCAATGGAGTAATCGGGAATATTGATCGCAATTTGATCGCCATCTTTCACGTAGGCAATTAAACCTCCCTTGACGGCTTCGGGGGTAATGTGACCAATTGCGGCTCCACGCGTAGCGCCAGAAAAGCGGCCATCAGTGATCAAAGCAACTTCCTTATCCAAGCCCATACCCGCAATGGCAGAAGTAGGAGACAACATCTCGCGCATTCCTGGGCCACCAGCAGGGCCTTCATAGCGAATCACTACGACATCTCCCGCTTTGACTTTGCCACCAAAGATGCCCGCAATGGCCTCTTCTTCCGAATCAAAGACCACCGCAGGTCCAGTATGACAAAGCATTTCAGGAGCGACCGCTGAGCGTTTGACCACGCACCCATTTGGGGCAATGTTGCCGCGGAGTACGGCCAATCCTCCGGTTTTGGTAAAGGGATTGTCAAGAGGACGAATGACTTCTGGATCGGCATTCTGAGCCTTAGCGATGTTTTCATGTAGGGTTTTACCCGTTACAGTCAGCGTAGAGCCATCAATTAAGCCGGCTTCTTCGAGTTCCTTTAACACCGCATATACTCCACCCGCTGCATCTAGGTCTTCCATATAGGTAGGACCAGCTGGTGCTAAGTGACAAACGTTAGGGGTGGCCTCAGAAATGCGATTGATTTCATCTAAGTCGATATCAATGCCACATTCATGTGCAATGGCAGGCAAATGGAGCATCGAGTTGGTTGAGCAGCCAAGAGCCATATCCGCTGCAATGGCGTTGTGGAAGGCTTTCTCGGTGAGAATATCCCGAGGACGGATATCCTTTTCAATTAAATCCATGATCTGCATTCCGGCATGTTTGGCCAATTCCAAGCGGCGCGAATGCACAGCGGGAATCGTCCCATTTCCTTGTAAAGCCATCCCCAATACCTCACTTAAGCAGTTGTGGGAGTTGGCGGTATACATACCCGAACACGATCCACAAGAGGGGCAGGCGTTGTGTTCAAATTCATCCAGTTTCGCCGCATCGATTTTGCCCGCTTTGTAGGCTCCAACGGCTTCAAACATGCTAGAAAGCGAGGTTTTGTGTTTGTCAATGCGTCCAGCCAACATTGGTCCTCCCGATACAAAGATGGTAGGAAGATTTAAACGTGCTGCAGCCATCAAAAGACCAGGGACGTTTTTATCACAGTTTGGAATCATGACTAGGGCATCAAAGGCATGGGCTAAGGCCATCGATTCGGTGGAATCGGCGATTAAATCGCGCGTGACTAAAGAATAGCGCATCCCATTGTGTCCCATCGCAATGCCATCGCATACCGCAATCGCAGGGAAAACAATCGGCGTTCCTCCTGCCATGGCGACCCCTGTCTTAACTGCTTCGGTAATTTTGTCAAGATTCATATGGCCTGGAACGATTTCATTCCAACTTGAAACAATGCCCACTAAAGGGCGATCGATTTCTTCTTCGGTTAAACCAAGCGCATGCAATAAGCTACGCTGTGGGGCGTGTTCTGGCCCCTTTTTCATTTCATCACTTTTCATAAGATTCTCCTTTCTCTTCCTAGAAGAAAAGCCCGTTTCCGGGCTTTTCAAAGAGATTAGTTATTGACCAATTTGTCTTCATCAGCCCAGGAATAAAGGGCGCGAATTTCTTCACCCACTTTGGAGCTTGGATGTTCTTTGGCTTTTTTGCGCATCGCACGGAAGTGTGCTTGGCCACCAGCATCGGACATGTCTAAGAGGAAATCTTTCGCAAAGGTTCCATCTTGGATATCTTTTAAAATCTTCTTCATGGCTTTTTTGGTATCTTCCGTAATGATCTTTTCACCCGTGATGTAATCTCCATATTCAGCGGTATTAGAAATGGAGTAACGCATGCCTTCAAAACCGGATTGATAAATGAGGTCTACGATCAGCTTCATTTCGTGAATGCATTCAAAGTAGGCATTGCGAGGATCATATCCTGCTTCGACAAGCGTTTCAAAACCCGCTTGCATCAACGCAACCACACCACCGCAAAGGACGGCTTGTTCCCCAAAGAGGTCGGTTTCGGTTTCGGTACGGAATGTCGTTTCCAAAACTCCAGCGCGGCTTGCGCCAATGCCAGCGGCATAAGCCAATCCAAGATCTAAGGCATCTCCTGTGGCATCTTGTTCGATCGCAATTAAGGAAGGAACCCCTTTACCTGCTTCATATTCAGAGCGAACCGTATGACCAGGCCCTTTTGGAGCGATCATGATGACGTTTACATCTTCTGGTGGGACGATTTGACCAAAGTGAATGTTGAAGCCGTGCGCAAAAGCGAGCGTTTTTCCCGCACTTAAATTGGGAGCAATTTCGTTGCGGTATACTTCTTTTTGTTTTTCATCAGGAATCAACACCATGACAATATCAGCCGCTTTGGTTGCCTCTCCAACAGGGAGAACTTCAAAGCCTTGTTCTTTGGCTTTTTGGGCGGAACGGCTGCCTTCGTAAAGACCGATCACGACATCAGCTCCTGAATCCCGTAAGTTCAAAGCGTGAGCATGACCTTGAGAGCCATAGCCAATGATGGCGACTTTTTTACCATTCAAACGATTGAGGTCGCAATCTTGCTCATAAAAAATTCTGTTTTCCATTGTCTTCCTTCTTTCCTCTTCACAAGTCTCTAAAAGGCTTATTGCTTGAATTTTACAGCGGTCAATACCTCTTTAGTCCATCTCTTCTTGACGCAATTCCATGAAAGCGGAATCATCTTCCTCTTCCTCATATAAGTAGTGACAGCCTCGTTGTAAAGCGACCACGCCAGTGCGTGACATCTCTAAAATGCCAAAAGGTTTGACGACGGCTAAAAAAGCATCAATTTTGGAGGATTCTCCCGTAATCTCTACACAGAGGGTATTGGGAGAAAAATCGATGATTTTACAGCGGAAAATGTCCACTGCACTTAAGATATCTGGCCGTGTTTCTTGGTTGTTTTTGAGTTTGATAAGAGCCAGTTCGCGACTTACCCGATCGGTTGGAACCATTTCCTTGACGTTTTTGACATTGTAGAGCTTGCGCAGTTGCTTAATGCATTGCGAGCGAATGTTTTCATCGCCATTGACAGAAATGGTGATACGCGAAAAGTTTGGATCTTCTGTCGCCCCCACGGTCAAAGAATTGATATTAAAGCCACGGCGAGTAAAGAGGCTTGAAACACGGGTTAAAACGCCAGAGGCATTGTCGACAAGGCAGGCGATTTCAAAGCGTTCCATTTAGATTTCCTCCCGCAGCGTAATGATCTGTTCCATGCTTCCTCCAGGAGGCAACATTGGTAAAACAAATTCATCGGGGTCAATTTTGACATCGATCACCACCGGACCCGATTTAGCCATGGCTTTAGCCACTACTTCGGGAAGTTCCTCAAGAGTGGTGACGGAAAAGCCAGGGACACCAAAGGCCTCAGCGATTTTTTGGAAATCGCTTTGACGCGCATGCAAATCGGTGGCTGAATAGTGGGCATTGTAGAAAAGCGTTTGCCATTGACGAACCATGCCTAAGACTCCATTGTTGAAGATGATGATCACAACAGGAGCATTGGTGGCTTTAAGGGTGGCCAATTCGCCAAGATTCATGCCAAAACTGCCATCGCCCGTAAAGAGCAAGGTGCGCTTTTTCGAGCCAAAGGCTGCCCCAATGGCTGCACCTAGTCCAAAGCCCATCGTGCCAAGTCCCCCAGAAGAGACAAATGTTCTAGGTTGGCGGAAGGGATAGCTTTGCGCCACCCACATTTGATGCTGACCTACGTCCGTGACAATCGGCGTGGGGTCCTCGGCATATTTGGAAACCTCATTGATGACTGCTTGAGGAGTTAAGCGATGGCGATTGATCAGGCGTTCTTGTTGATAGCGTTCCGCTTGTTTGAGCGCTTTAATGCGCGCATGCCATTCGGGATGCTCTTGTGGTTCAACCGCATTGAGCAAGCGGACCACCGCATCGTGAATGTCTCCCGCTAAGCCTAGATTGATGTTGACGTTTTTATTGAGTTCGGCCGCATCGATATCAAATTGTAAAATTTTCGCTTGTTTGGCGTATTTTTTCACATTTCCTGTGGCCCGATCGGAAAATCGGCAGCCAATGGCAATGATTAAATCGGATTCGTTTTGTGCCATGGAAGAGGCATAACGGCCATGCATTCCTTCCATCCCTAAGTAGCGGGGATGATCCGTAGGCACAGCGGAAAGACCCATCAACGTGCATCCAATTGGCGCATCGATTTTTTCGGCCAATTCCATGATTTCTTGGGAAACCTCCGCCCCAAGAGATCCGCCTCCAATATAGATATAAGGTCGTTTAGCGGCATTGACCATATCAACCGCTTTTTCCATCTGGGCTTGGCTAACGATTTTTTCTACTACTTTTTCCGCTTTTCCAAGGGGTTCGTAGTTGGTAATGGCTTGTTGGACATCCTTAGGCACATCGACTAAAACAGGACCGGGGCGTCCAGAGCGCGCAATTTCAAAGGCCTTGTGTAAAGTAGGCGCGAGTTCTTCGACTGTGCGCACGAAAAAATTGTGTTTGGTGACCGGAAGTGTGACGCCTGTGATGTCGACCTCCTGAAACGAGTCTCGTCCAATTAGGCTTGTGGATACGTTTCCGGTGATGGCGACAAGGGGCACGGAATCCAAAAAGGCCGTTGCAATCCCAGTGACCAAGTTGGTGGCACCAGGACCAGAAGTAGCGATAACTACCCCCGTTTTACCTGTGGCCCGGAAGTATCCATCCGCCGCATGGCAGGCGTGCTGCTCATGGGAACAGAGGACATGTGTCAGTCGGTCCTGATAGGCATAAATCGCATCGTACAAATCGATAACTTGACCGCCAGGATAACCAAAGACGGTGTCTACGCCTTGTTCGAGCAGGGTTTCCAAAATGATTTCAGAACCGTTCTTTTTCATA
>CAYTMK010000062.1:0-8232 GCA_964438885.1 uncultured Erysipelotrichaceae bacterium | reverse complement strand
AAGTAAAGTGAAGTACCGTAGGCTGGGAATTAACCCCTGTGGACTGTAGAAGAACATGTGAGTAGATTATGACTCGTTCTAATCCAAAGCATACAGGAAGAAGCAGGAATTTTCTCAATATGGGTATTTGTGTCCATATTTTGAGTAGCAGAGTAGTATGCGTAATCCCTTCCACTCAAAAAACAAAACATCAGTTGAAACCAATGATTCTTCTCATTTTAAATCTTCTCCCAACAATGAGGCTCCCTTGAAGAATACGAGTGAGGATTTGGTTGCCTCTGACTTGGAAGCTTCCTCTAAGAATCAGGAAATAGAATCTCTTGAAAAAGGGAAGGAAGAGAATCTAAATCCCTCAATAAAAGAAGATTCCAATTTGATTAAAGATCCATTGGAAAATTCCTCTTCCAAAAGTGAAAAAGAGCTACAAGAAGAAAAACAAGAACCAAAGGAACAAACCGAAAAGGAGGAAAAAGGATCTCCAAATTTATCCCCTCATCCTGCTGATGAAAAATCTCTCAAAAAAATGGACCTAAAAAAAGAAGCCAAAAAACAGAAAAAAGAAGCAGATCCTACTAAACCCCCTAAACCAAACCTCTCTCAAAAAGTGGGTTCTTGGTTCAAAGAAGCCAAAAAAGCTCAGAAAGCGATTTTAGAGGCTTCCTCTTCGCAACCAAATGCGTATTCCTTTGAGAAGGCTCTTCAAAATCATAAGCCCTCTTTGCCCACTCAACCCAGTCAAGTGAGTAAAACAGCTTCTTTATCTGTCCAATCCTATATGTTGAAAAATCCAAAAAAGCCACTTGGTTTTAGTCAAGTATTACAAGTATGTATGGCCTCTGTATGGATTTATCTTGGACTTTCATTTATGTTGGGGATAATGATGGGAGTCCCCTTAAATTTAGCTCCTGATCTCGAACTCTATTTAACGAGTTATTCTTTGATCTTTTGGAGTACCACCGTGGCAACGGGGACCATGGCCATTGCCTATGGCAGCACTATTTTGAAAGTCAATCCATTTAAAGCTCTTCAAAATACCCACTTTGATCGTCATTGGATTTGGAAAGGTTTTTGTATGATGGTGGCAGCCAACTTAATTTTGTCCATCATCACCACGTTTTTTATGAATTTGTTTTCCACATTTGTCTTTCCCTTGGCTCCAAGTCCCGATTTTGACGTAACAGGAATGCCTTTTTTAGCAGGAGCGTTGGAATTCATGGTCGTTTGCCTCATTGGCCCAGTGTTTGAAGAAATGTTGTATCGAGGACTGATTTATCGCAATCTTTCTCGCTTTAACAAAGGCTTTGCGGTGATTTTCTCTGCATTATTATTTGGACTGGCTCATGGCAATTTAGGACAAGCCGTTCCTACCTTTGGAGTTGGTTTGGTCTTAGCTTATGGATATGCCAAGAGCGATTCTTTATGGGTGCCTATCCTCTTACACATCTTAAACAACACGTGTTTGATGATCATTTCTACCTTTCCTGTACTGGATGTGGTGGTATCCATTGGATTGTGGATCGCTCTGATTGTTGGACTTTGGGTCTTCTTTCAAGAATATAAAGAATGGAGAGCCTTATTTTACCAAGCGAACCAAGATAAGGAATTGTGGTCTTTCGTGGCTCGGATGCCTTCGTTTTGGTTATATGTGGTCGCCTTCTTAATTCTAAGTGTGATCTAAACTGAAAGATTAGCCTAAAAAGGCTAATCTTTTTTTATAAAGAGATAAAAAATCAATCGTTTTTTCTTTAAAATGGCACAATAAAAAATAAAGAATAGAAAAAGCAAAGAAAAATTTCTCTTTGGAATTTTTAATGGTTGGGGAAATCACTTTTAAAAGCAAAAAGGCTCTGGCTTCTAGGAATTCTTTACTTGATGTTGGGCTTTTAAAAATAGACCGAAAAATACTGAGAAAAAGAGAAAACTAAAAAAAATTTAAAACGGAAAGGCGGTTCAGGATTTTTTAGCCACAAAACCTAATCCTGAAAGAATATGAAATTTATTCACCTTGCAGATTTGCATATTGGCAAAAAAATCTTTGGTTACGATTTAATTCAAGAACAAAAAGAAGCTTTCCAACAAGTACTTTCTATATTGGATACTCAAGAAATCGATGGGGTATGGATTTGTGGAGATGTATATGATGCGCCCACTCCTTCGATAGAAGCGGTACAGCTTTTAGACTGGTTTTTAAATGAATTGTATATTCGTCAGATTCCAACTTTTATTATTAGCGGAAACCATGATTCACCAGCCCGTCTTCAATTCGGTTCTCGCTTATTTGAGGCCACCAATATCCACATTGTTTCCGTATACGATGGAACCATTCCTTTTTATGATATGAGCAAAGACAATCAAATCATACGCATTCACATGCTTCCCTTTATTAAGCCCATTAAAGTCAAAACGGCTTTAAAAGAAGACCCTGAAGGCGATTGGACAAAGGCTATAGAACTCGCTCTTAGTAAAGCAGAGTATTTAAAAAATGGTTGGAATGTTTTGCTCTCTCATCAATTTTATGCAGGAGGACAAGCCGCTGAAAGTGAGGACTTATCCATTGGAACGCTTGATCAAGTTCATACGCGAGTATTAAAACCCTTTGATTATGCAGCGCTTGGCCATTTGCATAATCCCCAAGCGGTGGGAGGCCAGCCCAATTATCGCTATTGTGGAACACTGTTGAAGTTTTCCGCTTCTGAACTTGGAGTTCAAAAATCTATTACAGTGGTATCGTTTGATTCAGAAAGGGTAACTTTTGAATCGATTCCACTTACACCCAAACATGACTTTGTTAAAATCCAAGGAACCTTTGATCAGTTGGTAGCCAAGTCGTTTGTTCAACGTCAAAACAAAGAAAATTATTTTTACATTGCTCTTGAAGACGAACAAGAGGTGTTTCAAGCTTTTGAAAAGCTCTCCTTACATTATCCTAAAATTTTAAAAATTGAATATCTTAAGAAGTTTACCATGGGATCAGAAGCGCACAAAGAAACCATCACGGATAGTGAAATGAAGCATCCCGAAGAAATTTTTTCAAAGTTTTATGCGATGCAAAATTCAGGTGCTTGCTTAGATTCTTCTTTAAAAGAAAAACTGACTTTACTTTGGAATGAGATCAAAGCCAATCCAGAACAAAAAGAATAAAAAAGGGAAAGAGAGGAAGGAATCGTGAAGCCCATTAAGCTGACTATGAAAGGATTTGGACCTTATGCCAAAGAAGAGGTAATAGACTTTAGTGCTTTTGAAAAAGGAGGATTGTTTTTAATTAGTGGGGATACCGGAGCGGGCAAAACCACCATCTTTGATGCCATTGTTTATGCTTTATATGGTGAATTATCCGGAGATAATCGAAAACCAGAGATGGTCCGTTCTAAATACGCTAGTGATAAAGACGATACAGAAGTAGAGCTTGAGTTTGAACTCAAAGGAGAACGCTATTGGATAAAACGCAATCCAGAATATTCTCGGACCAAAAAACGAGGGAAAGGTCAAACGAAACAGAGCGCAGCAGTCACTCTAGTTTTACCCAATGGAACGGTTTTAACCAAAAATGCCGAAGTGAAAGAGGCTATAAAAGATAAAATTGGTTTGGATTTCAAACAATTTAAGCAAGTTGCGGTTTTAGCCCAAGGAGAATTTTTAAAAGTTTTGATTTCAAGTACCGATGAGCGAACGAAAATCTTTCGAGAACTTTTTGCGACAGGAGATTATGCCAAATTACAAGGAAAAGTCAAAGAAATTAAAGAGTCTACCGAAGCAAAACTCAAAAGCCAAATGCAAGTCTATTCACAAGCGCTAAAAGCCTTAAAAGGGCTTGAAGATTTAGAGGAATCTGAAAAACAAGATCTTGAGGTCATTCAAAGTCGGATGAATCAATGGCAAGAGGAATTGAAACAAAAGGAAACCACTCTTCGACTTCAAAAAGAAAAAACGGATCAATTGACCCATCAACTTGGGGTGCTAGATGGCTTACAGGATCGCTATGATCAATATCAAAAAGCAAAAATAGCTCTTGATCAATCCACTCCAAGATGGGAAGCGGCCCAGAATGCGTTTCTAGCTTTAAACCAAAAAGAGTCCGACATCACCCAAAAAAAGGATCAGCTTAAAGAATTGGAAACCTCTCTTGAAGCCTATAGTGACTACAAAAAGCTTTGTCAAAAGGAAAAACAGCTCGCTCAAGCCAAAGATAGAGCCCACAGTCAATACGAAGAATTAAAGATTCAACTTGAACAAAATAAAGAAGCTTTGGATTTTCTTCAAGACAAGCTTAAAGATTTAGATGGTGTGGTTTATGAAGAGCAACAAGCTCAAGCTATTTGTGAGCAATTTGTAAAAGTACAAACGCAAGAAAAAAATTTGAAAGATAAACAGTTGCAACTCGACAAAAGTCAAAAAACGTATTTACAAAAAGAGCAGGATTATCAAGAAGCTATGGACCAGTACCAAAGGAAACGCGAGCGTTTTTTCGCTGCACAAGCTGGAATTTTGGCCAAAACGCTTCAAGAAAATACACCTTGTCCAGTGTGTGGATCCTTACATCATCCCAACCCTACGCAGGCTCCATTTGATGTTTGTACCCAAGCCGACCTTCAAATTCTTGAAGAGCATATGCGAAAACTGGAAAAAACAAGTGCCAAGCAAGCCAATACTTGTGCTTCTTTACAAGCTACAATTGGCCATATAGAAGAAACGATTCAAACTTTAAAGGGATCTCTTCCAAGCCATTTGACTCTTCAACAAGCCCAAGAAAATTTACGCCAAGCGATTGAACGGTGTAGACAAAAGAAGTATTTTACCCAAGAAGTTGCCAAGCTTGACACAGAACGGCTCGCTTTTGAAAAACTAGAAAATGAGTTCAATCATAAGGTATTGATCACTTCTCAAGAGTGGATGAAGGTGAAAGCGGAGATAGATGTCCTTCAAAGAAATCCCGCTTTTGAAAACATTCACCACGCTAAAGCCTTGGCCGCAACCTTAAAACAAGAACTTCATCAATTCGAACACGCAAAAAAGAATCTAGAAAATGAGTGCTCTCGTTTGTATCTTGCCATTCAAAAGGCGCAAGCCATTTTAAAAAGCTACCAAAAGGAGCCTCAAGATCCAACTACTCAAAAAGAAACTCTCAGTCAAGAAAGACTTCAAGCCAAACAAGAACTTGAAATTTTATCCCAATACTGCGAATCTTTGCGCACGATGTTAAGCCTCAACCAAGACTATCTTCAAAAAGCTTTGAGCATTTCCAAGCAATTGCCCGAACTTGAAAAGCAAGCTACTCTTTGGAAAAATTTGTTTGATACCTTCAATGGAACTTTAGTTGGCCAACCGCATATCAATTTGGAAACATTTGTTCAAATTTCCTATTTTGAGCAAGTGCTCAACCGAGCCAATACGCGTTTGTACACCATGAGCAGTGGACAATACGAATTGCGACGAGCTCATTTGGAAGGAAACCGTGCTCGATCAGGATTAGGCTTAGATGTGATTGACCACTACAACGAATCCATTCGATCGGTAAAATCCCTCTCTGGAGGAGAACAGTTTTTGGCCTCCCTTTGTTTAGCCCTTGGCCTTTCGGAAGAAATTCAGCTTGAAGCAGGGGGAATTCGCTTAGAAACGCTTTTTGTAGATGAAGGATTTGGTTCTCTTGATGAAGAATGTCTATCCAAAGCCATCGCTTCTTTGCACCAAATCGCTGATTCTCGTTTAGTCGGAATCATTTCCCATGTGGAATCGCTGGTTAATCGTATTGACAATCAAATCATTGTTCGTAAAGACCCTACCCAAGGAAGCAAAACGCAGATTCAGACCGCTTAATTTCAAAAGGTCACATTCCAAAGAATGTGGCCTTTTAGGTCTTTTTTTCCGTTTTGGATCTGTTTTCATATTTGTGGCTCTTTCATAAAAGAAGATTAAGATTTAAATAATAGCTAAGGAAAAGAGTGAATTAGGCCTAAAGCCTAAAAATCGATAGGTTGTTGATACGGATTTATAAGGAGGAAGCATGGTGAATATTGCCATTGTAGATGATGATAAAGAAGTTCACGCCCAGCTTCATCAAGCTTTAAAAGACTATGAAACCCTTTATGGGATTTCCTTTGAAATCTTCTCGTATTGGAATGGAGAATCGTTTATTGAAGACTTGAAAGAACATCGAACTTTTGCGATGGTCTTTATGGATATTTTTATGGATAAAATAGATGGGATAGAGGCTGCTATGAATTTACGCCAAAGCCACAATACGACTTCTCTTCTCGTATTTTTGACCTCTAGTCCAGAATTTATGAGTCAAGCTTTTTCCTATCATGCTTTTGATTATGTGATCAAACCCATTGATACCCAACGAATTTTTAAATTGCTCCAAGAAGCCAATGATTTTTTACCCATTGAAACGCCTTATATGGAGATTTCAAGTGGACGAGCTGTTTATCAGCTTTTATTTAGCCAAATCGTGAGCGTAGTGAGCGATGGACATTATTTAGAAATCACTTCCTCAGAAGGACGGGTGTATCGTTGCCGCATGACATTAAGAGAGTTTTATTCTAAAACCCATGAAGATAAACGTTTTTTATCGCTTAATAAAGGAATATACGTCAACATTGACTATATTCATTCCTTGGAGCAAGGAAGTTGTTATTTGAAAAATGGAAGTGTTTTTCCAATTCGGGTTCGAGATATAAATAAAGTGGAAAATAAGATCCATGAATATAATTTTTTACGCATTCGAAATGAGCAACATCTCAATCGAAGAGGGGAAAAGAATGAATGAATATTGGCTATCGACCTTTTTACAGCTGTTTATTTTTGTTTTTGGAATTGCTTCTTGTTATATTCCCATTCCAACGCGACTACGCTTCGGTTGGAAAAAAACACTTGTTTTATGGATTTTAATTTTGGTTCCTTATCTTCTCCTTGGAAGTACGCTTCATACTCAATTTGGCCTTCCCCTTATTGTCTTTGAACTACCGGCCGTAGTGCTTTTCTTTTTCATATATCGCTTTACAGTAATTCTTGATCTTTCTAGGGCAATCGCTATTTACATAGGGGTAGTGGCAATTGAATCATTTACTTTTCATTTTGCTTGGGCCTATGAGGCGCTCCATTACCCTTATGCCAATCCCAATCAACTCTCTTTAAAAGGAGCTTGGGTACAAGTTTTGTGTTCATTTGGTTTAATAGTGGGCTTTTTTTATCCCGCTTTCCATTACTTTTCAAAAGTTTTGGATTCAATGAGTCGATCCAAATTTTGGAATTACACGACCATAATTTCTCTGTCTTTTCTTTTCTTAAACATTTTGTTCCGTCCCCAATCCTATCAAAACATATCTTTAGGTCGAGTTGGAAAAATTTATCCTCTCTTGGAAGGTGCTTTGTTACTCAGCTTAATTTCTATTTATACTTTGTATTATCATACCGTTTGGAATATTGTGAAAAATGATGATCTCAATAAAAAGAGGGAGATTTTAGAAATCGAAGCGAAGCATATGCAAGAGCTTCAAGATTATATTCGTCAAAGTGCTAAATTACGGCATGACTTCCGCCATTCTGTTCGATTATTGTCTACCTTAGCGCAAAAAGAAGACCTTTCGACTTTAAAAGAATATTTAGCTGCCTATGAAGCGCAATTGGAAATGCCCCTTCCTGTTCAATATTGCCAAAATGCCGCAATGAATGCACTTTTAGGATACTATCAGGAGATGGCCAAAGAAGCCAACATTCAGATTCATTGGCGCATTGAATTGCCCGATCCTCTTCCTTTTTCGGAATTGGATTTAGCGGCTCTATTTGGGAACTTAATCGAAAATGCCATTCACGGTTGTCAAACTCTTCCTAAAGAAGAACGCTATTTTGATTTAACAAGTGAAATTCCCCATCCTGGACAATTCTATATTGTATCGACCAACAGTTTTAATGGAGTAGTGCATAAGAAAGAGTTAAAATACCATTCTACTAAATCGCAAGGACTTGGAATTGGATTGAGTTCCATTGAAGCTACTGTGGAAAAGTATGGAGGTCATATGAAGATTTCTCATAATCAAAAAGAATTTGATATCGATATATTATTGCCTTACTAATGGATCTTTAGAGCATCCCCATCTCACCGATGGGAGTCTTCTTTCTGAATAAGGATAAAGAACTAATAAAAAAGCCGATCCCTATAGGCATCGGCTAAATAAACTAAAATGGTGGAGAATAGGGGATTCGAACCCCTGACCCCCTGCGTGCAAAGCAGGT
>CAYTMK010000061.1:0-8249 GCA_964438885.1 uncultured Erysipelotrichaceae bacterium | reverse complement strand
GCCTGTCATGATGGAGGAAAACCAATCATGCAAAAAAAGGACCTCACTGCCTTTTTCCAAGGCCGTGAACTCAACGCCTTTGATTACTTCGGGGCTCATCCTGAAAAAGATGGAGGCGTATCCTTTGTACTTTATGCCCCTAATGCTCAACATGTCTCTGTGGTAGGGGATTTCAACAATTGGGATGGAAATGCGAACCCCATGGAAAAGGATTTTGAAGGAGTATGGGTTGTCACCATTCCTGAGGCAAAAATCGGTCAAGCTTACAAATACAAAGTGGTTCAACAAAATGGCCGTGTCATCGATAAAATTGATCCCTATGCTTTCTCGGCTAAACTTCGTCCAGAACATGATTCCATTATTGCCAATTTAACCTTTGATGGATGGACAGACCAAAAATGGATGGAAAGCCGTACTAAAGGGTTTGATAAGCCTATTTCTATTTATGAAATGCATATCGGCAGCTGGCGTGATAAAAACACCCGTGTTGAAGAAGTACCTGGGTTGCCTGAACAACATGAAGAAGGATTATTTGTTCGCTACAACGATATCGTGGATGAACTCATCGCGCATTGCAAAAAATACCATTTTTCCCATGTAGAAGTAATGCCACTTTCTGAGTATCCTTTTGACGGATCTTGGGGTTACCAAGTTTCTGGCTTCTTCTCCGTAACAAGTCGATATGGAAGTCCTGTTGAGTTGATGGAATTTGTTAACCGCCTTCATGATGCGGGCATTGGAGTCATCATGGACTTTGTTCCTGTTCACTTCGTCAAAGACGAATACGCCTTGGCTTATTTCGATGGAACCCCTCTTTATGAGTATGCCAAACGCGAAGATGCCGACTCGGAATGGGGAACGAGCCAATTTGATTTGTGGAAAGAGAGCGTTCGCTCGTTCTTAATGTCCGCCGCCAACTATTGGTTAAAAGAATATCACTTCGATGGTCTGCGTATGGATGCGATTTCCAATGCCATTTTCTGGAAGGGCAACAAGATGATGGGGGAAAACAAAGGAGCTACTGACTTCATCAAACGAATGAACTTCACCCTGAATGAAGAATACAAAGGTAAAATTATGCTGATCGCAGAAGATTCCACCGATTTCCCCAATGTCTGCAAATCCACTCTCGATGGTGGCCTTGGCTTTGACTACAAGTGGGATTTGGGCTGGATGAACGATACCTTAAAGTATCTCAAACTCGACCCAATTTATCGCAAATGGCATCATAACGACATCACCTTCTCGATGGCCTATTTCTATTCCGAGCACTTCATTTTGCCATTGAGTCATGATGAAGTGGTTCATGGCAAAGCCACAATTGTCGATAAGATGTGGGGAAGTTACGATGATAAATTCGCCCAAGCGCGTGCGCTTTATACTTACATGTTTGGTCATCCTGGTAAGAAGTTAAACTTTATGGGAAATGAACTCGGTATGCTTCGGGAATGGGATGAACAAAAAGGCAATGACTGGTTCTTGCGTAAATATCCAATGCATCGCGATTTTGAAGCCTTCTTTGCGGATATGACTGGCATTTGCACCCGCAATGATGCCTTCTATTATGGCTACGATCCAACCAACTTCCAATGGATCAATGCGGACGATGCGGATCACAATACCTTCTCCTTTATGCGCAAAGGATCGAAGGACATCTATGTCTTCATCATTAACTTCTCTACTAACGGCTATAAGATGCAATTTGGCGTTCCGTATGGGGGTATTTATCAAGAAATGCTCAATACGCAATGGAAACGCTATGGTGGACGTATTGATGATAACGATGTCCACAATGCCAAAGCCATTCACTTACCTTTGATGAATCAACCTTGGCGCATCAGTGTTGATGTTCCACCTCTTGGTGCCTTGATTTATCGCGTTCAAAAACCAGTGGAACCCAAGAAAAAATAAACCAAAAAGACAGGGATCTTCCCTGTCTTTTTTAAGAGGAATCCTATGTCTCACTATTATGAAAACGATCCAAACTTGGATAAAACTGAATTTCCCATTTCCTTTACTCTGCAAGGAAAGACGTTTACGCTTTTTTCGTCTGCCGGCGTTTTTTCCAAAGAAGGCCTCGACACGGGAACCCGTATTTTACTCAATTATCTCTTAGAACATGCGACTCCTTATCAAGAAGTTCTAGATCTTGGATGTGGCATTGGAGTAGTCGGTGTGGTGCTTGGAAGCTTTTGGCATTGTCAAGTAGTTGGAATTGATCCCAATGCACAAGCTTGCCATTTGGCTCAAAAGAATTATGCAGCTTATCACATTCAAGGAGAAGTGCTCGAACAAGACCACTTAGATGCTCGTCAATATTCCTGTATTGTGATCAATCCTCCGATTCGAACCGGAAAACAAGTGATTTATGGCTTATTTGATCAGTGTGCCCAGCAATTAAAGATGGAGGGTACGTTATGGGTGGTCATCCGTAAACAACATGGGGGCCAAAGTGCACTGGATTATCTCAATTCTTTAGGCTTACAAGCGAGTCGTGTTTTTCGAGAAAAGGGTTTTTGGATTTTGGAAGCGAAAAAAGCACATCTTATTAATGAAAAAACGAGGCAAGAGTAAATAAAATACTTGGTAAACTCTTAACAGGAAAAGAGAAAGGTATGAGAGAAAAATATCAATTTTATTTTAAGTTACTTTGGAAACAAAATAGATTGTTGATTTTCGCTTGGCTTGGATCTGGGATAAGTTTCTGGGGGCTTTGTTGGGCTTTTCAGGAGAATGCGGATCCCGCTTGGGTCTATATGATTTTATCTTTTTTGGTCCTCATGACTTATCTTGGCTTTTCTCTACGCTCCATTCATGATGTGAAGCATCTTCTTTTAGCAGACCAATTCGATCCCCAAGAATACCCTCCTGCTTTACAACTGGCCATTGAAAAACTTGCCTCTATGGCCCAAGAAAAACGGGAAATTCTTTCCAAAGCCAAGCAGGAAGAAAGCGAACGGCAAGATTACTTTTCATTGTGGGCGCATCAAATTAAATTGCCTTTAGCGGCTTTGGATTTACAATTGCAACTGAAGTATCCTGATGTGTCCGACTTACAGGCGAGCGAAAAACGCATTGAACATTGTGTTTCTCAAGCCATGGCGTATATTCGCTTAGATGGATCCGATTATCGTCTAGACTTTATCGCATTAGAAGAAGTCATTCGTCCTCTTTTGCGTGAAAATGCTTCAACTTTTATTGCCAACCACATCTCTATTCAAAGTGATTTTGATCCGGAAACAGTCGTTACGGATCGCAAATGGATTGCCTTTGTGATTGAACAATTGTTATCCAATGCCTTAAAATATTCTTCTCCTTATTCCACCATTCATATTGAAACGAAGCCTAATCTATTTTTAATTCAAGATGAGGGGTGTGGAATAGACCCAAACGATTTGCCTCGTATCTTTGAAAAAGGATTTACTGGTCAAAATGGTCATCAAAATGTATCCACCTCAAGTGGTCTTGGCCTTTACTTATGCCAAAAAATTTGTAGAAATCTTGGATGCACTCTTTCCATTCAAAATCGGGAAGATCAAAAGGGTGTACTTGCGAAAATAGAATTTCCTAAAACATTCTTCTTAGGGGATTAAACAAAAAACGGTAAAATTTTCGAATTTTACCGTTTTTCACTTATAAAGGGAACGAAGATTTTTAAGCTTCTGATTTTTGGGTTCACTTTTTGTCTATAGCCTTCCAAAAAAATATCTTCTTTCAACGAGGTAAGAAAACCTATCTTAGGTGTTTGAAGAGTGTAAGGAAAAGCAATAGGAAGAAAAAAACGTTTTTTTTATACTAAGGGCACAAAAGGAGGAACAGACAGTGGCTTTATTAGAAGTAAACCATCTTCAAAAAATTTATAAATCTCGCTTCTCTTCTGTCCAAGTAGAAGCTTTACACGATATCACATTTTCCATTCAGCCAGGTGAGTTTGTGGCTATTATGGGAGAAAGTGGATCGGGAAAAACGACCTTATTGAATTTATTGGCTGTCTTGGATCAGCCAACCGCAGGAACCATTACGATTGCGGGACAAAACGCATCTAAAATTCCCCCTTCAAAGCTGAGTGCCTATCGACGCAATCACTTAGGGTTTGTATTTCAAGATTACTCTTTATTGGATACCTTTAATCTAAAAGATAACATTTTATTGCCTCTCGTTCTCAATAATGAAAAAGTAGCCCTGATGGAAGAACGGCTATCCATTATAGCTAAACGACTTTCACTGGAATCGCTTTTAAAAAAATATCCCTATGAAGTATCTGGGGGTCAAAAACAGCGCGCTGCGGTCGCAAGAGCCCTCATCGTAGAGCCAGAGCTGTTGTTAGCGGATGAACCAACTGGAGCGCTGGATTCCAAAAGTTCTTCCGATTTGTTGGAATTGTTTTCTTTACTCAATCAAGAAGGGCAAACCATTTGTATGGTCACCCATTCGATCAACGCGGCGAGTTATGCCAGTCGTGTGCTCTTTATTCAAGATGGATCCATTTTTCATCAATTGTATAAAGGATCCACTTCACGGGAACAATTTTATGAGCAAATTTCCAATACCTTGACCATTATGGCCAATCGGGAGAAAATGGCATGAAACATCATGTTTATTGGAATTTAGCCATTCAATCTCTAAAGAAAAATTATCGCATCTCCTTGCCCTTTTTAGGAGGAAGTGTGATCATGACGGCCATGTTTTATTCCATTACGTCATTGTCCTTCAACCCTGGATTATCTGAGATATTTGGAGGCAATGTAATGATTGAGCTATTGGGAATGGGAGAAAAGATTATGATGCTTTTTACTCTCATCTTCTTTTTCTATCTCAATAGTGTTTGGTTCAAAAATCGTCGTCAAGAAAATGGCTTATTTACGATTTTAGGAATGGAAAAAAGACATCTCATTCGGATTCAAATTTACCAAATGGCCATTTTATTTGTAACGACTCTTACCATCGGTCTTTTGTTAGGAATTGGACTGGATAAGATTTTATTCATGTTGATCCTAAAATTTTCTGGGATGGATCCTTCCTTTGGCTTTTATATTTCTCAAGAAGGGCTTCGAGATACAGTTCTTTGGATTGGATTGTGTTATGCGGCCATTTTAATTTGGTCCATTGTTTCCACTTTACGCTTTAATCCACTTGAGTCCTTGCATGGAAAACAAATTGGGGAAAAACCAATTCAGAATCGTTGGCTTCTCGCCATTTTAGGCTTTCTTTGCCTTGGAAGTGGATATGCCATTGCCCTAACGGTAAAAGATCCCATTGCAGCTTTAATTTATTTCTTTGTAGCGGTCATCTTAGTGATCCTTGGAACGTACTTGCTCTTTGCATTTGGGTCTACCGTAATTGTTCAAATCCTTCAAAACAACAAAAAATTTTATTATCAACCCAGTCACTTTATTTCGGTGTCTACGATGCGTTATCGTTTAAAACAAAATGGAGTGGCTTTAGCTAATATTGCTATTTTATCCACAATGGTCCTAGTGGCCCTTTCGACGACCACTTCACTGCTTGCAGGAATTGATTCTACTTTGGATAGACAATATCCAAGATCTTTTATTGTCAATCTTGTTTCCAATCTTCCTACTAGTGAAAATAGCAGTTCTCTAGGGGACTTTTCTTACTCCGGTTTAAATACAGGGAATGGTCGACTGTCTACTTTAGAGATAGAAAATAAAGTTCTTGCGATTGCTCAAGAGTGTGGTTTGAATCCAACCAATGGGGAAGTCATCTTACGAGATGGCCTTGTGGTGAGCAGAGAAGATGGCTCATCTTTTCAAACACCAGTAATCGATTTAAACGACTTTAATCGCATTACCCAAGGAAATTACACCCTCGCTCCTGGAGAAATGATCAGTTTAACGCCAGCCATTCCTGCTGGAACTATACTGCAAAATGAAATGGAGGATCAAAGCAATATTGATTCCATTCTCATTAAAGAAGTCGTAGAGCGACCAGACATACTCGATTTTTTAATCAGTTATTTTGATGAACAACAAGCCATGCTCGTAGGCGATTTAAGAGAAAACAATCCAATTTACCATAATGTCTTTGTGCTATTCGATAGCGAGAGTGATCAAAGCTCAAAAGCGGCTTTAAATTTCTATCATGCTTTGGAAGCCCAATTTCCAGAAGTGGGGGCCATGAGTGTTCGCACCAAAGATTCTGATAAAGAAGAAATTCTTTCTGTCTATTCGGGAATTCTTTTTATCGGTATTTATCTTTCTGTGTTGTTTTTGCTCGTGGTGATTTTAATCATGTATTACAAGCAGCTCAGTGAAGGGCTAGAAGATCAAAAGCGGTTTGAAATTATGCAAAAAATTGGTTTAGAGACCAAACAAATTCATAGGATCATTAACAGTCAAGTTCTTTTGATGTTCTTCCTCCCTTTAGGAACGGCTCTTCTTCATATCTGTGTGGCCTATCCAATGATTCAAAAAATTTTGAATATGCTAACGATGGGAGAAAATCGAATCTTTTTACTGGTAAGTGCCCTATGTTTTCTCATTTTTTCTCTCATTTACATCATTATTTATAAACTCACAGCCCGAACCTATTTTAAGCTTACCTGTCAACCACAAAATCGATAAAAGCAACAGCTGAGAAAAAGGCGTTTCTTGAAGAAACGTCTTTTTTTAAAGAATTATTTTAGGGTCCCCCCATTTAAAGGAAGTTTAAAAAACAATCCCAAGGAGGAAATGAGAATGATATACTTTGCCCATGACTACGCAAAACAAACCAAACAAAAATAAAAAGGGCCTAACCCCAATGAAAATGGTGCTTATCTTTATAAGTTTGACGACTTTATCTCTCATTGGTCTAGTCACTTTATTGGTGATGCACTTATTCTTTGATCCCACGAGTCGAATTCCCGAACAAAAACTCGCTTCCATGCGCCAACAGGGCTTATTCTCTGAAGAAAAAATAGGTCTTTCCAACAACGAACGAGAAGGCACGGCCTCCTTCACGTTTACAGGAGTAGGTGATAACTTATTGCATGATACGATTTTTGTATATTACGAACAAGATCACCATACTCGTGATTATTCCCCTATTTACCAGTTTACAAATAAATATACTCAAAATACTGACTTAGCCTATGTAAACGTGGAAACGGTATGCGCCGGAGATGAATATGGTTTATCGAGTTATCCCCTTTTTAATGGTCCTCTTGAAATGTTGGATACCTTATCTCGCTCTGGATTTGATTGGATGTCTCTTTGTAGCAATCATTCCTTAGATGCAGGAGAAGAAGGCCTTCAAACGGAGATTCAATATTTACGCACCCATCATCCCGAAATCACAACAAGTGGAGCCTATATCAATGAAGCCCAATCTAGTTCCCCAAGTGTACGAGTGGTTAATGGAATTCGAGTGGGTTTAGCTAGCTTTACTTATGGACTCAACGGCTTTACTCTTCCTTCAGAAGAAGAATGGATGATTGATGTCTATCGTCAAGAGGATGGATCTATCAATTATGATCTCATTCAACAACGGATCAATGCGCTTAACAGTGTCAGCGATGTCCAAATTGTTTCGATGCACTGGGGCGAAGAATACTCTACCCATCCTACAGCTGAACAAACGGAATTGGCCCAATACTTAAATCAATTGGGAGTAGAAGTGATCATTGGAAGCCATCCTCATGTTATCCAACCCGTGGAATGGATACGCACTTCTAATCAATCTACGCTTGTATACTATTCACTCGGAAATTTTATTTCGGCTCAAAATATGGCGGAAACGATGGTTGGAGGAATGGCTCAATTTCAAATGAACTACAATTTTGATACCCAAGAAGTAACTTTTGAAAAAGTCCAATTTATTCCTATGGTGACGTGTATTTCTTCCGATTTACGCACCTATCGAACCACTACCTTGGCCGAATATTCGGAAGGACTTGAAGCCGATCATTATATTACAGTTTCTGGAGAGAATTTATCTAAAACTTGGATTGAACAATATGTCCAATCTATTTTGAAAAATCCAAAAGGAGTAGAAATTGTGCTCTAATCTCTTCATCTCGAAGCAACGTTTTTAAAGAAATGTTGCTTTTTTTCTTGGAAAGGATTTTTACTTTTGATCTTTTCACTACACTAAAAGAAACAACTTTAAGGTAAGGAGTTACCAAATAAATAGAAAAACAATGACAAAAATGTTTAAATATTACATATCTATAAGGAAGTTATGAGTAAAACCTAAAGACTGAAAAGATAGGCGTTTCAGTCACAACGTGATAGAGGGGGACGAATGCT
>CAYTMK010000060.1:0-8284 GCA_964438885.1 uncultured Erysipelotrichaceae bacterium | reverse complement strand
TTCGGTTAAATAAATAGGAAATAATTTCCATAAATCTTCTAAACTCATTTCGGAAAGATTTTTCACTATCCACACCTATCTTTCTAAATAAACGATAAATTTTTCCCTTAGAAATTGCGGTTTTAAACTCATGTTAAACTCTAATTACTTTCATTTTTAGCTTTTATTCAAGAAATTTTTAGTTAAAAATAAAAAAAGCCGCCGATGGCAGCTTGAATAGGACTAGATTGCTCCTTGTTTTTTCAAAGTTCTCAGGGTTCTGGCCGCAATTTTTACAGTTTTAGGTTGGCCATCAACCATGATTGTCGCTTTCTGCAGGTTTACGTTCCATTTGCGGCGGGAAGCTCTCATGGAGTGAGAACGTTTGTTTCCGGACATAGGTCCTTTACCAGAGATTGCACACTTTCTAGACATTTCCAATCCCTCCTTCTCCAATAGTCTGACTGATCTACAGTCGCTTTAGTATGTTACCACGCTTCAAGACGCTTGACAAGAAATGAAAAGCATGAAGAAAAAGAAAAAGAGCGTTTTCTCTTTTCTAATCTTGGCCTAATACTGAACGATTTTAGCATATTGAAAAGAGCAGATCTAATTTTTTCGTTTAGATTTGAAACCTCTAAATAAAATGGTGAATCCTTTTTTGTATAAGATGAATCTCTTTCACAGTTTTTGAATTAAAGCGGGAAAAAGAGAGTTGGCGTTAGGAAGTTTTTTTGAAAAAAAGTTGGTACACTGTGTATATTTAAGGGCTTAAGCTTTGTGATTAGTTGCTCTTCTCTTGATTTAGAAAAGGGGTTTTTATGCTCACCATCTCAAATACCAAAAATGGAAATGATTTAACCTTTACTTTGGTAGGCCGTTTGGATACGATTACTGCTCCCTCTTTTGAAAAAGAAATCCGTCAAAACTTGAAGGGAATCGAAAATTTAATTATTGATTTAAAGGATCTGGAATATATTTCCTCAGCCGGATTGCGCGTATTGTTAGCGGCCCAAAAAGTTATGAATCGCCAAGGGGAAATGGTGGTTCGTAATGTGAACGATGTAGTAATGGATGTTTTTGAAGTCACTGGTTTTATCGACATCTTAAACATTGAATAAAAAAAGCTTGCTTTTCTCTTTTGAGAAAGGCAAGCTTTTTTTCCCTTGAATTGGATAGAAAGAAACAGGAAAAGAAACTGATGAATTTGGAAAAATAGAAAAATATTAAGAAGAAATCGGTACTTTTATCCTACCCAATCACTAAGATAAAAAGGAGAAATCATTTTAGTTCGACTTCTACAAAAATTAAGCGAGAAAAGGAGGCCGATTTTCTTAAGGTCAAACACTAAGAGAAAATACTCTTTATAAGTAGTCGGATCGATCTAGAAATGAAAAAAGAAGGAGATGAGAATGTGTGGAAGAGGAATATGTAAAAAAATCCCAAGATCAAGAATCATTTAGCGATGCCCCCCAAAGCACTACCAAACCATCCTTAAAAATTCAGTTGAGTCAAAAAATTCAAGAAATCGAACGAAAATTTCGTCTACAACCCAAACTTATTTTTGGCTTAATCATGATGACCGCGCTATTGCTTCTAGTTCTTTTACCGATTTTAGCGATGTTATATCGCAATCATATGGAAGAACAATACGCAAAACAAGCCTATAGTCAAGCGAGTATGGCTGCCCGCTTGATCGATGGCGATAAGGTTCGAAACTACTATTATTCTGGAGAAAAGGATGTCTATTACGATCGCATCGATACCTTTGTCAATCTCACTCAAGAAGAAATGGACTTGACTTATTTCTATGTGATCGTTCCTGAGGAAGAAGGAGTTGCTTACATTTGGGATGGAGGAGATAAGAGTCAAGACGATATTTACGATTTAGGGGAACGAGAGCCGTATTATGGCGACGATTATGATATTATGCGCGAAGCTTTTGAGCTAGGAATTCCCCAAACTGTTTTAGTTCGCAATGACGATGAAGATGGATATGGAAATTTAGCTTCCGCTTATGTGGCCGTAAACGATAGCAATGGCAATCCAGTGGGCCTAGTTTGTGTGGATATGTCCATGGAGATGATCAACTCTCAAATCAACTATCTCATGTGGACGACCTTTTTGATTACATGTGTCGTATTGGCCGCTTCAGTAGTGGGCTATTACTTCTACATTCGTCGTGTTTTGATTCGGCCCATTAATGTTTTACACGATTCGGTCACCCAACTTGTCCCTAAAAATGCCGATTCCCTTCAAAACTTCAACATCGATTTGCAAACGGGGGATGAATTTGAAGAATTAGCTACCTCTTTTTCAGGTATGACTGTTGAATTGCAAGAATACATGGACAATATTGCGAAAGTCACTGCAGAAAAAGAGCGGATTGGAGCTGAATTAAATATAGCAGCTAAGATTCAATCCGATATGCTACCCTGTATTTTTCCAGCCTTTCCTGATCACAATGAATTCGATATTTACGCTACCATGACTCCTGCCAAAGCTGTTGGAGGCGATTTTTACGACTTTTTCCTCGTGGACGAGGATCACTTGGCTTTAGTTATTGCGGACGTATCAGGAAAAGGAGTTCCAGCCGCACTCTTTATGGTTATTGCCAAAACATTGTTGAAAAACTCTGCTCAAACGGGCCTTTCTCCCAAAAAAGTTTTAGAGAAGGTCAACAACCAGCTTTGTGAAAACAACGAAGCGGAAATGTTTGTAACCGTTTGGTTTGGACTTTATGAAATTTCCACTGGAAAACTCAAAGCAGCCAATGCTGGACACGAATACCCCGCTTTACGACGGGCCGGCGGCCTATTTGAATTGGTAAAAGATCGCCATGGTTTCGTATTGGCAGGCATGGAAAATGTTCGCTATCGCGAATACGAATTGATTCTTGAACCAGGCGATACCTTGTTTGTATACACCGATGGAGTAGCCGAAGCGACCAACGCACAAGAGGAATTGTATGGAACTCAACGCATGTTAGATGCCTTAAACAAAGATCCAAATGCTTCCCCACCAACGCTTTTAGCCCAGGTCAAAAACAGCATCGATGTCTTTGTCCAAGACGCACCACAATTTGACGATATCACCATGCTTTGTATGGAACGCTTAAATGGATTAGACGATGGGAAAACTGAAGAGACAATAGATCAAGATACCTCCCAATCCCCATCCAAGGACGACAAATAATGCAGACTTTAAACGTTGTTCCTGAACTTGAAAGTTTAATGGCCATTACAGAGTTTGTAGAACAAGCTTTAGAATCGGTCGAAGCCCCTATGAAAGTTATCACCCAAATTGATGTGGTCATAGATGAAGTGTTTTCCAACATCGCCCAATACAGCCAAGCCACTACAGTCATTGTGGAATGTGAAGTGCAATCTCATTTCATCAGCTTGTGCTTTTTAGACGATGGTTTACCCTACGATCCTACACAAAAAGAAGATCCCGATGTCACACTGAATGCGGAAGAACGCCAAATTGGGGGTCTAGGTATCTTTTTGATTCGTAAATTGATGGATACCCTCAGCTATGACTATTTTGATGGGTTCAATCGCTTTACCCTCACCAAACATTGGTAGGTTACAACTAAAAGAAAGATCATACTATGAGTAAAAATTTATTTCGAAAAGCCAGCTTAGATAAGATAAACGCGCCCGAACAGTTAAACGAATACATTCGAGTCGCTTCTCCAAGCGTTTGGCTCTTGCTTGGAGCCTTTATTCTTTTCCTTTTTGGTTTTTTCATTTGGAGTATATTTGGCACTATTGAAACGAGAAGACCAATTGAAGTAGTCAGCACAAACGATACGGTTGAATGCTATATTCCAGCCGTTTATAAAAATGAAATTCGCCTTGGTATGGAAGTCATTGTAAAAGAAGAGGACGATACCGAAGTCAAAGGAACCATCATTCAAGTGGACTCATTGCCCACTCAACTGCCAGAGGATGCAGATCCTTATTTGTTATATCTTGGTAACTTTGCTCCAGGTGACTTTGTATACCGGGGTGTAGCGAATGTTCCAAATTTAAAAGATGGCACTTATAATGCCGAAGTAATCACGGAGCAAGTGCATGCGGTCTCCTTCATCTCGCATTAGAAAGGCCTCTATGTCGAATCAAAAACAAACCAAAGGCCTTACGTTCGTTAAAAAACCGCTCTCCAAAGGAATTGCTCATGTGCCAGTGATTATTCAGCTTGAAGCACTTGAATGTGGAGCCGCAGCTTTAGACATGATATTGGCCTATTACCAGAAATGGGTTCCGCTAGAACAAGTGCGATTGGAATGTGGAGTATCGCGTGATGGATCTAAAGCGGTCAACCTTTTAAAAGCCGCTCGCCATTATGGATTGGAAGCGAAAGGGTATCGATATGAACCCCAAACGCTTAAAGAAAAAGGACGCTTTCCTTGTATTATTCACTGGAACTTCAATCACTTTGTGGTGCTTTGTGGATTTAAAAAGGATAAAGCGGTGATTAATGATCCAGCTCGGGGCCGGATTGAAGTATCAATGGACGAATTCGACCATTCTTTTACAGGAATTTGTTTATTTTTTGAGCCTTCTGCTCAATTTCAACCTTCTGGTAAGCGCAAAAGCATGGTTAAATTCGCACGCAAAAAACTACAGGGAACAGGGGAAGCTTTGACCTTAGTCATTATCACGACCGTCATTACCTCGCTTATTGGCATCATTAAGCCTGGTTTTTCCCAAGTTTTTGCCGATCGTCTCTTAACAGGTAAAAATCCCAATTGGTTTGTTCCCTTTTTGGTTTTATTAACCATTTTAGCGATAATTGAAATTTGTATGGTATGGATCAACACGGTTTATGCAGCTCATGCAAGTGGAAAAATCGCTACGCTTTCTAATGTAAATTATATGTGGCACGTCTTTCGCTTGCCCATGGATTTCTTTTCTCAGCGTTTAGTAGCCGATATCGTACGTCGCAAAAATCAAAATACAGAAATTGCGGAGACACTTGTCAATTCTCTCGCTCCTCTTGCAATTCAAATTGCGATGTTGTTATTTTATTTATTTATTATGATTCGCTACAGCTGGATTTTGACGTTTATAGGTGTATTATCCATTTTTATCAATATGGCCGTATCGCTTTATATCTCCAATAAGCGCATCGATGTAATGAGGCTTTTAGCTCGAGATAAAGTTCGCTTAACTTCGACTTCCTCTTCGGGATTAAGCATGATTGAAACCATTAAAGCCGCTGGGGCTGAAAATGGTTTCTTTAGCAAATGGGCTGGAATTCAAGCAAGCGTCAGTCGTAGTGAAGCCCAAAAGGTAAAAGTTAATCGAACCATTGGCATTGTGCCAGAAATTCTTTCCACCTTTACTACGATTGTTGTGTTGATAGGTGGAGTATGGCTTTGCATGCGCGGAGATTGGACAGTCGGTATGATTACGGCTTTTACTGGTTTTTTATCGGCTCTCTTTTCTCCAGCCAATGAAATTATTGAAGCTTTGCAATCTTTTCAAGAACTTCGCATCAATATGGAACGGGTAGAAGATGTCATGCAATATCCTATTGATATTTTGTGCCAAGATCCAGATCCCGCTGTAGTAAATGAAGAGGAAGAACTCAATAAGCTAGGCGGAAAAATCGAAGTAAAAAATGTGACCTTTGGATATTTTCCTCTAGATAAACCTCTGATTGAAAACTTCAGTATGTCCCTTGAGCCCGGACAACGAGTGGCTTTAGTTGGTCCTTCTGGATGTGGAAAATCCACTCTATCAAAGCTCATTTCTGGTCTTTATCAACCTTGGTCAGGGGAAATTTTATTTGATGGTAAGCCTTTAAAAGACATCAACCGAAACGTATTTACTGGATCAGTCTCTGTTGTAGATCAAGATATCATTTTGTTTGAGGATACCATTGCCAACAATATAAAGTTGTGGGACAAATCCATTGAAGACTTTGAAATGATTTTGGCTGCTCGAGATGCCAAAATTCATGAAGATATTATCCAGCGCGAAAAAGGCTACAATCATGTCCTTTTAGAAGGAGGTCGTGACTTTTCCGGGGGTCAATGTCAACGGCTCGAGATTGCACGCGTCTTGGCGCAAGATCCTACCATCATTGTGATGGATGAAGCAACTTCCGCTTTGGATGCTAAAACGGAAGAAGAAGTTATCAATTCTATTGTGGCTCGAGGCATAACTTGTATCATTGTAGCCCATCGCTTATCCACCATTCGGGATTGTGATGAAATCATTGTTTTTGACCATGGAAAAGTTGTAGAACGCGGAAAGCATGAGGAATTGTATGCCAAAAACGGCTTTTATACGCAACTTGTGTCAAACCAATAAAAAGAATGCTTTTTTAGACCAAAAGGAGGAACTTTAAATGGGCTGGTTTGACGACCAAATACAAGAACGAATTAAAGGCGATAATGAGTTGTTTTTTGAAAGCTTTGAAAAAATGGCCAGAGCCATTACTTGCGAAAAATTCACTCAATCTCTTAACGATGATCGTTCCAAAGCCAAAGATGCAATTGATGAAATCTTAAAATACTATGGAATCCGCTCCCAAGAATTGCCCGATGAGATCACAACCATAGATGAAGAACTGGAATATTTGATGCGCCCATCAGGAGTAATGCGCCGCATTGTTCAGCTTGATAAAAATTGGCCGTACATTACATTTGGTCCTCTTCTGACTACAAATACCGAAACAGGAAAACCATTGGCTTTGATTCCAAGCAAAATTGTGGGTTATACGATGTATGATCCTGAGCAACAAAAATCCGTTCCAGTAACCGCCAAAAATTCTCATCTGGTGAGCGAGGAAGCCTATTGCTTTTATCGTCCGTTGCCTCAGGGTCCCATTACTACTAAGGATTTGTTGATCTACATTTGGAAATGTCTTTCGGTTTCCGATTTGATTCAAGTAGGCGGAGCGGGGCTAATCGTAGCTATAATCGGTATGGTAATGCCAGTTTTAAGTAGTTTTATTTACTCTAAGCTCGTCATTAGCCAAAATATGACGGCTCTATTTGCGGTCTTTACTTTCTTAGCTTGTGCGGAAATCTCAAAGGTTATCTTTATGGCCCTTAAAAATACAGTTATAGAGCGTATTGCCAAAAAGATCAGTATTTCCACTGAAGCAGCTATGATGATGCGCATTTTGGCTTTACCTTCAAGCGTCTTTAAAGAATACGGATCAGGAAGCATTGCCAAGCGATTGACTTACATGGCCGAGTTTTGTTCGTATTTAACCAATATTATCTTTTCTACTGGACTTACAACAATCCTTTCCGTGGTATATATTTTTCAAATGTTTTACTACACCCCGACTTTGGTGTTCCCAGCTTTAACCTTGATCATCCTTTCCGTTATTTTGTCTATTATGGCCGCAGTAGCTAAAGTTCGTTTGTTTCGTGCGGTTCTCAAAGAACAAACAGCCGATTGGGCTACTACTCAATCTTTGTTGAATGGCATTCAAAAGATTAAGTTAGCCGGAGCAGAAAAACGAGCTTTTGCCAAGTGGGCTGACCAATGGGCTAAAGTGGTAGCCGTTCAATATAGTCCTGTCATTCCTTATGGAACATTTTTAACGCTTTTAAATGCAGGGGTAATCTATTATTTTGCGATTATTTCCAACACTAGTATGGGGGATTATTACGCCTTTGCTAGTGCATTTGGATTGGTGTCTTCGGCTTTCTCTACCCTTGTTTCCACAGGCGAAAAAACTGCCATGATGTGGTCAATTTTGGAATTATTGGAACCTATCATGAAAGCTACTCCAGAAATTGAAGAAAGCAAAAAAGTTATCACCCACTTATCGGGAGGCATTGAACTCAATAATGTTTCCTTTCGCTACAAAGATTCTCTTCCCCTTATTTTGGATAACTTAACGCTTAAAATTCGTCCTGGTCAATATGTGGGCATTGTAGGGAAAACAGGATGTGGAAAATCCACCTTGATGCGCTTAATGCTTGGGTTTGAAAAGCCACAAAAAGGAGCCATTTATTACGATGGACAAGATGTTCAAGGCATTGATTTAAAATCATTACGTCAACACATTGGCACGGTAATGCAAAGTGGAAGCCTCTTTCAGGGCGATATCTTTTCTAACATTACAATTTCGGCTCCTCAACTTACTTTGGATGAGGCCTGGGAAGCCGCAGAACAAGCGGGTATGGCCGAAGATATTCGTTCTATGCCTATGGGAATGCATACTTTGATTTCGGAGGGCTCTGGAGGGATTTCAGGTGGCCAACGCCAGCGTTTGATGATTGCAAGAGCCATTGCTCCAAAACCCAAGATTTTAATGTTTGATGAAGCGA
>CAYTMK010000059.1:0-8581 GCA_964438885.1 uncultured Erysipelotrichaceae bacterium | reverse complement strand
CGATAAACGAATTTACTGTAGGAGTGTTTAACACGGAAGAAAAGAAATACTATGCAAATCAATTTAAGGGAAATTTTGAAATTGTTTCTCTTACCGGAACGATTAATACAATGAATCATGAATTTTATACGCATATTCATTTAAGTGCTGGAAATGATAGAGGGGAAGTCTTTGGAGGACATCTAAATAAAGCCTTAGTAAGCGCTACGTGTGAAATGATTATCAACATTATTGAAGGAAACGTGGATCGAAAATACGATGAAATTGTAGGTTTAAATTTATTTGCTTTCTAATTGTTCCTTTGAAATTACCGTTTTCTTTTAACTACCTTTTAAATAAGTCAAAGTTTTTTTCATGAGGAATTCAATATGAACTGTCCAATTTGTCATAAACCACTTTTTCATCAAGAAAAAAGTTTTATTTGCAAAAACCACCATACCTTTGATCAAGCTCGACAAGGATATGTCAATTTGTCGAGAAAACAAAAGGCCGCCGGAGACAACGTCGAAATGGTTAAAGCTCGGACTGCGTTTTTAGAACGGGGATTATACGATTTTATGGCTCAGGATGTCATCAATGTAATTCAAGAAAAAAGTCCCAAAAAGTTTTTGGATTTAGGGTGTGGCCAAGGATATTACACTAAGCGCTTTGCACCATTCACCCAGGAGTCTTATGGAGTGGATTTGAGCATTCCAGCTATTGCCCATGCGGCCGGACAAGATAAAAAAACACAATACATTGTTGCATCCATCTACTCTTTGCCTTTTGAAGATCAATCGATGGATCTGTTGACATCCATTTTTACGCCTATTCCTGCTCAAGAAGCAGCTCGAATTCTTAAAAATGATGGGGAATTGATTACCGTAACGCCTGGAAAATATCATCATTACGAACTCAAAGAAGCTTTGTATCCAACTGTGCGTTTAAATGATGAACTTCAGACCATTGAAGGATTTGAACGGATAGAACAACACGAAATCACCCAAAAACAACACGTTACAGAGGTTAAGGAGCTTTTGAATATGACGCCTTATCGCTATAAAACATCGAAAGAAGATCTTGAAAAACTGGATGCTTTGGAGTCTTTAGATGTGACCTGTTCCTTTTTAGTCAGTCGTTGGAGGAAATTATCATGAAAGGAGCCATTAAACGTTGGGGAATCAATGGTGAAGGCATCACATATCTCAATAAAAAAGCCATTTTTGTCGAAAATGCGATTCCTGGAGAAGTCGTCGAATTCCAAATCGATCAAGACAATGGCAATTATGCCAGAGGGCATTCCACGACCATTTATGAAAAGTCCCCCCGTCGCCGTTATCCGATGTGTCCCAAATGGCAAACCTGTGGAGGTTGCTCTTTAATGCATGTGGATTACAAAGGGCAAATTCGAATGAAGGAGCATGCTCTTCAAGAAGCCCTGCGCAAATATGCCAATTATACTGGCCCTATTTTGCCCTTGATTAAAAACCCTAAACCATTGGGGTATCGCAATGCTTGTAAATTGCCTTTTGGATTGGATGAAAATGGCCAGACCACGACCGGAATGTATAAAAAAGGAACCAATGAATTCGTTCCTTTAGAGCGTTGCATCATTCACTCTAAAAAATTAGAACAAGTCCGTCAGGACTTAAATAGGCTTGTGGCCACTTCGAGTTTAAAGCCTGCTTCTAAAGAAAATCCAAATGGATTGCTTACTCTTGTTCTTAAGCAATTTGATGATAAAGTGCATGTGGCTTTGGTCACTACCAATCTATCTATTCCCCAAGAGCTTGTGAGTGACATTTTAGCCATTCCAAATGTAGCCTCCGTTTGGCAATCCATTAAAGAATCGAGCGATCCAGCTCATGAATTGTTTGGGAAAAAAGTATTTCATCTTGGCGGAGAAATGAAGATGACGCTTCAACTCGATGATTATTCATTGAATTTGTTGCCAAAGTCTTTTTTTCAACTGAATACTGAGCAAGCGCTTGAACTCTATAAACTAGTCGCTTCGTGGATTCCGCAAAATACGGATTTACTCGTAGAAGCCTATAGTGGTATTGGAGCCATTTCTCTTTTTGCGAGCGATAAGGCCAATGAAGCCATTGGCATTGAACTCGTTGAAGATGCAGTAGCCAATGCCACCGAAAATGCGCTTATCAATGGCAAGGAAAATCTCTCTTTTGTGTGTGGAGATGCAGCGACTCAACTTCAAGACCTCCTTTCCAAAACGACAATGGATGTTTTAATTGTCGATCCTCCTCGCAGTGGATTAAATCATGCGATGCGACAAACCATTTTAGAGGCAAAGCCAGAAACTCTGATTTATGTTTCCTGCAATCCCGCTACGCTTGGTAAAGACTTACTCGTTTTGGATGAAGTGTATGAAATTAAGCGTGTGCAGCCTTTTGACTTTTTTTCCCAGACTCCTCATGTTGAAACAGCAATCTTGCTTCAAAAACGGGATCAGCCTAAAGTAAAAAAGGCTTTATCCACTTATTCTTCCAAAAAGAAATCTCCTAAAAAAGCCCATCCAAATTCGTAGAAAGAATTGGTTCTTTCTCCTAAGAGAGCTTAAACCTAAAAAAGAAGCCTGTGATCTGTTGTCCAATTTAGAGAAAAAGGTCCATTGAACTTTCTTACTCAGTCCAATTGACCTTTTTTCTTTTTGAAAGAATCATTCTCCTGTTAAGCTAAAAGAGGCTTAAAAAATTTTGATAAACCACGCCTTATAAAGAAGTCTAAAGTCCTTTAGGAAAAACTTTCAAACTATTAAAGGATTTCACAAAAAAATGGTTTTCATCTATTTTGTTAGAGGAAAAAAGAAGGGATTAAAGAGGTTTTTATGACAAAAGAATTGTTCTTTCAAGCCCTCATCAAGTATGGAATGGGAGTTTTAATCGTTGGAGCTCTTTTGTTTGGTTGTGCAGGAACTTTTAATTATTGGCAAGCTTGGCTTTTGATGGCTATTCTCTTTCTTCCTATGTTTTGTGCGGGAATCGTAATGATGTGGAAAAATCCAGAATTGTTACAGAAAAGGCTAAATGCAAATGAAAAAGAGCCAGAACAAAAAAAAGTTATAGTCCTAGCGGGGTGCTTATTTTTAGTAGCATTTGTTGTAGCGGGACTCAATATTCGTTTTAACTGGTTTATCCTCCCTGCATGGATTTCGTATATGGCTACCATTGTTTTTCTATTGGCTTATCTTCTTTATGCCGAGATTTTAAGAGAAAATAGGTATCTTTCAAGAACTATAGAAGTCCAAGAAAATCAGAAAGTGATTGATACTGGAATGTATAAGATAGTAAGACATCCAATGTACATGGTCACTTTGTTGCTTTTCCTTTCCATCCCACTGGTTTTGGGGTCCATTTTTTCATTTTTCATTCTATTGTTTTACCTTCCCATCATTCAAAAGAGAATAGAAAATGAAGAGCAAGTGTTAGAGCAAGGATTAAAAGGCTATCTTGAATATGAAGAGAAAGTAAAATACAGAATTATTCCTTATATTTGGTAGGAAACGTTTATCCAATTTCAAAAGAATAGCGGATGATCAGAGTATAGAGAGCAAATCTAAGCTCTCTTTTTTCATATAAAGAAGTAGAAAGAAAACAAAAGTAGCATTTCTTAAGAGCTATGGAAAATAGCACCACTCTATTGGTTTTAAAGCCTTCATTAGGAGGTTAAAAGAGTAGAAGCTCAACTGATCTAAAAGGAGAAACACTAGTGAATAACGATCCATTCAAGGACTATATAAAAGAATCTGAACTAGACAAACGGATGAAAGGCTATGCTCGGTTTACCGCTATAGGACTGCAAGCCGTTGACGGCCTTAAAACATCAGAATACTTAGCTCATACGGCTTGGCGCAACATTGAAGGGGAGATTTCCTTTGAAGAAGCCAGTGCTCTTTTGGAAAGCTATTATGAAAAGAATCCAGCCCAGGGCCCAAATGATCGCACCGAAGAAGCGGATAAAGTTTCCGCTCGAATTGCGGCACTTTTTTCAGAGCAAGCATTTAGTTTTACATCCTAGGAGTACCTTTCGATTCCTAGAAAGCTGTTTGCAGATATATTCTCATGCTGGATGCATCAGGGATTATAACATTACCAAAAAAGAATGAGTGCTCGATGGGGCTAGTGTTCTTTATAGAAGTGCTCCAGAATTAAGAGCCACTTTAGATTATGATTTATCGGAAGAAAAAAAGTTTTCCTATAAGGATCTTTCAATGGAGGAGATCATTCATCATCTCGCTTGGTTTATATCGAGGTTGTGGCAAATTCATGCATTTGGTGAGGGAAATACCCGAACTACTGCGGTCTTTTTCATCAAGTATTTGCGTACTCTTGGCTTTGATGTGATCAATGATATTTTCGCTGAAAATGCCTGGTATTTTCGTAATTCTCTAGTTCGAGCAAATTTTATTGAATGAAAACCATTCTCTCCATAATCGGATCTTACATATCCGCTATCCTTTTAAGATTTCCCAAAAAGCGAACATTGAAAACTCATTCACAGCTAAAACAGCTGGGCACGTGAGTAAATTGTTGGAAGAATTCGGCTTTGAGACGGTCTTTGGAAGATCAGATGTACACAAAACTCTTGGTCTAAAGCCAACTCGAAGTACGGCCTTGATCAAAGAAATGATGAGGAAAGGATTTATCGAACCTGTCACTAGACTTGGAAAAGGAAAGTACAAATTAAGAGTTAAAGCGTTGGGATGAAGAAAATTAAGATTAACGGCTGAGTTCTGTTTTACTTCATAATTCATTTGAAATGAGAGGGAGATTTTTGTCGTAAAAAAGATAAGAGATAACAAGATAGTTTATAAATTTAAAAATCTTTCTTTTTTAAAGAAAGGATTCTATTTTTAAAAGTCTGTCCTCCAGTTCATTAAAAGAGAGAAAATATAAGTATAGACTTCTTTATTTTAAAAGTTTAATGCTAAAATTTATCCAGTTTTTAAAAGGTTTGAAAACTATAAACAAGAAAGGAAAAATTTTATGGATACCAACTCTGAAAATATCATTACTCTTCAAGGTGAAGATGGCGAACAAATTCAATTGGAATTGTTAGACGCTTTTCGTGTGGATGAAGAAACGTATGTGGTGCTTTTGCCTTTAGAGGAAGAGGCTGAAGAAGTGATTATTCTTCAAATTGAAGATCTTGGAGAGGAAGATGAAGTTTCTTACTTATCTGTAGAGGATCCTGATCTCTTACAAAAAATTTTCTCTATTTTCGTGGATCGGAATAAAGATCGCTACAATTTCAACTAATTGCATTTTAAATAAAAAGCCAACTCTAATAAGCTTTCTTTTATTGGAGTTGGCTTTTTTATTTCGAATGGGTTATATCTTGAGAAGAATCGTCTTTCACTTTTGGCAAGCCAGCATTGAGCATTTGATTCAAAATATCCCAAGAGATGAGGTGAGAAAGGGACTTTTTCCAATTCGTCTTTGAAGCAGTTTCCGAAGAGATAGAGGGAATAGAAGAATTTGGTTTGAGCGTTTTTTCTCTTGGTTCTTCCAGATTGGTAGCAGACGAGTTTGCTTCTTGAAGAATAGGAACTTCAATCGCTTCTACATCGATTACTTCTTGGGGATTGTAAGTCTTTAAAAAGCGATCAATGGTTTGCCAATAGAAGGGAGCAGCTTTAAGAAAACTTTGACAATGCTTAGCGTTTTCAATCATATGGGCTTCGATTAAATGCTCTCCTGCACTTTGGACGACGCGATCTAAATTGGTATAGGGGACAAATGTATCCTCTCGCCCATGAAAGGCCAAAATAGGATAGTTTGAATTGGCCAATTTATCTTGAACATTTAAATCTTTTAAAGAGTATTTACAGACCACTTCACAAAGCCAATTGGCTAGAGGAAGAACTGGCCATTCGGGTACTTGTAAAACACTTTTTAAAGCGTGATCCATTTGATCGTATAAATTAACATAGCCACAATCTTCGATAATGCCTTTAATTTGAGGAAGATTGGCATCACAAAGATTCATGACCGAAGCTCCACCCATGCTCACTCCATATAAAAAGATGTTTTTATCTGGGTGTTCATGAATGAATCGGTTGAGCCAGCGTAAGTGATCTTGGCGTTCTATTACTCCCATACCGGTCCATTGCCCATTTTGGTTGCCAAATCCACGGGAATGGTGAACAAAGACAGAATAGCCCATATCGTAAAAGTGCTTGATTGGAACTTGAACACTGATGTATTTGTAATCCCCATACCCATGACACACATAGACAATGCCTTTGGAGTTTGGATGATTTAAAAAACGGCCTTCTAAAGTTTGTCCATCTGGAGTATATAAAACCTTCTTTTCTCCTTTCTCTTCAATCCAAGCAATCGTTTTTTTATCTTGGTCGGAGAGTCGCAATGTATCCGCCATATTAATCATCGAAGCCACACCAAATTTAATTTTGGTGTTCAGTCCAGCATATAAAATCAATAAACAATAGCCGCTAAAGAGAAGTAGAGCAATCGCAATCGCAATCAATCCCCATTTCCAGTTGATAAACAATAAAATTAAAGGAATGAGAAAAAAAAGACCTTCCAACAAAGTGGCCATCCATTTTGTTTTGATGTTCATCCTATCCCCTTTCCTAGAGTTGTATGACTCTTTAAATCTCTTTTATTTTAAACACGCTCTAAAAAAGAAGGTTAATGGTACGCTCTAGGGCTTTCCATTCTAAAAAAGGACAAAATAAAAAATAAAAAGCTCAAAAGAATTCTTTCGAGCTTTTTAGCTTTTAATTTTCAATTATTGAAGAAAGCCGTACCAAGCCGTCCCTTCGAGGGTCCAACCCTCTTGAACTAGATTATCTCGTTCTTCTTCATCGATAGTATAGTGGTGTTGAGCCGCTTGAGGGGCCTTTGAATTATAGAGACGATAAAGAGCCACTTTATTTTCTCCATCCTCTGCTGAATAGAAGGCCGTATTTTGACCTACCCAACCACAATTGACCAACGTATCGTATTCATCTTTACTGGTTGTATAAAGATGTTCCCCACTCTTGGGATTGAACAGACGATATACCGGATTGGAAGAAAAATGAGGGGCCGTCCAAGCATGACCTTCATTATTCCATTGACCAGAAGACAACAAAGATTCTTTTTCCGCTCCATCGTTTGTATACAAATAGGCTTTGGTACTTGGGTTAAATAAGCGGAAAATTTGGGCACTTTCTTTATCGGCGTACTTTACTTCATCGGCGAACTTTATAGATAAAACGCCTTCATTGCGCAATCCAGCCCAACGCATTCTATCCGGATCATAGGGGTGACTATACGAGGTTCTCATCGTAGAATAAGTATATGGAATTTTTGTATCTTCGGGGACTCTATATGGCGCACCATCTTTTTTAAATTGGTCATTGATCATAGTTCCAGTAATATATATGTCCCAACCATCCGTAGGAGCACCATCCAAATTTTCAAACCGTACTACATGCATTTCTCCATTACTTCTTTTCCCTCTAATAACGACAGGATAAAACCTTCCACTATAAGGATATTCTAAAGGTGGATAGCCTACTCCTTGAGGATCTCTCTTAATCGTTAAATTAAAGGTAGGCTCAGCTAGGCCGTAACCACAAAATTCATTTAACCAATTAACGGGAATGCTTTTATAAACTTCATCTAGAAAATGATATCCCTCTGGAATCCAAGCAATTAAGCTCGCTTCTATATCTTCATTTTGATAGACCCTTATAGGAGATCCCATCGGTTTACGGGTATCCCCATCTATAAATTGTACTTTAAAAGGATAAGCGACTCTACCCAACCTTCCATCTTCTTTTGTAATGAGTTCTTCCATCTCTTCTTGTTCTTCTTGAGCCAAAGCAAGAATAGGAGAAGAAAAGAACAGAGTAGAAGTCAATAAACCTAAAACAAATTTTTTCATGGGCAAATTCCTTTCTATGGATTTAAAACTTTGATTGTAAGTATAACGGCTTTTTTACCATTTTAAAAAAAGATTTTTCTTTTTTCCCTGAAAAATGATTTTCTTTTTATTTTCAATTATTTTTCGAGCTTTTCTATTTACTTGAGAGTCCAAAAAACTCTGCGTGACACATTCCACTAAAAGAAAAAGACCAGATCTCGAATAAAAATTGAGATCGGATCTCTACTTCTTTCTTGCCCATTGAAGTGTAACATTCTTTTTCCTAGAAAAGGTTCTTAGTTTTTTTCAATTTTATTTGGGTACGACGCGACTTCTCTGCCTTTTTTATTTCTTCGCTCCTAGACTTTATGACGAGTTTCAATTCGATACGGTTTCCTCTCTGGTTCAAGTTCTTTTTCTTAATTGATTCCATTCAAAATAAAAAACAAGGAAGGACTAAAAAGAAAGATTTTTATTCTTTTTCTCAAGCTTTTATAGAAAGACCAATTTCAGGAAATGGTAGATGGGGAGAAGTAGAGTTTCTAGGCCTTAATCATCTAGGGAAATCTAGAAAATTCTATTACGATTCGTATGGGCAAAGAGTTCTAATATTTTGGCTAACACGGATTTTAATCTAACGGTCCAAGAAATAAAAAAGTACTTCGTTTTTAAATTGAGCTTTCTTTCAAAAATCAAAAAGAGAGGTTTG
>CAYTMK010000058.1:0-8718 GCA_964438885.1 uncultured Erysipelotrichaceae bacterium | reverse complement strand
TTATCTCTGAAGAGATAAGGTTTACAAGTCTAGGAATATGTTAGGATGGAACGCCGTATGAAGTCGAAAGATTTTACGTACGGTGTAGAGCGGGAGCTAGAGATCACTTCAAAGAATTCTCTATCGTCTATAAATAGAAAAATACTGACAAAAATGTTGATATGTTACATATCTATAAGGAAGTGAGGAGTAAAATTGAAAGACTGAAAAGATAGGCGTTTCAGTCACAATGTAACAGAGGAGACGAATGCTCAAAAGCTATAAGACAGAGATTTTTCCCACTTCTCAACAGAAACATTCATAGAACAATTGGCGTATGTAGATGTGTCTATAACTTTTATCTCGCACACAATAAAGAAATCTATGAAAAGGAAAAAAGATTTGTTTCAGGATTTCTCCAAGTGACTAAACAATGAGTATCTTCCACAAAATCCTGAAATTTCATGGATTAAAGAAGTCAGCAGCAAAGCAGTTAAGCAAAGTATTATGAATGCAGATAGAGCTTTTAGAAATTTTTTTAATCATAAGACAAAATTCCCAAAATGGAAGAAAAAATCAAGCTCTGATGTAAAAATGTATTTTGTGAGAAATGGAGTAAAACAACCTATTCTCTGTGAACGACACAGAATCAGAATACCAACGCTTGGTTGGGTAAGACTTAAAGAAAAGGGCTATATCCCGACAAATGCGGAAACACCTATTATAAAAAGCGGTTCTATTTCCATGAAGGCAGGAAGGTATTATGTGTCTGTTCGAGTAGAAGAAGCAGAAACTAAAAAGCCTGTTCTGATTTGGAATTGGCCTTAACTTAGGTCTAAAAGATTTTGCAGTCTGTTCGGACGGCAGAACTTTTAAAAATATCAATAAAACGAATAATCGTATCAGGAAATTGGAAAAAAGACTGAAACGAGAACAGAGAAGACTTTCGAGGAAGAAAGTCTGAAAAAAACAAAAAATAAGAAAGGAGAAGCTACTCGACAAAATATCCAAAAACAAAAGCTGAAAGTACAAAAACTTTATCACAAACTAGACTGTATCAGAACTGATCAATAAAGTAGTATCCGAATTGGTGAAAACCAAGCCAGCATGGATAACCCTTGAAGATCTGAATATCAGTAGAATGATGAAGAATAGACATCTTTCAAAGGCGATTGCCCAGCAGAAATTATTCGAGTTTAGAACAAAGATAACTGCAAAATATAAAGAATATGGCATTGAACTACGATTTGTTGACAGATTTTATCCATCAAGCAAAACCTGTCTGTGGCTGTATCAAGCCTGATTTGAAGTTAACAGGCCGAACATATTCTTGCGATCAATGTGGATACACAATAGACAGGGATTTCAATGCAAGTCTGAACCTGAGGGATTGTCTGACTTATTATACTGTCTAATAAAGTAAAGTATGTACCGTTGTGGACTGTAGAAGAACTTGTGAGTAGGTTGTTCTAATCGAAAGCATACAGGAAGAAGCAGGACTCAATATGGGTATTCTTGTCCATATTTCGAGTAGCAGAATCGATTCTTTACTAGAGTCGAAACGAAGCGATATGGATGATCTCAATATGATTTCTTTTGGAATCATCGCAGATGCGGGAGATTCCAAGCATTATTCTATGGAGGCTCTTGCCAATGCAGAGCGACATGATTTTTCCAATGTAGATAATTTGTTGCGTCAAAGCCGCAATGCCTTAGAAAAAGCGCGCCGAGCGCAAACGGATTTGTTATTTGCGGAAATGAATGGACAAGCGCAAAAAGTGAGTGTTCTTTTGGTGCATTCTCAAGATCATTTAATGAATGCGGAATTAGCCCTCGATTTAATTGAAAAAATGATCAAAACGTTGCGCAATCAAGCTGAGCTTGAACAACGCGTCGCCTACCTAGAAAGAATCTTGGAAAGCAATAGTTAAAAGAAATTCTTTCTAGAAGAGTAGAATCAAAAAAGATTTAAGGAAAGAAAAAGGAGAATCTTTGTTGTGAAATTAACTCTGATTTGTAGCGGTGGGATGTCAACATCTTGGATTGTTAATAAAATCAAAGAGTATGCGAGTGAAAATGAACCCGATCTCCAATTGAATGCGTTTGGTTTATTGGATTACTTACCTCAAGCTAAAGAAGCCGATGTCATCTTGTTAGGACCTCAAATTGGTTACTACAAAGAAAAGATCGCCACTCGTACGGGAAAACCTGTTGCTGTCATTTCCTCAAGAGATTATGCTACGGCGAATATTGCAGGGATTGTGCAACAAGCGAAATCCTTAATCAAAAAGTAAAAACGCTGTCTTAAAGCAGCGTTTTTTATTTTTCAACAGATAGAGAGATTTTATTTTTCCCATTCCTTCAAATTCTCTAACAATCTTTTCATTCCAAATAGTGCTCTAAACGTCACAAATCTTTCATAAATTGAAAAAATTTTCAATTTGTGAAAGTCTTATTCTTGGTAAAAAAAGTAGAAAGAGTAAAATGAAAAGGCAATGTGTTTTAAAACCAATACATTTATAGGCTATACTTCGGAATTTGGGATAAAAAATTTAGTTTTTTAGGGGGCAATTTCGATCTTTTCCAAGATAGATGTAAACAGGTGCAATTAAGAAATGGATTATTGAGTCCCTTCATTATAAAAGGTTTAGAAACTCAAAATTAGATTGTAAATTGAAAACAATTTATGGTCTTTGACATGACAAGAAAATAGGAGGTCGAAATCGTATGTCAAAAGAATTCCAAGAATTACAAGTAAAAGAACTCAATAAAGTAAAAATTGTGGTCAATGAGGAAACCTCTTACGCAGATACGAGCCGTTCTCGTGAAAAACGTTTTGCTGAACTTCTCGAACTTTTCTGGAATGAAGGAGAAAAAGCAGAAGCTACTAACTTTTAACTATTTTACTCGGTGAGAACCGAGTTTTTTAAACGCAAAAGCCAAGGGACTTCTTTACCTTGGCTTTAAAAACTTTTTAACAGTCTTTCTTGAAAGGGGCTTTTCCTAGATCCTCTAAAATTTGATTCTTATTTTGATAAAACTTTTGGTATTCTTCTTCATTAGGATCTTTTAAGTCTTTAACATGCTCATTGAAAACATTTAAAAGAGTGAATTGATCTTCTTGATCATCGTATTCAAATTCATAAATAGTGCAATTGTTGAATTTACGCAAGGCTTTGGCTTTGGCATCATCCACTAAGCGAGCAAATTGGAAGGAACAGGCTCCATGGGTACACATCAAAATCGTTTGTGCTGGATCCGTTTTCATGATTTCGGAAATGGTTTTATACATTCGTTGACCAACCGCCCGACGATGTTCTCCTCCAAATTGAACATAAAATCCCATGGGATCTCGTTCCATTCCTCGCTGAGCGCGAGAGATTTCTTCTCCTTCTAGTTCTCCATAATACATTTCTTTAATTCCATCTAATTTTTGATAAGGTTGATCGGTGATCTCTTTGAGAGTTTCTTCAGTTCGATTAAGAGGAGAACAATAAAATGACTCTGGAAAAATTTGGTTTTCTTTTAGCCATTCTTTGGTGGCTTGCGCTTGAAGATGGCCGAAAGGAGTTAAAGGGGAATCACACCATCCTTGAATGAGACCTTTGCGATTGAACAAAGTTTGGCCATGGCGAACAAGGTATAATTTTTTTTTCATAATAATCCTCTCTAGCTTTAGGTTATCGCTTTCTTTTCTGAGTCTTGAATTTCTATACTTTGAATGGAGTCAAAAACTTTAGAAAGTAGTTCAACTCTTTCTCTTTTGGCTTCTTCATTGAATAGAGTATCGCTCGTCTTCATGAGAAAGATGAAGAATTCATTTTAAGTTTTGGGAATGTTTTTTTTCATAAAAGACTACAATAAAGAAGCAAAAGAAGAAGGCTTAAAAAGAGTTCTTGAAAGAGGGGGTAAAACTCCTTCTTGAGCGGATATTTCTACCTTTAAAATGAGAGAAAAAGTAAAATTTAAGTTTTATTCAAAATTTTATTTTTGTCATATAAAATGCTTACAATAGAGAAAGCGTTTAGAAAAAAGCTTAAAAAAGTAAGTTTTTTGATTCTTTTTTCGATTTTATGTAGAAATTTGCATTCATTTTTGGACTCCTTAAAATCCTCGATATACTGAACCTAGTATGAACTGGCTGTATTCCTTCCTTGGTCATTCCCTGGTGGTTGCTTGAAGTTTGTATCTTCTAGCTTGGCTTTTTGAAGAAAAGGGAAAAAGAAAAGCGAAGGGGCCCCACTTTTACTAAAGCGTTTCTTAGACCAGGTGCAGATATGTTTCTGGCGTTTACACTAAAGTAATTTGAATGTTTCCCACCTAACGGAGTGGTTATCGCTTTAGGTTCTTTGCGTTCTCAAGAAGCAAGCCAGCTCAAACAAAAGTGGCATAGGCAGGGCAGCCAAAAATATTGAAGACTAAACAGAGAAAGGAAGGTTCGGGTTTTCTTCCTGCACTAAGGGACCCGAAAAGCTATGACGAATATCGATCAACAATCCGTAAATGCGATCCGAGTTCTTGCCGCGGATGCGGTGCAAAAGGCGAACTCTGGTCATCCTGGAGCTCCACTTGGAACGGCTCCAATGATGTATGAACTCTATGGGTATGGACTCACACATAATCCTGAAAATCCTGGCTGGGAAAATCGAGACCGTTTTATTTTATCTGGTGGCCATGGCTCGGCTGGCCTGTATGCTTTGCTTCATTTATTCGGATATGACATCAGTATGGAAGATTTACAAAACTTCCGTCAACTTGGTTCCACCACTCCAGGACATCCAGAATTTGGTCACACCCCTGCTGTAGAATGTACTACAGGTCCTCTTGGTTCTGGATTGTCTGCAGGCGTAGGGATGGCGATTGCGGAACAGTTTTTGGGATCTCATTTCAATAAACCCGGTTATCCTATCGTAGATCACTTTACATTTGTAGAAGTAGGTGATGGTGATTTAATGGAAGGAATTTCAGAAGAAGCTTTATCTTTAGCTGGAACCTTGAAATTAAATAAATTAATTGTTTTATATGATTCAAACAAAATTTCCATCGAAGGGGATACGGATATGGTATTCGCAGAAGATGTGAATAAGCGAATGGAAGCCCTTGGCTTTCAAACTTGGACGGTGGATGGCAATGATTTAGACGGAATTCGTCAAGCCATTGAAGAAGCCAAAAACGATCAAGAAAAGCCCTCTTTTATTACCGTAAAAACCAAAATTGGTTACGGCTCTCCTAAAGAAGGAAGTGCAAGCAGTCATGGTGAACCACTTGGCGTAGACAATGTAAAAGCACTTAAGCGGAATCTAGGCTGGGATGAAGAAGCCGAATTTGATGTTCCTCAAGAGGTATATGCAAATTTCCAAGAATTGGCCAAAAAAGGTCAAGTGCAAGAAGCGGCTTGGAATGAACTGTATGCTCAATACAAAGAAGCTTATCCAGAATTAGAGGCTGAGTATGTAAAAATGCTCAACCAAAAACCAGATCAATTGGCTTTAGAAACTGTTGATCTCTGGAACGTAGGTGATAAAGCAGAAGCTACGCGAGTATCTTCGGGTAAAATGCTCAATAAATTAAAGAATATAATGCCTAACTTAATTGGAGGATCTGCTGATCTAGGTCCTTCAAATAAAACCTATATGGATGGAGAAGGGGATTTCACCTCTGAGAATCATCAAGGGCGCAATTTACACTTTGGAGTACGCGAATTAGCGATGGCTGGAATTTCGAATGGTCTAGCTCTTTCTGGTTTACGCCCTTATGCCGGAACTTTCTTCGTGTTTTCCGATTACTCCAAACCCATGGTGCGTTTAGCCGCCTTAATGAATTTGCCTGTGGTCTATGTTTTCTCTCATGATTCCATTGGAGTAGGGGAAGATGGGCCAACGCATCAGCCCATTGAACATTTGGCCTCTTATCGATCTATTCCAAATACCATTGTTTTCCGTCCTGCAGATGCAACCGAAACGGCTGCTGGATGGACATTGGCCGCTAATCGAATTGATGGTCCAACCGTTCTGGTTTTAACTCGTCAAAATGTTCCACAATTAAAGGAAACGTCTAAAGAAGCTTTAAAGGGTGCTTATATCGTCAAAGATTCTAAAAATTCACTTCCAGAAGCCATTTTTATTGCTTCTGGATCAGAAGTAGCACCTACTTTAAAAGCAGCCGAAATGCTGGAAGCTGAAGGAGTAGATGTTCGTGTGGTCTCTATGCCAAGTATGGAACTCTTCGAATTGCAACCTAAAGAATATAGAGAGTTTGTATTGCCCAAAAAATGTCGCAATCGAGTTTCTGTGGAAGCGTCAAAAGATTTCGGTTGGGGGCGTTATATCGGTTTGGATGGAGAGATGGTTGGTATGAAAGGATTTGGGGCTTCTGCTCCTGGTCATCAACTTTTTGAGTATTTTGGCTTTACTCCAGAAAATATTGCCAATACCATGCGTGAAGTTTTAACTCAAAATCAAGAAAATAATGAATAATTCTCAAAGGTAGAGTGAAACTCTACCTTTTTAAATGTTTTTCTTTTTAAAAGCGAACTAGAGTATACTAAAAAAGGTTAAAAGCCTTAAATTTTCTTTGAAAAAGAATGTGCCTAGAAAAGAAAGGACGCTTGTAAATAAAACTTTACAAGCCAACATAAGTATGCAACGAGTTCCAATTAATCTTTACGAATACGCAGGCTATATCTTGTCCCAATTGCCTAAAGGCCTTTTATTGAATACTGCGGCTAATGGAAAAATGGATACTATGACTATAGGGTGGGGGACCATCGGAACCAACTGGGGATTACCAGTTTTTACCGCTTTTGTCCGGGAAAGCCGCTATACCCATGCTCTTTTAAATGAGAATCCCGAATTTACGATTAGCGTTCCTTTACCCGAGAGCGATGTACGTCAAATTCTTGGCTATTGTGGAACTGTTTCAGGTCGAAACCACAATAAGTTTGCCGAATTAAATTTAACTGCTTATAAAGGTCAAAATGTTAGCTCTCCAGCTATATACCAATTGCCCATTACGCTAGAATGTAAGGTTCTTTATAAACAAGACCAAAATCCCCAATCCATCCCTACCAATCTCATCAGCCGTTATTATTCGAATGGAGATTATCATACGATGTATATTGCTCAAATCGTAGCGGCCTATATGTTGGTTCAAGAAGAGGTGAAAACAACTGCGGTTTAAATTTTCTCTAAAAAAGATAAAAAAGACTGGATTTTTAGCTATCTAGTCTTTTTAATTTGAATTACTTCAAACGATTAAGAATACCGATTACTGATCCAGTTGGCTAATTTCTCGGCTGTGTTAGCAAATTGTGGAGCATAGGCAATCCGTAAAGAAAACGGTTGATTCAAAATGTTTTCTACGATTTGAGATAAAGTAGAAAGATCTTGTACATATTTCGCCCAGCCATGCTTTTCAAAAAATGTAGCATTGGCCATTTCACAGCCGGGAATAGGATAGCATAAAACGAGAGGAATTTTACAAGAGGCTGCTTCTGTAATAGAAAGGTCCCCTAGCCTGGGGATATACACCTTTCCTATATGAAGGTATAAAGGCATTTGGTCATTAAAACCAATGGATTGAATTTATGGATGATTCAAATTTTGAATTTGTTTAAGCAACTCTTCATTCGATCCACAAAAAGCCAATAGATGAACCTTTGGTCGCTTTTTTAAGAGCGATTTAAGTTGATCAAGTATGTCCATCATTCCCTGGACCCCCATACTTCCCGCTCCCAATAAAATATAATCTTTATCCAAGGACAATCCAAGTTTATCCATTACTTCTTCTTTAGAGAAGGATTTCATAAAGTATGGATCCACTGGAATTCCGGTAAAAATAAAACGAGTGGGATCGACTCCTTCTTTTTGAAAAATTTCCATTAAATCAGGAGAAGGAAGGGTAAACAACAGTACAAAATAATTAACTTGATTAACTAAATGAATTAAAATAGTACTACCTGATAAGCATAATATATTTAAGTAAATAAAGAATATTTTACTACAGGATAGACGGCCAAATTAGTAGGGGTAGGCCTAAAGGTTCGGATGTACGCCTCTAAATTCCTACTACGAAACCAAGATCGGAGGATCCGCAGAGTGATAGGGATCGGTAAAAGTCTCTGCTATGAAAATCCCTATATCCTTACGGGGCATAGAACTTAAACCTAAGTATAACGAAGATAGAAGTATTGGAACGAGGAAAGCATCACCTACATCTTAGATGTACAAACCATGCTAATGGGATGATCGGTAAAAATAAATGTTCATATAGAGCTACTAAATTACCTAGTCTCTGAGGAGAGCGGAGGAATGAGCGAAGAAGCGATGATAATAAATCGTAGAGCAACAGCCTCTAGTCCTAACCAAACGCAATTTGTGACCGTACAGAATGGTAATTACAAGAGTTTTCACCACAAGGGTGATAGGGCGGACTTATCTCTGAAGAGATAAGGTTTACAAGTCTAGGAATATGTTAGGATGGAACGCCGGATAAAGTTGAAAGGTTTCACGTACGATATGGAGCGGGGGCTAGAGATAACTTCAAAGGATTATCTATCGTCTATAACAAAATATAGACTTTTTTACAAAAGTCCTCTTAACCATCCATCAGAAGGCGAAAGAAGAAAACTATGGAGTGGCTATTGAAGGAATCAATCTGAAAAAAGATAGTAATCCATAGTAAGAAATCGAATCTTACATCTCTTTCCATACACGAGATATATCGAAGTAAACGGATGTC
>CAYTMK010000057.1:0-8751 GCA_964438885.1 uncultured Erysipelotrichaceae bacterium | reverse complement strand
AGGCTGGTCAGTTTCCATCGCAAATACAGTGCACATAGTCTTCTCCTTTAATTTTCGAAATAGCTTGATCAAACAAGCTCAAGAGGAATCACAATTCAAAAAAGGATCTATTGAAAGCAAGACAAAGATACATAAAAGCGGCCGATCGGCCGCTTGAAGTTTAAATGGAAATCTTAAAGACCAAACAACAGCTCATCGTAAGAGGGGAAAGGCCAAGCCTCTTTGGAAGTAATGGTTTCTAAAGCATCACAAGGTTCACGCAAAGCTTCCATATCTTGGAGCAATACCTCTTTAGCAAAGAAGGAGCGTTCTTCGAGAGTGGGAAGATCATGAAGTTGTTGTTGATGAGTTGCTAAATTTTCACAAGCGACAAAGGCTTGATCCAACAAAGCCGATCCCTTTTCGAGGGTAGAAACTTCATAAAGGGATCCCGCGGCCAAGCCAAGAGCGGCTTTGCGACTAGCGGTTTTAGCGAGATCATCTTGGAAGTTTGCCACCGCTGGGAAGATTTCCTTGCGGGCCATATCAACCATCGTTCCAGCTTCGATGTTGAGCAAGTTGACATATTCCTCAAGTAAAATTTCATAGCGAGATTCCACTTCTTCTTTGGACAATACGCCTTGACGTTCAAAAAGAGCGAGATTGGCTGGAGTCTTAATATAAGGAATGGCATCCGCTGTCGTTTTCAGATTTAACAATCCACGACGTGCAGCCTCTTCTACCCATTCATCCGAATACCCATTGCCATTGAAAAGGATTCGAGAATGATTCAAGAAGGTTTCACGGAGCAATTGGTGAAGAGCAGCATCAAAGTCATCGGCCGCTTCTAAGACATCGGCGAGTTGCATAAAGGAATCCGCAAAAGCAGTGTTGATGGCCATGTTAATGCCAGCAGTGGATTGTGCAGAGCCAGGCATTCTGAATTCGAATTTATTTCCGGTGAAGGCAAATGGAGAAGTCCGGTTACGATCGGTGGTATCCAAAGGTAAGTTTGGCAAGACCGCAGCCCCGATGTTCATAAACAATTTGTCTTTGGAACCATAATTGGAATCATATTGGATGGCTTCAATGACTTCGGCAAGTTCTTCCCCCGTAAAGATTGAGATAATTGCAGGAGGCGCTTCATTGGCACCAAGGCGGTGATCGTTACCGGCCGTAGCTACAGCTAGACGCAATAAATCTTGATGTTCATCTACAGCTTTAACAATTCCCGCTAAGAACAATAAGAACTGCAAGTTTTCATAGGGGGTATCGCCTGGTTCAAGTAAGTTCACACCCGTATTGGTCGACATGGACCAGTTGTTGTGTTTTCCAGATCCGTTGACACCTTCGAAGGGTTTTTCATGCAATAAAGCCACCATGCCATGTTTTTTGGCAATGCGTTGGATGAATTCCATGGTCAATTGGTTTTGATCGGTCGCTAAGTTAGTCGTACTAAAAATAGGAGCAATTTCAAATTGGGCGGGAGCGACTTCATTGTGTTGGGTTTTAGCCATGACTCCAAGTTTCCAAAGCTCCATATTGAGTTCGTCCATGAAGTCTTTGACACGACTTTTGATGGTTCCAAAGTAATGGTCTTCCATCTCTTGTCCCTTTGGAGTCATGGCTCCGAAAAGTGTCCGGCCTGTATAAGACAAGTCTTTGCGTTGATCAAAGTAGTCTTGATCCACTAAAAAGTATTCTTGTTCGGCTCCAACCGTCGTTTTTACCGAAGTGACATCGTCATTGCCAAAGAGATGCAAAATGCGAAGCGCTTGTTTATTGATGGCTTCCATAGAGCGAAGCAATGGCGTTTTCTTATCCAAGGCATGTCCGGTATAGGAAGCAAAAGCGGTTGGAATGCAAAGAACACCCTCTTTAATAAAAGCATTGCTTGTAGGATCCCATGCGGTATAGCCACGCGCTTCAAAAGTTGCTCGTAGACCACCATTTGGAAAAGAGGAAGCATCTGGTTCGCCTTTGATCAACTCTTTGCCTTGAAAGCTCATGATCACTTTGCCAGGGCCATCTGGTGTAATAAAGGAATCATGCTTTTCCGCTGTATTTCCTGTCATCGGCTGGAACCAGTGGGTAAAATGCGTTGCGCCTTTTTCAATCGCCCAAACTTTCATCGCATGGGCTACAGCATTGGCAATTTTACGGTTTAAGGGTAAGCCAAGATCAATGGTTTTCTTTAATTCTCTATATGTTTCTTTTGGAAGACGCTCTTTCATCGTGGCGTCATCAAATACGTTTTCTCCAAAAATTTCTTCAATATTTGTACTCATACTCTTTCTCCTTCGAGATTGTGGACAAAAATAAAGGCAATGGTACCCGCCCCTTCACTTCAAGGAAATCTTTTAAAGATTCCTGTGCAGGGATCACTTGGCGCCATTGCCTCTCGTTGTCGAAACATTACACGAATTGACTCGATCCTGTCAAGAAAAGAGGTGGTAAACCCATGAAGCTTTTCAAAGTAAGCTAAAAATTTTCAAAAAAACCTCTAAAAACATACAGTTTTTATAAAATCTTTATTTCATCCTAAATATCAAACAAAGAAATTTTGAAATCAATTTTCATTTGTTTTCTTCTGATTTTGATAAGGTTATTTCGTATAAAAAAAGCATGAAAATTTTTACTTATCTCCATGAATCTTTTAAGAAAAAAAAGCGATTTGGCTTATAGGTGAGATGATTTTGAAATGAAACACCTTAAAAATTATCGTTCTTCATCCCAAAAGAATAGTGAAAAGGCTTTCATTTCAAAAAAGAAAATGAATGTACAATTTCAAGAGAAAAATAGCTTAAAATTCTCTTATCCTGCCTCTAGTTTCGCTTTCTTCTTTATTTTTCTTTAAGCTTTAACAAGAGAGGAAAAAGGAAGAAGAGCGAAAAAGCTCCTCAGAGGAAAAAAGAGAACCAATGCCTAAAAACGTTTTTTGAATGGAAGGACAGAAAGATGGAAGATGTATGACAACCAAGGAAGATGTTTTACAATACGTTGAAGATGAAGGGGTAAAATTTATTCGTTTAGCCTTCTATACCCCTTTTGGGGTTCAGAAAAATGTGTCCATCATGCCAGGCCAATTGCGCCGCGCTTTTGAAAAGGGCGTAGCCATTGATGCCACCCAAGTTTTTGGCCTTTGGGCACCTCAACATGGAACGGATTTAATCATCAAACCAGATCCCTCTACGATGATTTATTTGCCATGGCGCTCATTAGAAAATGGAGTGATTCATATGGTTTGTGATTTGTATTATCCAGATGGAACCCCCTTCCAAGCCGATACGCGCAGTCTTTTAAAAGAAACGCTCAAAACCCTCTATGCTTATGGACTCGATGTGTTGATGGCCGCAAAAATTGAATTTTATCTCTTTGAAAAAGATAAGGAAGGAAACCTCACCAAAAAGCCATTTGACCAAGGCGGGTACATGGATGTCGCTCCTCTTGATCAAGGAGAAAATATTCGACGAGAAATCTGTTTATTGCTTGAAGAAATGGGACTTGACCCCCATAAGTCCTATCACCAATCTGGACCTGGACAAAATGAAATTGACTTTCACTTTTCCGAACCCCTCTTAGCGGCCGATGAAGCCTCCTTATTTAAATGGATTGTGCGCACCACCGCTAATTCCAATGGCTTATATGCCGACTTCTCCCCCAATCCCTTAAAAGATCAACCCGGAAGTGCGATGCACGTTCAAGTCCGCTTTTTAGAAGGCTTAGAGCATCAAAACGCGTTTATTGCGGGCCTTTTGAAATATTTGCCTGAAGTCCAACTCTTTATGTGTAGCCACGCCAATTCCTATGCTCGCTTTACCCATTTCAATGCGCCAAGCCGTTTTGATGCTTCAGATACAATGCGCAATGTCATGGTCCGTATTCCTCCTTTAGCCAAAGATGTCTTAGAAGTACGTTTACCCGATTCCAATTCCAATCCGTATTTGGTTTTTGCCCTTGTTTTGTTAGCTGGCTTGCAAGGCCTCAAAGAAGGACTTCATTGGAATCCCCAAGTCCAAGAAGCCCTTCAACCGGTAGCTCAATCCTTACAAGAAGCCAAAAAATTGGCCCATCAATCTACCTTTGTAAAGGAAAATGTTGATCCCCAAATTTTAAAAACTTACCTTGCCTTGGAGGAAGAAGTGTGCTAAATCGCTCTCTTTTAATGCTTTCCGAAAGTGCGGATGTGGAAGACGTGTTTTCTCAGGCAGGGTGGAAAATTGTCAAGGCTCAAAATATCGAACAAGCCAGAAGACTCTTGAGTCAATCCTCTTTTGACTTAATTGTGGCTCAGCTGGCTTCTAAATCCACTCCTCTTCAACAGATCGTCTTAGAACTTAGTATGCTACACAATACCAGTGCTTTGGTTTTGTGTCCCCAAAACCAAACGGATACTTTAAGTTACCAATACCGAGATGCGCTCATCTTAACGCTTTCTTCACGCATTTCGAAAACCACGTTGGCTCAAATTGCGGATTACTTAGGCAAAAATGCCCAAAGTCAGCGACGTTTATTGGAAAGCTTAAATCAAGAAAAGCGTAAGCTTCAAGATGAAAAACTTGTCAATCAAGCCAAAATGCAGTTGGTTTTGCTTTGCCACTGGAGTGAAGATAAAGCGCATCAATACATTTTAAAAACCGCCATGGATCATTCTATGACCAAAGCGGCTGCTGCTCGTCAAATTTTACGCAAGCTAGAAAGGATTGTGGATGAAAGTCAAAAAAACAAACGCCATGCGTCATCTTGATACCCTGAAGGTACCTTATAAAGCCTTTGATTTGCAGTTTAAAGAGGCCAAAGACGCTCGAAGTGTGGCTGAATTATTAAAGACAAGTCCCAAGCAAGTCTTTAAAACGCTCGTCACCATTACTCCAAACAAAGAACCCGTTGTCTTTATGATTCCAGCTGATGCCCACCTTTCTCTTAAGAAAGCAGCGCAGATCGCGGGAAAAAAGAAACTAGAAATGCTTCCCCAAAAACAGTTATTGCCTTTAACGGGATATGTTCATGGAGGATGTTCACCTCTTGGAATGAAAAAACATTTTCCCACTTATTTTGATCAAAGTGCCTTGGATTATGATGAAATTTATTTTTCTGGTGGAAAAATTGGCGTTCAAATTCAATTGGATCCCCATTTATTGGATCAAGCCATTCAAGCCAAACCAGCTGACCTTTGCGAATAAAGGGACTAGCTTTTTTGGCTAGCTTTTTTGGAAGGAAATGTCTTTTTGAGAAGGAATTTCTATCCTCCTTTAAGAATCCAAGAATTATAAATTGATTTTGAAGTATCTTTAGCTATTCTTTTTTCAGTAGATGTTTTGTATTTTTTAGCTTTGAAGTCAAATACACCATTCCAACTTCTTTTACCTAAAGTCGAAAAACCATTCTACTTTGAAAGGAGGAGAAGCTTCTTAAAGAAGCTTCTTAATGTATGAAAGCTTTTGAATCCAATGTGTATCAAATTTATCCTTTAGGTGCACTCGGTGCACCTTTTGAAAACGATTTTCAACCCACGCACCGACTTAAAAATCTTGAAAGCTGGGTAGATCATTTAAAGAAGCTGAATATCGATATGGTCCTTTTCAATCCCCTTTTTGAATCCGTTACGCATGGTTATGACACAATTGATTATCGAAAAGTAGATAGCCGCTTAGGGGATCAAGATGACTTAAAACATTTAGTAGAGGTTCTTCATAAAAATGGCATTCGGGTCTTATTTGATGGAGTTTTTAACCATGTCGGACGCCAATTTGGCCCATTTCAAGATGTATTAAAAAATCGTGAACGATCTCGCTACAAAGATTGGTTTCAAATCGATTTTTGGGGGAACAATTCCTATAATGATGGGTTACATTATGCCAATTGGGAAGGATACGATGCTCTTGTCAAACTCAATTTACGCAATCCGGAAGTCATTCAATATCTTTTAGATACGGTGGATTTTTGGATTGATGAATTTGGAGTGGATGGCTTGCGCTTGGATGTAGCATATTGTTTAGATGGCGAATTTTTAAAGGCCTTGCACCAACATGTCAAAGCACGTGATCCTGAATTTTTCTTACTTGGTGAAACTCTTCATGGAGACTATAACCAATGGGTAAATGAGGAAAAGCTTGATTCCTGTACAAATTATGAATGTTATAAGGGACTCTATTCTTCGTTTAATTCCAAAAATTTTTACGAAATTTTATACTCCTTTAATCGCCAATTTGGCAAAGAACAATGGTGTCTCTATCAGGGAAAACACTTATTATCGTTTGTAGACAATCACGATGTCAACCGCATCGCAAGTACTTTAGAGAATCCTTCTTTACTTCCTGCTCTTTATGCGATGGTTTATACCATGCCAGGTATTCCTTGTGTCTATTATGGAAGTGAATGGGGGATAACAGGAACAAAAAATGCCAATGACACCGCTTTACGTCCCAAAGTTGAAAAGCTTGAATGGACTGATTTAACCGATCAAATTGCCCAATTTGCCCAGATTCGCCATGATCATCCAGAATTGGTGTATGGCGATTATACCCAAATTGCGATCAATAATCCTTGGTGTATTTATCAACGCAGTTGGAATGGGAAATCAGTTTGGACTTGCATTAATTTGACCGATCAACCCATTTCTATTCCAGTCAATGTTTATCAAACAATGACCAATTTAATGACAAACGAATCTGAAGACATTCAAGGAAGTGTTCAACTTGATCCAACTTCCTATAAACTTTTGGCTTTTTAAAAAAGAACAGAGAGATTTCTCTGCCTTTTTTCTTTTAAGTCAGTGTATCGAACTTATAGAGTCGATAATTTGAATGAAAGCTTGGGAAAGAATTTAAAATTCTTTCCCTTTTTGGGTGCTCATCTATAAGAAAATAAGGGAGCCAAGAAAGTTGAGGAGCTCATAACATCCATTAAGAACAGTCTATTTTTTCTTTAGATTTCAAAGTAAAGAGATCCTCAGGAATCAAATATTCAATCTTAGGAAAATAAGCTGTGAAAGATCCGCCTCGATCCAACATAAATTGGTTTTATCCCTACCACAACTATCCACATTAAAAAGGAAAAAAGGTCCTAAGTGAGCCAATCATCAAAAATTCTAGTGCTCATAGCTATAAACAAGCCATTGAGAGGTCGATTGTTTAGAAAGATAAAAAAAATGATTCCCTGGTTCGAATCGTATAAAAGGATTCCCTTGCGGCTAACGCATGCTTTCCCAGATAAACGAATATGTTCTAATGATCTCATTTAAAATTTTCCCTGCTTTAAGACCTTAAAAGCTATGCTTTTCTTTTAAACTATTCGTAAGAAAAGAGGGATACTCTTACCTCTAAAAGATCAAGATAATTCTTCTTTTTTTTAGGAAAGAGGGCATCTTCCAAAAAAAATATTGCATCATGATCAACAATAGAGCTAGATTTGACATAGATGAAAGAGCTAGCATATCTCTTTCATTTTAATCTATAATCTTTAAAAGATGGGGCTCTGATTTTAAAATAAAAGAGGTAGGACATGGCTGTTGAAAACATTGTATTGTTTCAAGAAAAATTAGCTCACAGTGAAACTTTAAAAAAACAAGTAAAAAAATTATCCGCACCCTATGAAGGAACCGACAACGAAATTCTAGTGGTGGAAAAAGTGCTGATTCCTTTAGCGAAAGCCAATAAACTTCCATTTACACTCAAAGAATACCAATCTCTTTACCAAGAAGCCGAAATCGAAGAGGGGGCTTTAAGTGATGATGATTTAGAAATGGTGAGTGGGGGACAAGATTTCTTAGTTCAACTCGAATTGGCACAAAACCATTCTAATAAAGATAATTTTTTTGCTCAATTTTTTAACAATCTTTAAAAGGCTATGAGAATTGAACTCATAGTTTTTTTATTGGTTTTTATTTACACGCATCGCAATTTTACGCGAAAGACTACGGGGTAAAATACGGGTTACAAAACTAAAAGAACGGGTAACCAATCCACTGTATTGAATGGCTTTTCCAGCCATCATCGCATTGAATCCCAATTGAGCCACTTTTACGGCAGAATCTGGTTTTAAAGCCGAAAACATCACAGAACCATTTAAATGCGCATTTTTTTCAAATTCCGTAGCAGTAGGACCTGGACACAAAGCCGTAACGGTTACTCCAAAGTCTTTTAATTCTTCATATAAAGCTTCTGAAAAAGAAAGAACGAAGCTTTTAGAAGCATAATATAAAGCCATATAGGGTCCACCCGCAAAAGCAGCTGCTGAGGCAATGTTGAGAATTCGACCAAATTGGCGATCTTTCATGTCAGCACCAAACAGATAGGTCATATGCACTAAAGCGAAAACATTTAAATCCAATAGAGCCTGTCCACGCGCCCAATTCGAACCAATAAAGGCTTTTCGATCACCAAAGCCAGCATTATTGATGAGAAAATCGATTTTTAAATCCTGTTCTTTGGTCCACTGATACAGCTTTAAAATTTCTTCATCGACTGTAAGATCCGCTTTATAAGCCATCGCTTGAATGCCATACGTCGTTTGTAGCTCTTTACATAAAATTTTTAATTTATCCAAGCTACGAGCCACTAAAACAAGATTTTGGCCATTTTTGGCAAAGAGATAAGCAAACTCTTTTCCTAATCCCCCAGAAGCCCCCGTAATCAAACAAACATTTTTCATCCTAAAATCTCCTTCTAAGATGGTACTATTTCTAGCCTAAGCTAGGAAAAAGTAAAGAACAAGTAAACCGTTACTGAAAACTTATAAAAAGTTATAACTTTTATGTTTCATTCCTATTTC
>CAYTMK010000056.1:0-8859 GCA_964438885.1 uncultured Erysipelotrichaceae bacterium | reverse complement strand
GCACACTTCAGGTTGCTAACCCCTTCATGCCCATCGGAGTCTTAAGAGGGAGTTTCAGGTCGTTACTCCTTCATTCCTATCCTCGAAGTATTAGGTATTGATTGATTAGTATTATATAACTAGTCCACCCCAGATAGCTTTTCACTATCTAACGAGTCACACATTTGATAACTCCCCTCTTTAGGAAATTTGTAGTGTATTTTTTGTTAAACCTCGTGGAAGATGCTTAAGTGGAAGATTCCAAGGAATCAACTTCCCCAAGATCATGGGGATCATCCCAGAAAAAGTGAAAATAATTAGGATTTTGCCGACCCCAACATTCTTCATTATGATACCCATTTTCCACAATAACCACTTTGCCATAGCCTCCTCGAAATTCTAAAGACCACTTGTATTCTTCAAGAAGCATTTCCGCTTCCAAGCGGCGTAAAGGAGAGAGCTCTTTGGCGCCAAAAGACCAATAAATACGAGTATCCGGATTCAGGTCTTTGCATTCAAATTCTCTTGAAATTTCTTCTTGGCAAATCATAACGGAGGGAGAAAGACAAGCAGCCTTAGAAAAAACTTCATTATGGCGAACCACCGCAAAGAAAGCCATAAGCCCTCCCATCGAGCTTCCCGCAATTGCGGTTGCTTCACGCTGAGGCCAAGTGCGCAATCCTTGATCAATTTTTGGCTTGAGCCATTGGACGATCCATTGAGCAAGAACAGCTCCAGCTCCAATGGTATTGCCAAAAAAAGTATTGGAAAGCGGGTATGGGGTATACTCATGCAACCGATTGTCCCCTCTAGGATCACATTCTAATCCTACGACAATACACGAATGAGGGGCTTGGTCTAAAAACTCTTTTAAATGCCATGAGGTCCCAAAAGAAGCTTGTTGGTCAAAAAATAAATTTTGTCCATCAAACATATATAGAACTGGATAGCGGCGATCGCTACCAGAATAATAATCATCTGGCAGATAAATATTGACCCAGCCAGAACGATTTAAAGGTTCAATTGGTACAGGATATCGATCAACCATGAAATTCCTCTCCATTGACTCATCTTTTTTTCTGTAGTCATCCTATCTTTTTTAGTAAATTACGCCAATCCTCATTTGGTTCAAGAATTTTAGAAAGAAAGGGGCTAAAATTGACTTTTTTTTGAAGCCAATTTCTAAGGAAAAAGATTGGCCGTGTTTGGAAATCTTAGCACGGAATGGGCTAAGATGTAGAATTCGCTTGATAAACATCCCTAATAAAAATGATTGTCTTATATTTTCTAAGCTTAGGTGCGAATGAAATTTTGGTCTTTTTCAGGTAATTCATCTTGGCTCGTAAAGCGCTCTACTCGCATATGCAAATCATAGCGGTCACGTAGCTTTGCGATTTCTTCCATCATAGGGGAAGCATGGTGACGATCAATGGCTTCCTGATCTTTCCAGCTATCGATCAAAAGAACTGTTTCGGGATCATCAAAAGGCAAAAAATAGTCATAGCGTAAATTTCCTTCTTGCTCACGAATGCGATCGACAAGGCCTTTTTGGATCATCTCTTCCACAAACCGTTTGGCATTCCCATTTTTTCCGGTGTAATACAAGTTCACGACAATTGCCATAGTTTCTCCTTTTTCTTTACCTATAAGACTCTTTTTACTATACCTTGATTTAAAGGGAAAAAATAAAAAAACGTCAAGAAAACATTTCTTGACGAAAGAGGCATTGGCGTCGCTAGGAGGAGTCGAACCTCTGACCTACCGCTTAGGAGGCGGTCGCTCTATCCTACTGAGCTATAGCGACAAAAAATGAAAGGTAAAAGACAAAAAAAAATGGCGCACCCGAGAGGACTCGAACCTCCAACCACCAGAATCGGAATCTGTTACTCTATCCATTGAGCTACGGGCACATTTCTTAAATATTTTACTCTCCTTATTGATGAATTGCAAAAATTTTACTCAAAATAGTTTTTATTTTCAATAACAGAAAAAGGATTGAAAAAGAAGAAAGAGAAAAGTTTAAAATTTATTTGATCTTTTTTGATCTTTTTCTTTCATTCGTTTTCAAAAGCGCTTAGAGTGCGTTGACAAGGTTTCATCCCCTTCTCTAAAATGAGAACACGATTGAATCCAATGGCGATGACAAGGATAAACCCGTGGCCAATTTGTTTTGTAGAAAGTAGCCGGTTGATGAAAGGCGCAAACAAGGCTTCGACCACTCCCCTTAGAGCTGAAAGAGTGAAATCAGTAAGTCTTTCCGGACCTTCCCGTTATAGAAGAAACGATTGTTGGATCGTTGAGTGGCCGTTTGTGAAACGGCAATAAGAGTGGTACCACGGATTGAATGTATCCGTCTCTTTGAGTGTGCTTTTGCACTTTCAAATGAGACGGTTTTTTATTGGACGGCGATTCTTTGGTGGCGTATAAAACGCCCTTATTGAAGGAGGAAATAAAATGGATGCTTCAAAGTATTCCCCAGGCTATTTTCCGATTGAAAACCCTGAATATCGTTGGGTAAAAAAAGACCATCCTGATCAAGCCCCTATTTGGTGCTCGGTGGACTTGCGGGATGGCAACCAAGCCCTCATCGTTCCCATGTCTCTTGAAGAAAAACTTGAGTTTTTCCAACTTTTGGTTCGCATTGGTTTTAAAGAAATTGAAGTCGGTTTTCCTGCGGCTTCCGAAACGGAATATGAGTTTTTACGTACTCTTATCGAAAATGATTTGATTCCCGAAGATGTTACCATTCAAGTTTTGACCCAGTGTCGTGAACACATTATTCGTAAAACTTTTGAAGCCATAAAAGGAGCGCCAAAAGCAGTGGTTCATTTTTACAATTCCACCTCTAAAGCGCAACGTGAACAAGTGTTCAAAAAGTCTAAAGAAGAAATCAAAGAAATTGCTTTAGAAGGGGCTCGATTGGTGAAACAACTTTCGGAAGAATACGAAGGGAACTTCTTGTTTGAATATTCTCCCGAATCCTTTACGGGGACTGAACCAGATTATGCTTTAGAAGTGTGCAATGCCGTGATTGATGTCATGGAGCCCACACCAGAGCGCCCTATGATCATCAATCTACCCGTTACTGTCGAAATGTCTTTGCCTCATGTCTATGCCAATCAGATTGAATATTGCTCAGATCGATTGCATCGTCGTGATAGCGTCATTTTATCCACTCATCCCCACAATGATCGAGGCACAGGAGTGGCCGATACGGAATTGGCTTTACTCGCTGGGGCGCAGCGCGTGGAATGTTGCTTGTTTGGAAATGGGGAGCGCACTGGAAATGTAGATGCGGTAACTTTAGCGATGAATTTATATGTTTTAGGCATTGATCCTGAGTTGGATTTTTCCGATATGCCTGAAATCGTAGAAATTTACGAACGCTTGACGAGAATGCATGTCCATGAACGCCAACCTTATGCAGGAGCTTTGGTATTTGCGGCTTTTTCTGGAAGCCATCAAGATGCCATTGCCAAAGGAATGAAATGCAAAGAACAAGATCCCCTTGGACGTTGGACAGTTCCTTATTTGCCCATTGATCCTCATGACTTATCTCGCACTTACGATGCGGATGTCATCCGGGTCAATTCTCAATCGGGTAAAGGAGGAATTGGTTATATCTTAGAAACGCGTTTTGGCTATAATTTACCCCCAAAAATGCGAGAGCACTTTGGCTATACAGTAAAAGATGTTTCGGATCGTCATCATGCTGAATTAAAGCCAGAAGAAATTTATGAAATTTTCCAAAACGCCTATCTCAATAAAAAAAGCCCAGTTCTTGAAATCAAGGAAGCGCATTTTATTCAAGGAAGAACGCTCAAAGCAGTCGTAACCGCTATGGTGGATGGCCAAGAATATGAATGGTATGGAAGCGGAAATGGACGCTTGAATGCGGTAAATAATGCGCTTAAACAAGGACTTGGTTTGAGTTATACGCTTGAAACCTATACTGACCATACACTTGGAAAAAGTTCGGATGCCCTTGCGGCAAGCTATATTGGGTTGCGATGGCCAGATGGCCAGATTAGCTGGGGAGCTGGCACGGATTCTGACATTTTATTCTCAGGTATTTTAGCTTTGGCTTCTGCCATCAATACTCGCTTTGAAAGAGAAAAATAAAGGAGGAATTCACTATGCCAATGACAATGACTCAAAAAATATTGGCTGCTCATGCCAACTTAGAAACGGTAGAGCCAGGACAATTAATTTTAGCGAATTTAGATGGCGTGCTGGGTAACGATATTACCACTCCAGTAGCGATTGCTGAATTTGAAAAAGCTGGCTTTGATCATGTCTACGATCCAGAAAAAATCAATGTGGTTTTGGATCACTTTGTCCCCAACAAAGACATTAAAGCGGCTAAACAATCGGCCACCTGTCGCTCATTTTGTCATCAACACAATATCTCTCATTTTTATGATGTGGGAAAAATGGGCATTGAACACGCTTTATTACCCGAACAAGGTCGTATAACGGCTGGCGATTGTTTAATCGGTGCCGATTCGCACACTTGTACTTATGGAGCACTGGGCGCATTTTCTACTGGTGTAGGCTCTACGGATATGGCTGCGGGTATGGCCACAGGAAAAGCTTGGTTTAAAGTTCCATCCGCTATTAAAGTAGAACTTATCGGAAAGCTTCCTCCTTATGTCACAGGAAAAGATGTCATTTTATCTTTAATTGGCCAAATTGGAGTCGATGGAGCTCTTTACAAATCACTAGAATTCACAGGAGAAGGAGCCCATTCTTTATCCATGGATGATCGCCTTTGTATTTGTAATATGGCCATTGAAGCGGGGGCTAAAAATGGAATTTTCCCTGTGGATGAAAAAACTTTGGCTTTCTTAGCCGATCATGGAGCGCAAGAACCAGTCATTTATGAGGCCGACCCAGATGCTCAATATGAGGAAGTCATTGTAATGGATTTATCCAAATTAGAACCAGTGGTTTCTTGGCCTCATTTGCCTGAGAATACACATTTAGCCAAAGATTCCAATGAAATTAAAATTGATCAAGTTGTCATTGGAAGCTGCACCAATGGACGAATGGAAGATATGGAAGCCGCTTTTGAAGTTCTCAATGGCCAACAAGTCAAAGAAGGAGTGCGCTGTATTATCATTCCCGCAACTATGGACATTTATAAAGAATGTATTGCCAATGGCTATTTAATGGCTTTTGTTCAAGCTGGCGCTGTGGTATCGACCCCAACCTGTGGACCTTGCCTAGGAGGATATATGGGAATACTGGCTCCTCATGAACGCTGCATCTCCACAACGAACCGCAATTTTGTAGGACGTATGGGTGATGTGACTTCAGAAGTATATTTAGCTAGTCCTTATACGGCCGCTTATAGTGCTTTAAAAGGCTATATTGCGGATCCTCGTGAACAAGAAGGAGAAATTACTCATGAATGAAGCGCATGGAAAAACGTTTGTATATGGGGATAATGTCGATACGGATGTCATCATTCCGGCTCGTTATCTCAATACGCCGGATGCTCAAGCCCTTGCGGCTCATTGCATGGAAGACATCGATGCTGACTTTACCAAAAATGTAGCAAAGGGAGATTTGATCTGTGCCGGCTGGAACTTTGGATGTGGATCAAGTCGTGAGCATGCACCCCTTGCCATTAAAACAGCAGGGATTGATTGCGTTATTGCTAAATCGTTTGCCCGTATTTTTTATCGCAATGCCATCAATATCGGACTTCCCATCATGGAATGCGAAGCTGCGGCTGAAGAAATTCAACCTGGTGATGAAGTGATTGTAAATTTTGATGAAGGGATTATTGAAGATGTAACGCTTGGTAAACAGTGGAAAGCCCAGCCCTTTCCTCCCTTTATCCAAGAAATCATCGCAAATGGTGGTTGGATGAATTATTTGCGTACCCAACAAAATCAATAGATTAGAAGCCGCCCTGCGTGGTGGCTTCTTTTTTCAAAAAAGAAAGAAGGAAGAAGAATGCAGAAAACCATTGGTGTCATTCGCGGGGATTGTTCCTCGCGGGAAATCATCGAACAAACCTTACGCGTGTTGGATTTAGTAGCGGAACAATATGGCCATGAATGGAACTATGTCCCCATTGCGATGGGAGGCGATGCCATTGACCAATTTGGTGAACCCTTACCACAAGCAGAACTCGAGAAATGTCTTGCGAGTGATGCGGTTCTTCTTGGTGCCGTAGGGGGACCGAAGTGGGAAGGATTGCCTGGAGCCCAACGGCCTGAAAAAGGACTTTTATCTTTGCGAAAAGGGATGGGATTGTTTTCGAATTTACGTCCAGCTAAAATTTGGCCCCAGCTGGCACAGGCTTCACCCTTAAAAAAAGAAATTACCGATCAAGGCATTGACTTTGTGATTGTGCGCGAACTAACAGGTGGGGTCTATTTTGGAAAACATGAAACCATCGAAGAGGATGGAGTTCGTCAAGCGATTGATTATATGCCTTATGATGAAAACGAAATTCGTCGTATTGGAAAAGTTGGTTTTGAAACAGCCATGAAGCGTAACAAGAAATTGACACTTGTCGATAAGGCGAACGTTTTGGATACTTCACGGTTATGGCGCTCGGTACTCTATGATTTGGCTAAAGAATATCCCGAAGTGAAATTTGATGTGATGTTTGTTGACAATGCAGCGATGCAAATTTGTAAAAATCCGTCTCAATTCGATGTCATTGTGACTGAAAATATGTTTGGAGATATTTTATCCGATGAAGCCAGCGAAATTACGGGTTCTATTGGTATGATTCCTTCTTCCTCCTTAGGCGATGGGCCAAGAGGATTATATGAACCCATTCATGGCTCAGCTCCCGATATTGCGGGTCAAAATTTAGTCAATCCTCTTGCCTGTATTTTGTCCGCTGCGATGATGCTTCGCTATTCCTTCAATATGGAAGAAGAAGCCAAATCCATTGAAAATGCGGTGGAAGCCACTCTTAATGATGGGTTGCGTACCGCAGACATGATGAGTTCAGGGATGGTTCAATGTGGTACGAAAGAAATTACCGATGCGGTTTTGGCGCATATGAAAGCAGCCCACTCTTAATCTTTTTTCTTTAAATATAAGAGGTGAAGATGCTAGCCTTCTTCGAATTAGGCTAAACATTTTCTCCTAAAAAAGCCTTTCTTTTTCGAATCCAAGTATTCGAATGAAAGAAAGGCTTTTTTTTTAAAGAAGATGAGCGCGTAGTTCTTGAGCAGAAAGAGGAGATAAATAACTAGCAGGAATATCGAAGATTGTTTTCGCTCCTGTCAATCCTTCGGCATTCATACGAGCGATCGCCCGTGCTACAGCGGTCAGAACAGAGGCAGTAAATTCAGGATTAGAATCTAGCGTTAAAGAGTATTCAATGAGATGATGCTTATCTCCGGTATTTCCACTGCGAAGAACGAAGCCGCCATGTGGTAACTCTTTATGATTCGCATCAAGTTCTTCTTGAGAAATAAATGTAACAGTGGTGTCATAGTCGCTAAAATAATTGGGCATCATTTTAATGGCTTCTTCAATCGCTGCTTTATCGGCCCCTTCTTCGACTACCACGTAGCATTCCCGCGTATGTTTTTCACGCGTACTCAGCTCAGGACGGTTTCCACTACGTGCCGCTTCAATGGCTTCAGGAACAGGCACTGTATACTGTCTAGCATCCACAACGCCTTCAATGCGGCGAATCGCATCGGAATGCCCTTGTGAAACTCCACGACCCCAAAACGTATAGCTAGCCCCATCGGGCAAAATAGATTCAGAGATCAAGCGATTTAAAGAAAATAAACCTGGATCCCAGCCAATAGAAATGGCTGCGGTTTTTTCGGCCTTTTGAGCCGCATCATTTACGGCTTCGAAATGTTCAGGAATTCGAGCATGTGTATCAAAAGAATCTACAACATTAAATAAAGCGGCTAGAGCGGGAGTTTGCTCAGGCAAATCCGAAGCACTTCCTCCACAAAGAATCATTACATCGATATCATCTTTAAATTGTTCGACATCATTTAAGGAATACACAGGACAACCACTTACTGTGTTTATTGAGCTTGGATTACGACGGGTAAAAATTCCGACTAATTCCATATCTGGAGCAGCTAAAACAGCTTTTTCGGCTCCTTTGCCAAGGTTTCCATACCCAGCAATTCCAACTTTTATCATGGTGAACATCCTTTCTAGTTTCGAAGAACAGAATAGCGCAAATTTTAAACTTTTCCTTCCAACTTAAAATCTTTTAAAAAAATCGCTCATGGGATGTGCGATTTTAAGAAATTCCTTGAGCCTTCATGAAAAAGATTTGTCTTTTTAAAGCTCTGAATCCTTTTAATCAAAAGAAGTCTAGGGAAATTTATTGAGGCTTTATTTCAGGAAGATGAATCAGATTGTGTTCATTTGAAATTTTATCCTGTAAAATAAATTCATGAAAAAAGGACAATTCTATTACAGTCAAGATTCGGATTGGTTTTATAAATTGTATGCGCGTGAAAATCAACTCGATTATTTACAACTTTGTATCCTTGATTTGTTACGTGAGGCCGGTGGCGCCATGACATGGATTGCCATTTTGAATACCCTTCCTTATGCGGCAGTGTCCCTTCGTTATACCGCCCAGGAACTTGAAGAAGAAGGCCTTGTTGAGCCTACTTGTGATGGGCTCGCTTTAACTGAATTTGCTGAATTTTCAGTCTATGAAATTCTTGATGATCTTCATTGCAAAATGGAAGCTGTCTTTCCTAGTGAAGATAGCCCTAATTTAGCAGCATAAAAGATTTGACTCTTAAAATGCTCTTGCCACTATGCAAGAGCATTTTCTTTACTTAGGTTCCTAAATGTCGATAGGCTAAGACAAAAGCCTAGATGAAAAAATCAAACTAAGCTTGGACCGTGGTAAGGGTT